>JAQXJZ010000154.1 GCA_029009515.1 bacterium
CCCTCATGGAATCCTACGCCGAAGTCACCGGCGATACCGAATCCAAGCCCATGGCCATCGGCGGCGGCACCTACGCCAAGGTGCTCGAAGAGGGCGTCGCCTTCGGCTCCATGTTCCCCGGCGAAGAAGAACTGGCCCACCAGGCCGGCGAATACATCAGCCTCGACAGCCTCGTCAACAACCTCTATATTTTTGTGAAGGCCATTCAGAAGCTGCAGGATTGAGGAACGTGAGTTTTGCGAGAGGGAGGGTTTCTTTTTGAAAAAGAAACCCTCCCTCTCGCGCTCTCCTACAAAGAAAACCGAATGAGAGCATAATGAACGCCGCTTGCCCGGATGGAATGGGTAAGCGGCGTTTCGTATGTCCGGTTCAGATTGCCCGGAGAGAGAATCTGTGGTAAAATGCTGTAATTCATTTGAAATAAAGGGGGCATATAGGGATGAAACGGCTGACTATGCTGTTCCTGCTGCTGTGTTTCGTGTTCGCCGCGCTGCCGGCAATGGCTGGTTCAGAGTACCTTGGCGATATGGAGGTCGTCGACTGTAATGAATGGGTATCCATGCGTAAGGCCCCCAGCACTTCGGCCAAGCGACTGGTGAAAGTGCCTTTGGGCGCTGTGGTGAGCGGCTGCCGGCAGGTTGACGATGAGTGGATGTATGCAGAGTATGAGGGAGCTGCAGGCTACATCCTGACAAAATATTTGCAGCCATACGATGGAATATCCGTCTGCAGCGCTATGATGATCACGAACTGTGAGAATGGAACGGAGCTGTACCCGTTTATTGGTGCTTTGGAGCCGATTGATTTCATTGCACCGGATACCATCGTGCGCAACTGTGCGTTGGAAGGAAACGGCTGGGCTTATGTGGAATACGGCGATTGCAGCGGTTATGTCAGCGCAGAGCATGTAGTGGCGTACAGCGATTTGCTGCATTTTCCTCAGCAGATTACACTGCTGGATAACCTCTTTGATGGAGAATATGAAGGCTCGCCCTCTGCTTTGAAGGTTGATGATGCAGCGAACTTCTGCCTCAGGGAATATGATTACAGCGAATGCGTTGTGGAGGGTCCGGGGATGCCCAGGGCGGAATTCGTCCTGTACTCGGACAAAACGGTAAGCCATGTGCACCTGTTCAGCGTTAGCCTCCGGTCATGCGATAGTGAAACCGGTGAAGCGGTATTTGATGCAAGGCTGGAGCATATCCAGGCGCTGCTGGATCCCAGCCATCCGCTTTCTGTCCATGCTGTGATCCACGGAACGATGCCTAACCTGGCCGTTGGGTATCAGGATACGCTGGGAATATACCATTTTGCTTTTGTGGAAATCAGCGGTGAGGATGGCAGCTTGTGTCTGCGTGAATTCTGACATCAAAGAACAAAACACAAACGCCACTTACCTAAGTAAGCGGCGTTTGCTTATGTCCTTTGGGTGCATGAAACGCGCCCAAACTACGGGATTCTTAAGGGACTTAGTCCCTAAAGCGGGGTGCAGGGGCAGAGCCCCTGCTACGCAATCGTAATATTGCGCACCCACTTGCCCTTGCGCAGCGTGCGCAGGGCGATGATGACTTTGGCATTCATGAGAAACTGCACCACAAACACCGCGGTGGAGATAGGAATTCTGCCCGGAAGGAGCAGGGCCATCAGCAGGGCGGCGGGCACAGGCACCAGCCACATGTATCCGCTGTCCAGCAGCATGGCGTTGCGGGTATCGCCGCCGGCGCGCATGCAGTAGAAGCAGAAACCGTAGACAAAGTTGAACGGAGCGAACAGCCCCATGGTAATGGTGATGCGCGTGGCCAGCGTGCGCAGCTCGGGCGTGACCTGATAGGCATGGGGGAGAACGGCGCCCAGAACGGAGCACAGCAGCGCGCAGACCACGCCGATGCATACCACCAGCGTGATGAGCTGCCTGCAGTTGCTCTTTGCGCGTTCAAGGCGGTTGGCGCCCAGCTCCGTGCCGATGAGGACAGACACGGCGGAGGATGTGCCCATGGCCATGACGGAAGCAATCTGGCTGAGCTGCTCGCCAATGGTGACGGCCGGCAGCGAAGGCTCGCTGATGCGGGCATAGCTCCAGAAATAGATGTTCATGCCGCAGGTCCACAGGATCTCGTTGGCAATCAGCGGCAGCGCCTTCATCACAAAGGCGCACAGCTGCGTGCGGCTGAGCAGGCGGAAATCGGCGAAGCTGAAGCGGAAGATGGTCTTTTTGCCAAAGAGCAGCCACAGGTAGAAGATCATCTCCACCAGACGGGAGATGAGCGTGCCAATAGCCGCGCCCGCCACGCCCATGGCCGGGAAGCCCAGCTTGCCGAAGATGAGCACATAGTTGCACACGGCGTTGACCGCCATGGCTGCCATGCTTACGGCCATGCTCACGCGGTTCTGACCCAGTGAACGCAGCGAGAAAATGCAGGTGCTGCTGATGGACACGGGAATGTAGCTGAGCCAGATGATGCGCAGGTAGGATACGCCCAGCTCAATGGTGTAGGGGTCGCTGACAAAGATGCGCATGACGGTTTCCGGAAACGACGCCAGCACAAGGCCAAACAGGAGCGACGCCACAAGGCCGATGAGCAGCTGCAGCGAAAACAGCCCCTGACAGGTTTTGTGATCCTCTGCGCCGTAGTACTGGCTGATCATCAGTCCCGCAGCGCCCGTCATGCCAAAGAACAGGCCAAAGAAAATCATGAAAGGCCGGTTGGCCACGGTCACGGCGCTCATGGCCAGGCCGTTTACGTCCAGACTGCCCACCATGAGGTTGTCCACCATGTTGAACAGGTTGTTGATCAATTGCTGAATGGTGACCGGAATCATCACCGCCAGCGCGCTTTTGTAAAAGGCGCGGCTTCCAATAAAAGGCCGGATTGCCTGCATCATAGGATATTCCTCGCGATAAAAGTTCGACCGCGTCCCAAAACGCGGCCGAACATGATTGGCTTGATGGGGGGATCAGTCCTTGGTCTTTTCCCTGAGGATGAAGCGGATAGGCGTGCCCTGGAAGCCAAACGACTTGCGGAACTGGTTTTCCAGATAGCGCTCGTAGGCAAAGTGCATGAGCTCCTCGTGGTTGATGAAGAACACGAAGGTGGGCGGGCACACGGACTGCTGGGTGGCGTAGTAGATCTTCAGACGGCGGCCGGCGGTCATGGGCGGCTGCAGGCTGGCCTGAGCATCGGCCAGCGCCTCGTTGATGATGCCGGTAGGCACGCGCTTGCAGTACTGGGCGTAAGCGTCCTTGACAGCTTTGAGCACGGTGTTGACGCGCTGGCCGGTGAGGGCGGAGAGAAAGAGCACGGGCGCATAGCTCATGAACTTGAGGTCACTCATGATCTGCTTGCGCATCTTTTCCATGGTGTTGGTGTCCTTCTCGATGGCGTCCCACTTGTTGACCACCACGATCACGGCCTTGCCGGCGTTGAGGATGAGACCGGCAATCTTGGTGTCCTGCTCGGTCACGCCCACCTGAGCGTCGATCAAAAGCAGCGCCACGTCGCAGCGGTCGATGGCGGCGATGGAGCGCAGCACGCTGTAGCGCTCCAGGCTTTCATCCTCGATGGTCTTCTTCTTGCGCATACCGGCGGTATCGATGATGTTGAAACGGGTGCCGTCGGTATCGGTAAAGAAGGTGTCGATGGCGTCGCGCGTGGTGCCGGGGATGTCGCTCACCATGGTGCGCTCCTGGCCCAGCAGCTTGTTGGTCAGGCTGCTCTTGCCCACGTTGGGGCGGCCCACCAGCGCAAGCTGGATGGTGTGCTCCTCGTCCTCCATCTCGTCCTCGTCAGCAGGGGGCAGCAGCTTGACGATCTCTTCCAGCAGGTCGCCCAAACCCAGCATGTTGGTGGCGGAGATGGCGATGGGATCGCCCAGGCCGAGGTTGTAGTATTCGTACAGCTGCTCTTCCAGCCCCTGATGGTCCATCTTGTTGACCACCAGCAGCAGGGGCTTGTGGGTGCGGCGCAGGTAGTCGGCCACTTCCTCATCCTCGTTGGTCAGCCCCGTGCGGCCATCGCAGAAGAAGCAGATCACGTCGGCGGTGTCCATGGCAATCTGCGCCTGATGACGCATCTGGGAAAGCAGCACGTCTTCGGAGCGCATGTCCAGACCGCCGGTGTCCACCATGCTGAAGCGGCGGCCCATCCATTCCACATCGGCATAGACGCGGTCGCGGGTCACGCCGGGAATGTCCTCCACGATGGAGATGCGACGGCCGGCGATGCGGTTAAAGAAAGAAGATTTGCCCACATTGGGGCGGCCAACGATGGCCACAAGCGGCTTTGCCATGGGTTCCTCCTTATTGTTCGTCAAAGCGTCCGTGCAGTGCGTCGTAGAAGGCCTGTCCGTCGTTGTCGGTCAGGCGCACGGGCAGAGGCGCACGGGCGATGAAATCATTGATATGCATATCGTCCAGGAACAGGTCGCGCTCATGGCGCAGGGTGACGGCGCAAAGCAGAATCTCATCCGCACCCTCCACCGCTTCAGGCGTGAGGGCTGCGAGGATGTCGCCGCCGGTGAGCAGGCCGGTTACTGTGACGGTTTCGCCAAAGAAATGGTTGGCAACGGGAATGACGCGCACCTTCACACCCTCGGGCGCGTAGGTGTCCGCCCAGCGCTGCAGATGGGGCGCGGCGCTTTTGCCGGTGGGAATGACGTAGGTTTTCGGCTCCACCGGTTCGGGCTCGCCCCAGAGGCTGTCGAAGTGCTTTGCCTCTTCCAGCTCGTTTTCAAAGCGGCGCAGCAGACCCACGCCGTTTTCAATCTGCGGAAAATCCTCGTACCAGTCTTCCGGCGGAATGGGCCGACCGGCCAGGCAGAAGAACTCGTCGCTGGGGAAGGCGAAGGTGGTGCCGATGGTTTCGCGGCATTCCTGCTGGAAAGGCGCGATCATGTCAAGCATTCGGGCGGCTTCCTCGCCGGTGAATCCGCGCAGCTGTTCCAGTCCGTCGCGGAATCTGGTCAGACCCACGGGAACCATGGCCACGGTCTGGGCGGCAGGCGCGAGGGAGCGCAGATCGCGCAGGGTGCGCATCAGCTCTTCGCCGTCGTTCCAGCCTGGGCAGGTGACGATCTGGCAATGAAACTTGATGCCGGCCTCTTTGAGCCTTGTGAGCTTTTGCATGATGTCGCCCGCAAAGCGGTTGTTCATCATGCGGCAGCGCAGCTCCGGATTGGTGGTGTGCACGCTCACGTACAGCGGCGAGGCCTTGCGTTTGATGATACGGTCAAACTCCGCGTCACTCACGTTGGTGAGGGTGACAAAGTTGCCCATCATCAGCGAGTAGCGCCAGTCGTCGTCCTTCACGTACAGCGTTTCGCGCAGCCTGGGAGGCATCTGTGCAATGAAGCAGAATACGCAGTTGTTGTGGCAGGTGCGGGGCGAGAGGGTCATGCTCTGGCCAAAGTGCAGGCCAAGCGGCTCCTCCTCCTGCTTTTTCACAGAAATGGTCATGGGTTTTCCATTGCGCAGGATGGATACATCGAAACGCGACGAGGCGATGAGCGCCTGATAGTCGATTTCGTCGATGATCTCTTCCCCGTTGATGCTCAGGAGCAGATCGCCCGCCATGAGGCCGCTGCGCTGGGCAGCAGAGCGCGCATCCACCCCGGTGATTTCGTGCCGCATGGGATCTCCTCCTTCCGTGTGCGCACAATCCAACACTTTATTATGCCCCGAAACAGGACATAAGTCAAGCCCAAACGCCGCACGTTCGCAGCCCCAAGGCTGCGCCCGCGCTCTGCAAAATACACAGTTGAGCGCCGCTCCCTCGCGGCAGGGGCCCATCCCTGCCTTCGGTCGCTGTGGCAGAGAATGTGGGAGCACCAAACGCCGCACGTTCGCAGCCCTTGCCCCTCATGAGTGTTACAAACTCCTCTTGCTCAAATGACATGGGATAGGTTATAATACAGAGAATGGTTTCGTATGCCCATTTGGCAAGTATGCGAGGCCTGTTACAGAAAGGAAAGATGACTTTTATGCGCAAAAACCTGCTGACCGCCGTGAGCATCCTTGCTGTGCTGATGGTATGCTCCCTCATGTTCACCATTCCCTCCGGCGCCATTACCGAAGAGGCGCAGAACCGCTATTTTGACGCGCTCTGGGAAGAGGAAGAGGACGTTTGGGACGAGGACGCCCGCCTGCCCAGGGTGCTGGGCGTGCGCGCCGCCGGCGCTGTGTTCAGCGATATCCTGCCTGCCGCCAACATCGCTCCCCTGGAGAACGACCTGTTTGCGCCCGGCAGCACCCCCATTGCGGAGAACTTTACCGAGAACGGTTACCGCGATGACAGCATCATCGTGGAGATGGAAAAGCAGCGCATGTTTGACAGCGATGTGTACATCGCCTATGTCAAGATCGCCACGCCTTCCCAGATCCGTACGGCGGTGGCGGGCAAGAAGCTGGGCGCCTCCAGCACCAACCACACCTCCAAGATCTCTGCCAATTACAACGGCATCGTTGCCATGAACGGCGACTACTACACCAAGACCAAGGCTGGCTACATCGTGCGCATGGGCAAGAGCTACCGCGAAAAGACCAGCAAGAATATGGATCTGCTGCTCATCGACGAAATGGGCGATTTCCACATTCTGCCCCACGGCCACGATGCGCAGAAGGAAGCCATCGCCGTGTTCCAGTCTGAGCACGAGATCGTCAACGGCTTCTTCTTCGGCCCGGCGCTGGTCATCGACGGCGAAAAGCAGGAGATTCCGAAGGACTACCAGTTTGACCCCAACCAGAAGAACCCCCGCGCAGGCATCGCCCAGCTGGGCGCGCTGACCTATGCCATGGTGGTGGTCAACGGCCGCACCGATGCATCCGAAGGCGTGACCATGGCGGAGTTCGCCTCCATCATGGAAGAACTGGGCGCGCAGCAGGCCTATAACCTGGACGGCGGCAACAGCGCCACGCTGGTGTTCAACGGCCAGGTGTACAACGACAAGCCCCAGGCCGAGCGCTCTGTGACCGATATCATCTACTTCGCCAGCGCTACCGGCGAATAAGGAGACATACGAATGGATACCACCTTTTCCATCTTTGGCCTCACGGCGCATGCCTACGGCCTGTGCGCGGCCATCGCGGCTGCGGTGCTGATCATCGGCATGAAGCTGGCCGGAAAAAAGCTGCCCGAGGGCACGGCCAGCGTGTTTGGCGTGCTGGGCATGGTGCTGGGCATTGCGGGCGCAAGGCTTATGTACTGTGTATGCAATGTGTCCACCTTTACCGAAACCTTTGAAAACGCATGGCTGATGCTCAACTTCTTTGACGGCGGCCTCTCTCTGCCCGGCCTCATCGCTGGTCTGATTGCCGCTGCTGCCATCACCGCCAGGGTGATGAAGGCCAGGTTTGGCGATGTGCTGGACGCTGCCAGCATTCCTGCCGGCCTGTCTCTGGCTGCGCTGCGCTTTGGCGAGCAGTTCACCGATCTGGGCATCGGCAAAGTGGTGGAGGAAGGCTTCTTCACGCAGAATCTGCCGTGGCTGTTCAGCTTCAGCCGCATGGGCGTGTCGGTGGAATACCGCATGAACGTGTGGGGCTACGAAGTGTTTGCCGGCGTCGTCATCTTTGTGCTGATGCTGCTGTTTACCAGGTGCCTTGTGCGCAGCGGCGACAAGGCGGTGCTGTTTGCGGCGCTGTTTGGCGCCAGCCAGATTTTGCTGGAAAGCATGCGCGATGACGGCCACATGCTGCTCATCTTCCTGCGCGTGGGTCAGCTGGGCGCGGCGGCGCTGGTGATGCTGGCGCTGGGCCTGGCGCTCAGGGGCGCTTCCCTCAGGGAAAAATGGATCCGCTGGATGGTGATGATCCTGTGCGCGGTGATGATCGTGCTGTTGGAGTTCTCGCTGGATGGCCGCCTCACCGTGGGCACGCCCTCCCTCGGCCGCGACTATGGCGTGATGGCTGCCGTGTGCGCGGTGATGCTGCTGAACGACTGCACGGCGCTTTTTGGGCATGGCAAGCGCTAAGCTGATCCACAGCCCCATCGGCCCCCTCACGCTGGTGGAGGAAGGCGGCGCACTGAGGGAAGTGCGGTTCGGCGAAATACTGACGGGCGAAATGCTCTGCGATACGCCGGTGCTTTTGCAGGCTGCGCGGGAGCTGGAGGAGTACTTTGAAGGCAGGCGGCAGATTTTTTCCGTGCCGCTTGCGCCCAGAGGGACGCCCTTCCAGCTGAAATGTTGGAACGCGCTGCGCCTGATTCCCTACGGCGAAACGCGCACCTATGGCCAGCAGGCTGAAGCGATTGGCCAGCCCAAAGCCAGCCGTGCCGTGGGTATGGGCAACCACCGCAATCCGCTGCCCATTTTCATTCCCTGCCACCGTGTGGTTGGAAAGAACGGAACGCTCACCGGATATGCCGGCGGGCTTGAAATGAAGGAAACGCTACTGACATTGGAAAGGATGAACCGCCATGATCCAGCGCAAGACCAAGATTGTCTGCACAATGGGCCCTGCCACGGCAAGTGATGAGGTGCTCCGCGAACTCATGCTCAGCGGCATGAACGTGGCCCGCCTCAATTTCTCCCACGGCGATCACGAGTTCCATCTGAACAATATGAACCGCATCCGCAAGCTGAGCGCTGAGCTGAACAAGCCCATCGCCATCATGCTGGATACCCGCGGCCCGGAAATCCGCCTGGAGCTGTTTGAAAACCACAGGGTGGAACTCAAGAAGGGCCAGACCTTCACGCTGTGCACCCAGACCATCACCGGCAATGCCGAGCGCGCCTCCATCACCTACCGCGAGCTGCCCCGCGATATCCGCGAAGGCACTACCATTCTCATCGACGACGGTCTGGTGAGCATGACCGTGCGCAGCCTGAATGCGGACGAGATCGTGTGCGTGGTCAACAACGACGGCGTGGTGAGCGACCGCAAGGGCATCAACGTGCCCGATGTGGACCTCAGCATGCCCTACCTCAGCCAGAAGGACCGCGAGGACATCGCCTTTGGCGTGCGCAACGGCGTGGACTTTGTGGCTGCGTCCTTTGCCCGCACGGCGGAGGATATCCTCGAGGTGCGCCGCCTGTTCAGCCAGGAAGGCCGCTCCAATGTCAACATCATCGCCAAGATTGAAAACATGCAGGGCGTGCAGAACATCGACGAGATCCTGCGCGTGTCCGACGGCATCATGGTGGCCCGCGGCGACCTGGGCGTGGAAATCCCGCTGGAGCAGGTGCCCGTCATCCAGAAGATGCTCATCCGCAAGGCGTATTCCTCCGGCAAGCCGGTCATCACCGCTACCCAGATGCTGGACAGCATGATGAAGAATCCCCGCCCCACCCGCGCCGAATCCACCGACGTGGCCAATGCCATCTACGACGGCACCAGCGCCATCATGCTCTCCGGCGAGACCGCTGCAGGCCTGTATCCTGTGGAAGCCGTGCGCACCATGGCCAGCATCGCCCTGTGCGCAGAGAGCGATATCAACTACACCAAGCGCTTCAAGGAGCGCGAGGCGGACCCCACCCCGGACGTGACCAACGCCATCTCCCACGCCACCTGCACCTCCGCGCATGACCTGGGCGCTGCCGCCATCATCACCGTCACCAAGAGCGGCCGCACCGCCAAGATGATTTCCAAGTACCGCCCGGATTGTCCCATCATCTGCTGCACCACGGATGAAACCGTCTGCCGTCAGCTCAACCTGAGCTGGGGCGTGACGCCGCTGATGATCGACGAAGCGGACAACACGGATGATCTGTTTGAGCGCGCCGTGCAGGCGGGCGAGCATGCCGGCCTGCTCAAGGACGGCGAGCTGGTGGTCATGACCGCCGGCGTACCTCTGGGCGTGAGCGGCACCACCAACCTGATGAAGGTGCACGTGGTGGGCCATATCCTCGTCACCGGCCGCGGCGTGACCCGCCAGAGCTGCTGCGGCAGCCTGTGCGTGTGCGATAATGCCGAAGCTGCGCTGCGCACCTTCAAGGATGGCGATATCCTCGTCATCTCCCAGACCTGCAACGAACTGCTGCCTCTGGTGCGCAAGGCCAGCGGCCTGATTCTGGAGGACGGCAACCCCAACGGCCACGGCGCCATCGCCGGTATGAGCCTCAACCTGCCCGTGGTCATCGGCGCGGAAAACGCCACCCGGATTCTCAAGAGCGGCGCTGTGGTCACGCTGGACGCCGAGCGCGGCGTGGTGAGCTGCAACCCCGGCAACACCCTCGCCTGAAAGGAACAAGCAAGATGAATCTGCTCATCAGCGCATGCCTTATGGGCATCAAATGCCGCTATGACGGCGGCCGCAAACCGCTCAGCTGTCTGGATGAACTGATGGAAAAACATGTGCTCATCCCTGTCTGTCCCGAGGTGCTGGGCGGCCTGCCCACGCCCCGCGTGCCTGCGGAGCGCATCGGCGAAAAAGTGATGACCAAGGACGGCCGCGACGTGACCGCCAACTACGAACAGGGCGCGCAGGAAGCGCTGCGCCTTGCCCGGATGGCTGGCTGCACCCACGCCCTGCTCAAGGAGCGCAGCCCGTCCTGCGGCTACGGCACCATCTACGACGGCAGCTTCACCGGCGGCCTGTGCGAAGGCTACGGCGTGTGCGGCGAGCTGCTGAAGAAACACGGCATCGAAGTGCTGGGCGAAAGCCGCGCTCATGAACTGCTGGAGGAAGAAGCATGATCCGCAGAGCCGAAGCCGCTGACCTTGACCAGCTGACGGCGTTGACCCTCGCTCTCTGGCCGGATTGTGCGTACGAAGAGCGCTGGAACGACATGGCCGACCTGCTGGCCAGCTCGGAAGCCGCCGTCTTCCTGCTGATGGATGGCGAAAACGCCGCCGGCTTTGCCCAGTGTCAGCTGCGCCATGACTACGTGGAAGGCACCGAAAGCAGCCCCGTAGGCTACCTCGAAGGGATCTACGTAGCAGAACCCTACCGCGGAAAAGGCTGCGCAAGGGAACTGCTCAAAGCCTGCGAACGCTGGGCCGCCTCCTGGGGCTGCACCGAATTTGCCAGCGACTGCGAGCTGCATAACACCGACAGCCTGGCCTTTCACCTGAAAGCAGGCTTTACGGAAGCCAACCGCATCATCTGCTTCACCAAAAAACTGTAACAAAGTCCTCCTGAGGCCGCAAAGCGGCCTCACCCACGGGATTCTTAAGGGGCTTAGCCCCTTAGGCGGGTTTCCAAAGGGCAGAGCCCTTTGGCCGCCGGAGGCTCCCGCACACCAATAAGGACGCGAAGCATCACGCCTCGCGTCCTTTTGTTATGCAGTTTTAGATGGCCTTGAAGAAGTAGCGGCTCACATAGCCGACCACGCCGTCGATTTCAGCCTTGCACCACACATCGCCCATTTCGAGCACGGTGATCTGGGTGTCCACGGGATAGGCGCGGATGATGGGGGCGTTCAGGCCGGGAGCGGTGCGGAAGTTGACAATGTGGTTGCCGTTGGGGTTGATGAGCTTGGCCGCGAAGGGCTCGGAGGGCTTGACGGAGCCGGTGGTGACGGTGATGAACTTCTTCATCATGTAACCGGTCTGGCCGTTCACGCTCACCTTGTAGAAGCTGCCGCTTTCGCCCAGCAGCTTCACCTGCACGCCGTTGCGGTAGTAGCCCAGCACGCGGCTTTCGGTGGAGGCCTTTTCACGCAGGAGCAGCACCTGATTGGCGCCGGGGTTGGTGACAATGCCGGTCTTGGGGTAGCCGGTCTGGCTGCCGGTATTGCCGCTGCTGGCGGAGCCCTTCAGGAACTGGCTGGACATGTAGCCCACCAGGCCGTCCACGCGCACCTTGTGCCAGTTGGCGCCGCGCACCAGCACTTCCACAGGAGTGCCGGACTGGAAACTGGTGATGATCTGGCCGGTCAGGCCGGGCTCGGTGCGCAGGTTGAGACCGCGGCCGGTGTTGGTGCGCACGTACAGGGTGTTGCTCGTGCTGCCATCGGTCAGGAACTTGCTCATCACGTAGCCGGTCTTGCCGTTCACGCTCACCTTGCTCCAGCCGTCTTTCTCAGAGTGCACGGTCATCCAGGTGCCGGTGGGGTACTGGCCAAGCACTTTGGCCTTCAGGCTGGGCTGCTCGCGCAGATTGAGGCTGCCGCCGCGCACCACCATGTAGCTTTCGGCCAGCGATACCAGCGGCAGCGCCAGCACCAGCACAAACAGCAGCGCCCGGAGGCATCTTTTGTACAGATGGGTCTTTTGCATAAGGGGATACCTCCTTTTTGTTTTGGCACAGGGTGATTCCCTTGCCTTTCGATCATCTGACGATGGGAGATGGGCGTTCCATGCGGAAAGATCGTCCGTCATGCAGCCAAGTTCTGAGAACAATGGAGATCCATGCCGCTTTTCTGGCAGCATCTGCCACCGGTGAAGGCTGAAAAGGAAGAAAAACAGGCACAGAAACGCAGAATGAGCTGGAAGATGATACCGGTGCAAAATGCGGCTGTACAGCCATGCATTGCTTGTGCAAAATGCCGCCTGTGCGGATATCCTACCCTGTGCCGATGAAAGGAGGCGGGCGCGTGCACATCAGCCTGAGCCGTATGGTTGGCATGCCCGTGATGTACGAAAACCGTCAGGTGGGCTGCGTGGAGAGCGCCATGGTGGACGCGCGTGGACTCAGACTGGACGGCGTGGTGATCCGCAAGGGGATCGGCGCGGCCAGATGGGCGGACAGCGCGCAGATCATGCAGCTTTGCAGCCGGTGCGTGCTGCTTGAAAGCCAGCCGGTGCGCATGCCGCCCAAGGCACAGATGCATCCGGGGCGGGTGTTTCTGTCCAGCGGCGCATGCGCAGGCGATGTGACGGACGCCTTTCTCAGCAGCCGCACGCTTCGCATCTCAGCGCTGGAGGTGTGCCAGGGGCCGCTGTACCGCCTTGTGGGGCAGCGTGCCTATGCGGCGCAGTTTCAGCTGCAGGAGGATGGAAACGTGGTGGCGCAGGAGCTTCTTTCGTGGGCGCAGCTTGTGAGGCAGCTTGGAGAGGAGGACGACGGATGAGCATGCTCAAAACAGCGGCGGTGGGAATGCTGGGTTTTGCCGTGGGCGCAGGGGCCATGATGGCGCCCGGAAGCCAGAAATGGAAACGCCAGGCGCAGCGGCAGGTGGAGAGGCTTTCGCGGATGGTGAAAAACTGGTAAGCCGCCATGTGTGGGAGGAAACAAATCCTCCCACACTATTTTGAATGAAAGGGGAGCGTGCTATGCAGAGCGGAAGCGTCATGATCCGAAAATGGCAGTGGCGCATAGCTGGCGTGCTGCTGACGGCTGCGGCGCTCATCTGGGCAAGGCGCTGGATTGTGCTGGCCGCGACGCAGCTGTTTCTGGGCATGGTGGCGGCGCTGGCCTCGCTCCCGGTGATGAAGCGGCTGGAGCGCCGGCTTCCTGCCGCAGCGGCGGCTGCGCTGTCGCTGCTCCTGCCGGGCGCTGTAACGAGCGCGGCGCTGTTTTTTCTTTTGCCGCCATTGATGGAACAGGGCAGGGCGTGGTTTTCCATGCTGCCTGAGTTGATGAACAATGCCGGCAGCTGGATTCGGCAAACCGGGCTGGAAGGCATGCAGCCAATGCTGCTGGACCGCGCTCAGCAGGCCATTGGCGAGGCGGCTCCGGCGGTGATGGGCTGGCTGGGCGGTGTGGCGGGCAGCGTGGGCAAGTGGCTGCTGGCGCCGGTGTTCGCCTTCTATTTTCTGCGCGACCGCGAGGCCATCGGACGGTGGCTGCTCATGCTGGTGCCTGTGCGCAGACGGGCGCTGGCTGTGCGGACACTCCGGGAAATGCGCCGCGAGGTGGCAGGCTATCTGCGCGGACAGCTGCTGATTTCCGCCATCGTGGCCGCGCTGACGGCGCTGGGGCTGCTGGTGCTGGGCGTGCCGTCGTGGATGTTTCTGGGGTTGGTGATTGGCGTTCTGGAGCTGATTCCCTACGTGGGGCCGGTGGCTGGCGGACTGCTGGCGGCGCTGTTTGCCCTGCCAATGGGATGGGGCCGAGCGCTGTGGGCGGCAGGCGTTGTGGCCGCTGTGCAGCAGCTGGACGGCAGCTTTTTATCGCCCAAGCTGCTCAGCACCACCACAAGGCTGCATCCCGTAGTGGTCATCCTGTGCGTTACGGTGGGCGGCGCGGCAGCGGGCATGGCAGGCATATTGCTGAGCGTTCCATTGCTTCTGTGCATCCGCGCGGCTCTGCGCACGGCGCTTGAAAACCCTGTGATCAAAGATATGGACAGATTGTAACACTTGTGAAAAATCCTTTTCAAAGCTGTAAAACTGGTGTATAATGGCTATGTATCACCTCAAGGGAGGAGAGGACTGCCATGATGGATATGAACGGAACCACGAAGTTCACGCCTGTGGTCGAAACGGCAAGCGACGCGGGCACCATCCTTGCTCATGTATACCGCGCGCTTCAGGCCAAGGGCTACGATCCTGTGACGCAGCTGGTGGGTTATCTCATTTCGGGAGATCCCACGTACATCACCAGCTACTCTCAGGCCCGCAGCATGATTACCCGCCTGGAACGCGATGAGATTATGGAAGAGCTCGTGCGCGTTTATCTGCAGGGGCTGGATGGCTGATATGAATGAACGTGTCATTGCTTTGGACGTGGGCGATGTGCGCATCGGCATCGCCGTGAGCGACCCCACCGGTACCATTGCCCAGCCGCTGGAGGTATACCGCCGCGTGGGCTGGGGTCCGGACAGCCGCTATGTGAAGGCACTGTGCGAACGTTATGAAACCAACCGTGTGCTGCTGGGACTGCCGCTGAATATGGACGGCACGCTTGGCGGACAGGCGCAGAAGGCGCAGGCGTTTGGCGAAGTGCTTGCAAAGCTGGAGCTGGACGTATTTTATCAGGACGAAAGAATGACCACCGTCACAGCCGAAAAAGTGCTCATCGGCGGCAATGTGCGCCGTGAGGACCGCAAGCAGTATGTGGACAAGCTGGCGGCGGCGGTGATCCTTGAACAATGGCTGGCGTCTCAAAGCCAGCAGAAATGAGGAAGACAATGGAAGAAAACAACAACCTGGTTCAGCTTCAGGATGAAAACGGCAACGAAATCAACTTTGAGCATCTCATGACCGTGGAGTACGAAGGCAGCTATTACGTCGTGCTCGAGGCCACCGAGGATACCGATGACTGCAAGGAAGGTGAAGCCATCATCCTCAAGATCATCCGCGATGAAGAGAGCGGAGACGACGTGTACGCCACCATCGAGGACGAGGCCGAGTTCAACGCCGTGTTTGAAAAGTGCATGGCCATCATGGAAGAAGAGGATGAGGCTGCCGCGCTGGAGATGGACATCCTGGACGGCGAAGAAGAAGAGGACGAGGAGTAATCCATGCCCCGCCTGATTGGTCAAACCATCATGCTGCGTGAGTATCAGGCGGAGGATATCTCCGCCATCTGCGCATGGGTGAACGATGAGAGCACCACGCGCTATCTGTCCACCCGCTACTGGCCGCCGCAGACCATGGTGGACACGCAGGAGTTCTTAAGCCGCATGCTGCAAAGCAGCCACAATGCTTACAACTTCGTCATTGCCGACAGGGAAACGGCACGCTACATCGGCCAGCTGGACATGTTCCGGGTGGACTGGCGGCTGAGACAGGGCGAAATTGGCATGGTGATTGCCGACGCCGGCGAGCGCGGGCGCGGCATTGGCACGGAAGCCCTCCTGCTGATGCAGCGCTTTGCCTTTCGCACGCTGGGGCTTGAACGCCTGGAGCTGGAGGTGCACATGCAAAACGCCGCTGCGCTGCGCTGCTATGAAAAGGCCGGTTTTACGCTGGAAGGCGTCAAGCGCCACGCGTTCTTTTCCGATGGGCAGTTCTGCGACGTGGGCATGATGAGCATCCTGCGCCACGAGTTTGAGCAGCGCACCGCCGATCATTCAAACGCATAATATGAAACCATCCTGCATTTCCGGGATGGTTTTGTTTTTGTCAAATGTTGTCCGGTGTTGACAGAATGTCGGGCTTTGGTTAGAATAGAAGGCTGCGAGGACTAAGAGCCTTTGCACACCTTTGGAGGGAATGAGTATGGGCAAGATTGTTGCCAAGTTTGGCGGAAGCTCCCTTTCGGACGCGTCGCAGTTCCGCAAGGTCAAGAGCATTCTGGACATGGATCCCCGCCGTGTATATGTGGTACCCAGCGCGCCCGGCAGGCGCTTTGACAAGGACGAGAAGGTGACCGACCTTCTCTACCAGACCTACCGTGCCCGTCAGAACGGCGCGGATTTCCGCGTGCCCTTTGCCAAGGTGCGTGAGCGCTTTGGCGAGATCAAGCGCGAGCTGGAGCTGGAGATCAACATCGACGAGTATCTGGATGAGATCGAGCGCGACATCGAAAACGGCGCGACCGAGGATTACTGCGCCAGCCGCGGCGAATTCCTCAACGGTCTGCTGCTGGCTGACTATCTGGATTACACCTTCCTTGATCCCAAGGACTTCATCTTCTTCAACCCCAACGGCACCTTCAACAGCGAGCGCACCAACGACACGCTGACAGCGCTGCTCAAGTACACCAAGAAGGCGGTTATTCCCGGCTTCTACGGCAACCTGGATGAAGAAATCCGCACCTTCTCCCGCGGCGGCAGCGATATCTCCGGCGCCATTGTGGCCCGCGCTGCCAAGGCTGAGCTGTACGAGAACTGGACCGACGTGAGCGGCTTCCTGATGGCTGACCCGCGCGTGGTGCCCGGCGCCAAGACCATCCGCAACGTCACTTACCGCGAACTGCGCGAGCTGTCCTACATGGGCGCTTCCGTGCTGCATGAGGACAGCGTGTTCCCTGTGCACCGCGCCGGCATCCCCACCAACATCCGCAACACCAACCAGCCCGAGGAGCGCGGCACCATCATCTCCCACACCCTGCCGGAAGAGGAGAGCCCGGACGTCATCACCGGCGTGGCCGGCAAGCTGGGCTTCAGCGTCATCTCGGTGGAAAAGGCCATGATGAACGTGGAATACGGCTTTGGCCGCCGCGTGCTGCAGGCCATTGAAGAAAACGGCCTGTCCTTCGAGCATATGCCCACCGGCATCGATACCCTGTGCGTGGTGGTCAACAGCGAGGATCTGGAGCCCGTCAGGGAGAATGTGGTCAACCGCATCATGGAGCTGACCCAGCCGGATTCGCTCACCATCCATGACAACATGGGCATCATCGCCACCGTCGGCCGCGGCATGGTGCACAATCCCGGTACCGCTGCCCGCCTGTTCACCGCACTGAGCCGCGCCAATGTGAACGTGCGCATGATCGACCAGGGCAGCAGCGAGCTGAGCATTCTGGTGGGCGTTGACCACAGCGATTTCCAGAACGCCATCCGCGCCATTTATCAGGAGTTCGTGAAGGCATAAGGGACCCTGCAAAAGGAGCCATTACCTTGAAACAGATTTTCAAAGGAACCGGGCAGACCCTCTGGCGGAGCCGCGCACATGCTGCATGGTTCCGCCTGTGTGCGGTCTGCCTTTCTCTGTACATCGGTTACATCACCTATCTGGCGCACAGCCGCATGTTCCTGGGCCGCATGGCCACGGGCATGTCGCTGATGGCCTATCTCGCGGTCAGCGCGGGCGTGTACGGCATTCTGGATTATCTGATCAACGGCCTGTTCAAGGATCAGCCCAAGGCGAAGCCTGAGCGCGATCACATGGACTGGCGCGTGTTTGCCATCGCCTTTGCTGCGGCGATGGGGATTTTCGCCTGCGCGTTTGCGGCGTGCTACCCTGGTGCGGTGAACTACGATATCTCCAACCAGTGGCATCAGGCGCATTCCGGCGAGTACAACAACTGGCATCCGGTGTTTCACACGCTGATGATGACGCTGGTAACCCGCGTGTACGACAGCTATCCGCTGCTGGTGCTTTTGCAGATCACCGTGTTTGCGGCGCTGATGGCGTGGCTGACGGCGGTTTTGCACAAGCACGGCGTGCCGGCCTGGCTGGCGCTCCTGGTGCATGTGGCAGTGGCTGCGTCGCTGCCGGTGCGCAACACGCTGATGTACCCCGGCAAGGACAGCGCCATGACCATCGGCGTGCTGGCGGTGACCATCCAGCTGATCGAAATCCTCTTCACCCGCGGCGAATGGCTCAGAAAGCGCTGGCGTGCTGTGCTGATGGGCGTGCTGCTGGGCAGCATCACGCTGCTGCGCATCAACGCGCTTTTGTGGACGGCTCCGCTGCTTCTGTGCGTGTTCTTCGCCTACCGCAGAATCCGGCTGAATGCCGCGCTGGCGGCCTGTGTGGCGGCTGCCTTCATGGCCGTCATTCAGGGCCCGGTGTACGGCGCGCTGGACGTGGTGTATCCGGATAACGTCAAGGAGGAGGCCGTGGGTCTGCCCATGACCATCCTGTGCGATATCCGCCGCACCGAGCCCAGCAAGCTGGACAGCGCGACCATCGCCTTCATGGCCAGGCTCGCTCCGGACAGGGACTGGCGCGAGGTGTATCAGCTGCACAACTACAACAGCATCAAGTTCACCTTCCCGCGCGAGTACATCAAGAATATGCCTCTCAGGGATATTCTGAGCATGAGCTTCCGTTCCGCATACCGCGCTCCGCGCACAGCCTTCAAGGCCTTCAACGGCCTGACGGATCTGGTGTGGGACGTGACCGGCAAGGAAGAGGGCTTCCAGTCGGTGCGCAATTCCGGCGATATCGAGGAGATTCAGCCCTCCAGCAGCCGCATCAGCCAGCTGGGCAGCCGCCTGCTTCGCGTGATCGACGGCGTGATGAGCTTTCCGCCCATCCGCTACCTGACGCGCAATATCGGCGTGCAGTTTGTGCTGCTGCTGCTGGTTACGCTGTGGGCGCTCAGGCGGCATGGCTGCGGCGTGCTGATGATGGCGCTGCCCACGCTGTGCTACAATCTGGGCACCATGTTTTTGCTGTGCGGAAATGACGCGCGGTTCTTCCAGTTCTCCATGACGGTTTCCATGGCCATGATGCTGGCCATGATGTATTTGCCCAGGGAGGAGATGCACAAATGCAGATAACGTGGCAGATGCTTTTAACGGTGTGTCCGCTGGCAGCGCTGGCGGGCTTTGTGGATTCCATCGCAGGCGGAGGCGGGTTGATCTCGCTTCCGGCTTATTATCTGGCCGGTCTGCCTGCCAGCACCGCAGCGGGCACCAACAAGCTGTCCGCCTGTATGGGCACCTGTCTGGCCACCTACCGCTACGGCAAGAGCGGCAAGATTGACTGGCGCGTGGGTGCGTTTGCGGGTCTGGGCTCGTTCATTGCAAGCGTGCTGGGCGTGCTGGTGATGAAGCAGCTGTCCGATGCGGCCATCCGCATGCTGGTGATGTGCTGCCTGCCCATCGCCGCCGTATTCACGCTGCGCGGCCACAACAGCGCGCAGGAGCGACGTGCGTTCTCCAACCATGCCATCATGTGGATTTCGCTGTGCATCGGCTGCGCCATTGGCTTTTATGATGGTCTGGTAGGCCCGGGCACGGGCACCTTCCTCATCCTTCTTTTCGTGAATATCTTCGGCCTGGACGATGTAACCGCCAGCGGCACCGCCAAGGTGCCCAACCTGTGCAGCAACATCGCCGCGCTCACCAGCCTGTTCATCGCCGGCGACGTGCTGTGGATGCTGGGCCTGCCGGCCGGTTTGTGCTCCATGGCGGGCGCTGCGCTGGGCAGCAAGCTGACCGTGCAGAAGGGCAGCAAATTTATTCGCGGAATGATGTTAACTGTTTTGATATTACTTCTTGTCAAAATGATTACGGATATGTTACAATAAAACGGCCAGTGGTAAAATCTCGAAATTCGGCCGCTGACGCGATGGGTACGGAGGTGCTTGACTGAATGAATCAGACCGCGATGACGCAGGAAGTGCGTTTGAACATTCCTGCCGATAAGATGTATACGCCGGTTGTCACGCTGGCGCTGAGCGGACTTGGCATGGTGCTGGGGCTGGACGTGGATCTGCTGGGCGATCTGCGCACGGTAGCTGCGGAATGCCTGGACTGTCTGATGAATCAGGCGGGCAGGCCCAAAACCATCGATATGCGCGTTTGGAAGGCTGAAGGCGCGCTGTGCGTACAGTTTGAAGCCAAAGACCGCGAGCGCACCCAGCCGCAGGACGAGCTGGCGCTGGAGATTACCAAGGGCGTGCTGGAAACGCTTATGCCCGAGGTGCAGCTCTCCGCTGACGAAGACGGCGTGCACGGCATCGTGTGCTCCATGCCGGTGTGAGGGTAAGCCATGAACGACGAAAGACTGGTTCCCATGCTGGAACATTATGCGCAAACGCGCGATCCGGCATTGCGGGATGCTCTGGTGGAGGGTTATCTGCCGCTGGCCAGAGCCGTCGCTCGCAAGTTTGCCGGACGCGGCGCGGAGATGGAGGACCTGGAGCAGGTGGCCTCCATTGCACTGCTTAAAGCCATCGAGCGCTTTGAGCCGGAACGCGGCTTCCGCTTTGTCACCTACGCCGTGCCCACCATCACCGGCGATCTGCGCAATCACCTGCGCGATCACGGCGGCCTGATGCGCATGCCCCGCGATATGCGCCAGCGGCTGTATCAGATGACCAGGGAACAGGAAGCCTTTGAACGGGAGCATCTGCGCGCGCCCACCGCGCCTGAACTGGCCGCGAGAATGGGCATCACGCCTGAGGAGCTGCTCACGCTGCTCAACATGCGCACGCAGAGCGAGTATGTATCGCTGGATACGCCGGTGGGCGACGAGGACGATACCTCCCTGCAGGATTTTATCAGCAGCGGCGAAAGCGGCTACGACCGCCTGGAAAAGGCCGAGTGGATGAAGTGGATCCTGTCCAAAGTGAATGAAACGGAGCGCGAGCTGCTGCTGTTGCGCTACCGCGACGGTCTTGGCCAGCGCGAAACGGCCAAGAAGCTGGGCGTGTCCCAGATGCAGGTTTCCAGATTGGAAAGGCGCGTGCTGAGCAGGCTGCGCGCCATGGAGACCGCCAACTGATCAGCTTGTATTTTATCAACGGCAGAAGGAAGTGAATGCGCGTGCAGCCGGATCCCAATCAGCCTCAGGGCCCTTATCAGCAGCCCTACATGAATGACCCCATGCAGTGGCAGCCCACCGGCATGCCGCAGCAGAATCCCATGCCCAATGGCTGGCCGCAGCAGCCGGATCCCATGCAGTGGCAGCAGCCGCAGTGGACCCAGCAGAATTACATGCCCGGCCAGATGCCGCCCTATCAGCAGCAGATGTACACGCCCGAGCAGCTGCAGCAGATGCAGTACGAGGCGTACATGCAGCAGATGCCGCAGATGCCCACCATGCAGCAGCCCATGCCTGAGCAGCCCAAGAGCAAAAAGCGCAGGCCCAAACGCACCGGAAACGGCGGCGGAATGCAGTGGTGGAAGACCGCGCTGGCGCTGGTGCTGATTGCGGGCGTGGCGTGGTTCTTCCTCAAGGATCGCATCGGCGCGCCGCAGGTGAACACCGCCGTGATCGAAAGCGCTTCCTTCGGCGCTACGCACACCGGCGACGCCCTGATCGTACGCAACGAAACCGCCTACGATGAGGAAGGCGTGCAGAGCATTGAGTACGTGGCGCAGGAAGGCAGCCTCGTCTATCGCGGCGAGGTGATCTGCTACGTGTACTCCACCGGTTACAGCAGCAAGGAAATGACCACGCTGCAGGACTACCGCGATCAGATCAAAAACTATCAGCAGACGCTGCTCAAGAGCGAAACCGCCTACGACCAGAAGATGACCCGCCTGGAGAGCGAAGTGCTGCAGCGCGGTCTGGAAGTGCGCAGCCTTGTGCAGGGTGCGCGCGGCAACCTGATCAATCAGGAAAAGATTCTCGATTCTGCCATCACCCAGCGCCAGAGCTACTTCCGCAGCAAGTATTCCAGCGACATGCGCCTCAACCGTCTCTACGACGACGAAAATACTCAGCAGCAGCGCATCGACAGCTGGATCAGCCAGGAAGTGGCCACGCAGGAGAGCATCGTCAGCTTCTACACCGACGGCTTTGAATATGCGCTCACCCCGACCGAGTACGAAAAGTACACGCCATCGGAAGTGCGCAGCATGATCAACGGCGTAAAGCCGGAAACCTCCACCGCCGCCCGCGGCCGCACCGATCTGTACCGTCTGGTCAAGCAGAACAACTACGCCGTTCTCATGCTGGTCAAGGACAGCACGTGGAACCCGGTGGAAGGCCAGACGTATGAACTCAAGCTGGAGCAGTTCACGGATATCACCGTCAACGCTCGCGTGAACTCCTTCACGCGTTCCGGCGGCGAGCTGCTTTTGCGCCTGGCGGTCATCGGCGATGTGTCCGATGTGCTGTACATGCGCAGCTGCACCGCGCATCTGGGCGACCATGTGGGCTGCCTCAAGGTGCCGCAGAAGGCCATGTACACCAAGAACGACACGCAGGGCGTGGTGCTGGTGACGGCCGAAAACCAGGTGTTTGTGCCTGTGAAGGTGCTGGGACAGGAGGGCGGATACGTCTACGTCAGCCCCGTGCAGACCGGCACGCTTTCCAGCGGCCAGACGGTGCGCCTGTTCTGATAAGAAAGGATACGCATATGGAAGAGAACAAAGGGCTTCCGCCGCTTCTGATGGATGTGGATGCGGACGTGCTTGCGCGCAATGTGAACCGTGTGCGCAGGACGCTGGACGAGAACCGCTATGGCAGCAATCCGCCCGCAAAGCTGATTGCCGTGACCAAAACGGTCGCGCCTGAGGTGATCAACCAGCTCAAGGCGCTGGATGCTTTGGACATCGGCGAAAACCGCGCGCAGGTGGCCATGCCAAAATTGCCCAAAATTGCGCCGGAATTCCGTCTGCACTGGATTGGACGGTTGCAAACCAACAAAGTTAAATATATAATAGATGATGTATGTATGCTGCACACCCTTGACCGTCTGGAACTGGCGCAGGAGGTGGACCGCCGCGCCCGTCAGCACGGGCGGGTGATTCCCGCGCTGGTGCAGGTCAACATCGCCCGCGAGCCGCAGAAGGGCGGCATGCCGGTGGAAGAGGTGGAAGGTTTTCTCAGGCAGATGAGCGCCTTTCCCAACATCCACGTGGAAGGCCTGATGAGCATCATGCCGCTGGACGCCAGCGAGGAAGAGCTGACCGGATATTTCCGGGGCATGCGTACACTGTTTGAAGAAATGCGGGATCTGGCCATAGACGGCGTGGAAATGCGCGAACTGTCCATGGGCATGTCCAATGATTACGCCATCGCAGCGCGCGAAGGCGCAACGATGGTACGGATCGGTACGGCGCTGTACCGCCGGGATTGACCGATTCATTTTAGGGGGTTCATCGAGTTGGGTATTTTTCGCAAACTTGGGGATTGGCTGAGTGAAAAGAGCGACCGCTTTATCCGCGGCGCGGAAAACGACGGCGGCTATTACGCCACGCAGGAGGCCCAGCAGGCTTATGCCGGCATGGCCGAGGAAGAAGTGGAAGAAACCGTGCGCGAGCCGCTGGATCCCTTTGGCCGCGGCGAAGGCGAATACGGCGGCCGCGTGCCTTACCGCAGCCGCTATGATCTGGAGCGCGAGGCGCAGCGGGCTGCACAGCAGCCCCAGCAGAAGCCCGTGATGCAGCAGCCTGTGCAGCCCATGGCTCAGCCCATGCAGCAGCAGGCTCAGCCTCAGCAGGCGCCGCAGTATCAGCAGCCCCAGCAGCAGAGCAACGTGGTGCAGTTTCCCGGCATGCAGCACAGCGCGGATGGTTCCACCTACGCGCATGTGGAGTATGTGGTGCTTCTGCGCAGCCGCAACGAGTGCAAGGACGTGATTGCCTACATCAAGTCCAATGCTTCCGTGTTCCTCAACATGGAGTTCATCGCTTCCGACAGCGAGCGTCAGCGCTGCGTGGACATGCTCAGCGGCGCGGCTTATACGCTGGGCTGTGCGCTCAACAAGATTTCGCCCCGCGGCATCTATCTCATTTCCTCGCCCTCCGTGCGTGTGGTGCTGGATCCTGCCATGCAGAAGTTCACTGCCGCGCCCGAAGCGCAGGGTTATCACCAGCAGGCGCAGCAGCGCCCACAGATGGGTTTTGTTCAGCCCCAGGCTCAGCCTGCTGCTGAGCACATGGAGCAGCCCCAGCAGCCTGTGAACGGCTTCTCCGCTGGTTCGCCCACCACTCGCTTCCAGATGCAGGCCATGCAGCATGCGCCCACCAGCTTTGGCAGCGTTATGGCCGGCAACGCCACCGGCATGTATCAGCCCGTTGCCGCCACCGGCCGCTTTGCCGCTGTGCAGCAGTAAGGAGAGAACCGGATGATTTCTGTCTTGTTTCGCCTTGCAGGTCTCGCGCTGAGACTGGCCAGCTATGTGCTTCTGGCTTACTGCATCATGAGCTTTATCATGCCCCAGAGCGACTTGTACCGCAAGCTGGGCTATTATGTGGAGCGCGTGCTCTACCCCGTGCGCAAAAAGCTGTACGGCTGGTTTCCCAGCCTGCGCAATTTGCCGGTGGATGTTTCTCCGCTGGTTCTGTGGCTGGCCATTGATATCCTGATGTCCGTCATCAGCGTGTTCCGATGAGGGGCGAGGACGATCAGGCGCAGGTCATGCGCCGTCTGGATGAGCTGGCCACGAGGGTATCCCGCACAGGGATTCCCATGTTTACCATGTTTTTGTCTCCTGCCGAGGCAGGCTGGGCGCAGGCGTCCGCCAACCGCCAGCGCGTGAATATGTCGCTCAGCGGCGGCTATGAGGATGCGGAGCGCTGCATCGCCTGCTTCTGGGAGGAGGAAGCGCCGGAGGAATATCCCATCGTGGCGCTGGAAATGCGCTGGCCGCATCAGTCCGCGCCCGGGCACCGCGATGTGCTGGGCAGCGTGATGGGGCTGGGAATCAAACGTTCCTGCATAGGCGATATCGTGCTGGAGGCAGAAAGAGGCTATCTGTTTGCCGAAAGGCAGATGGCGGATCACATTGCCCAGTCGCTTGTGAGCGCCGGCAGGATTCGCCTGCAGGTGCAGCCCATCGAAGGCCTGCCGCAGCTGGAGCCGCCCAAGGGCGTGGAAAAGCACGATACGGTTTCCAGCATGCGCCTGGATGCGGTCATCGCCGCAGGGCTCAACCTTTCGCGCGGCGACGCGGCTGAGCTCATCACCGCCGGACATGTCAAACTGCGCCACCTGCCCACCGAGCGCACCGACGCCAGAGTGCAGGAGGGCGACGCCATCTCCGTGCGCGGCCACGGCCGCCTGGTGGTGGAAGAAGTGGGCAATCCCACCAAAAAAGGCCGTCTGCCGTTAAGGCTGATACGATACGGTGCCAAATGACAAAATAACACTGCACACACAATGAAAGGAGCTTGACCATGGCTATCACGATCGACGATATCTACGACAAAGAGTTTGCCCTCAAGGGCGGCGGATATGACCGCAACGACGTTGACCAGTTCCTGGACGAGATCTGCGATGAGATGACCAATATGCTGGATCACATCGCCAAGCTGGAAGATGACCTCAAGCAGGCCCAGATGGAAGTGGAAGCCGCCAAGGCTGCCGCCAGGAACGCTGCTCCTCAGGTCGTGAAGAGCGAGCCCGTGGCCCGCACCAGCGAAACCCTCGAAGGCATCCTCATCAGCGCCCAGAAGCTGGCTGACGAGGCCGTTGCCAACGCCAAGACCAAGGCGGAAGGCATCGTGAAGGAAGCCGAGGAAAAGGCCATCCAGATCGTGGACGAGGCCCGCACCGAAAAGAAGAACCTGAGCGAAGAACTGGAGAAGCTGCAGAAGAACGTGACCGAGTACAAGGCCGGCTTCCTGAGCATGCTCAACAAGTACAAGTCCCTGCTGGAAGGCGAAAAGCTGTAAGCCGGGATATCAAAAACGAGTTGACGGTATGTCAGCTCGTTTTTTTATGCAATGGGAATCTGCTCTGGAATGCGGTCTGCAAACAGCGTGTACTCCGCAAATCCGCATGCCCTCAGCGTCTGCATCGCAAGCTTCACATCTCCGCCCACGCGGTTTGCGGTGTGCGCATCTGAACCAATGGTGATGATCCGCCCGCCCAGCTCGCGGTAGCGTTTCAGAATGGTGGGATGGGGCAGCAGGTGTCCAGCCCGCTTTCCGCCAGATCAAACGCCGAAACGCGATAGCCGTTCTTGGCCAGGAACACCGCGTCCTTGCCCTCGCCGCAGCCCATATCCAGCACGCGGTACGGCCGGACAGGCGGCTTCAGGCGCATGAGATCGTAGCACAGCCCATTGGGTTCAAGCCCCCAGTAATACTCCTGCGCGCTGTATGTATCCTCGTAATGCGTGACGGAAGCGGCGTGATAGCCAACCAGCGCATCCACCGTGGTGTGCAGGATGGCGGCCAGCGGGGAAAGCAGCGAAAGATCCGGCGCGGAGGCGCCGCTTTCCCATTTGGATACGGCCTGACAGCTCAGGTTCAGCTGTTCTGCCAGCTGACGCTGGGTGTATCCCATCTCCCTGCGCTTGCGCGCAATAAACGCACCAATGCTGTGTTCCATGCTTTTCCGCTCCTTTCATCCTAATTGTAACAGCAAAACCCGGCGAAAAGCAATCACCGGGTTTTTGCATCGGAGCAGAAAAATCAACGGCTGGTTGAATTGTCAAAAAAGAACACATCGGCGGGCGTGCCGTCGTCGTAATCCACTTCCGGATGAGGATAGCCCTCGATCAGCTCATACTGGCCGTTTGTGTACTGCGCAACGATGCGGTTCCAGAAATGCACGGAAGCGATGTTGTGCGGATGCCGCTTGAGCTGCCAGGTGCCGCGGTGCAGATCAAACGCTTGCAATGCGGCTTCACGGCCTACGCCTGAGCGGCGATACTTGTGCATCACAAAGAATTCCGCCATGCAAAAGTCCGTTTTCACACCGGTTTCGGGATAATCATTCACCATCACAAAGCCGGCAAGCTTTCCATCCGCGCGGATGAAATACGACCAGCGGTTTTCCTCCGTCCAGTAATTGTCAAGATATTCGTAGCCGAACAGGCCGTTTTCGTTCACATCGCGCAGATCCCACTGCGAAAACTCGTAATCATACTTTTCCAGCAGATTGCGCAGAATTTCCTTCTGTTCCAGCGCAACCGGGCAGAGCGTGACGGTCATGCATCCGCCTCCTTCATGCGGCATTTGAGCACGTGCATGTGAATGGTAATCTGCGAAAGGGCAAGAGTGTTCAGCGCTTCTTCGGGCACGGAGAAGGTCATGGGGGTCATGCGCAGGAAGGCGCGGGAAAGCTCCGGCGTGAGCGGCGTGGTGATGCGGATTTCGTTTTCCTCCAGCACATCGGCATTGGCGCGCAGGTGATCCAGCACGCGGGTGTTATCATATTCCGCGCCGTTTTTGAGCCACGGCGATACGGCCTTGCGGACCTGGCACAGATAATCCACGCCGGGAACCACCTTGATCAGTATTCCGTCGGGCTTGAGCACGCGCGAAAATGCCTCGTAATCCGCAGGGGTGAGCACGTCCAGCACCACGTCGGCGGAGTGATCCGCCACCGGCAGATGCTTGAGGTCGGCCACCAGCCAGTTGACGCGGCTGGGGATGCGCGCAGCGGCCGTGATGGCGTCGCGGCTGATGTCCAGCCCGAGGAACTCCGCCTGTGCAAACTGATCCGCCAGCAGGCGCGCATAATAGCCCTCGCCGCAACCCACGTCCAGCACCAGCAGTTTGCGGTCGGAAGGGATCATCTGCGCAATGGCCTGCGCCACAGGGGCGTAGAAGCCGTTTTCAAACGCCATGCGGCGGCTGTCAAACAGCTCCGCGCTGTATTTTTCAGCGTCCTGATCATGCGATGGCGCCAGGTTGACATATCCCTTGCGGCTCAGGTCGTAGCAATGCCTGTTTTCACACACAAGGCTCGCGCCGCTCAATGAAAAAGCCGCATGGCAGCGCGGACAGCACAGCGTGGGCAGAAGGGGAGTGAGGCGGGCGGCAAGCTGGGCAGGTTTCATAGGCGTCTCCTTTGGATGAATGAGTGCGTTTGTTCTTCTTTCGACACGCATATGTCGTGTCCCTGCCCGGCATCTTCCACGATATAGCGGAAAAATCATCGGAAAACAGAACTTCTGTCTTGACATTAACGGCCCGGTTGGGTATACTAAAATAGTTGGTTTGTGGTATCCCGCGTGTTGCGATAGAACACGCGCAACGCCATACATTGAAACTACAAGGAGTGTTCGCAGATGTTCCGTACCTACCAGCCCAAGAAGCGTCAGCGCAGCAAGGTGCACGGCTTCCGTGCCCGTATGTCCACCAAGAACGGCCGCCGCGTGCTGGCCGCCCGCCGTCGTCGTGGCCGCAAGGTGCTCAGCGCCTAATTGCAAAAAGACGATTGCTTCATAAGCGTAGATCGGAAAAGCCCGCCCCATTTCTGTATCGGGTGAAGTGGGTGCGGGCTTTTCCGACACGCTGAAAAAGCAGCCCACCCCCAAGGAAAGGACGATGGCAGGCATTGCAAAGGCAGAACCGTTTGGGTCAAAGCAGGCAGTTCAACTATGTCTACCGCCGCGGTAAACGTGCCTCCTGCAAAGAGCTGAGCCTGCTGTACGTTCGCAGCAACCAAAAACGCGTCGGTTTTTCCGTAAGCAAAAAAGTAGGCGTAGCCGTGGTGCGCAACCGCACCAAGCGCCGGCTGCGCGAATGTGTTCGCCCGCTTCTTCCACAGATGCGGGGCGGGCTTTATGTGTTTGTGGCTCGTCCGGGCGCTGCCGAGTGTCCGTTTGAAGTGCTCAAAACACGTGTACAGCAGCTTCTGCGCAAGGTGGAAGCATACCCCGTTAACGCCGAAGGAAAGAAACGTTCATGAAACGCGTCTTTCTCAAACTCATCCGTTTCTATCAGCGCCATATCAGCGCACACACGCCGCCTGCCTGCCGTTTTCAGCCCACCTGCTCGCAGTATGCCTACACGGCTATCGAACGTTTTGGCGTACTCAAGGGAGGATGGCTGGCACTCTGGCGGCTTTTGCGCTGTAATCCCTTTTGCAAGGGCGGGTATGATCCCGTTCCCGAAGATCCGCTTACCACTGTTAGGAGGGACTGATTCCCCATGAGTGAATTGCTCACCAAGATTCTCTATGCCATCAACTCTGTGATCGGCAACTACGGCTGGTCCATGATTGTCTTCACCCTGCTGATCAAGATCCTCATTCTGCCTCTTGACTACAAGAGCCGCAAGGGCATGCGCAAGATGACCGCTGTGCAGCCCGAAATGATGAAGCTGCAGAAGAAGTATGCCAACGACAAGGAAAAGCTGAACCAGAAGACCGCCGAATTGTACCGCAAGGAGGGCGTGAGCCCCATGAGCGGCTGCCTGCCCATGCTGGTGAGCATGTTTGTGCTGTGGTTCATGTGGGCCGCCATGCGCAGAGTGGCCAACACCGAGCTGGCCAAGCAGTGCATCGAGCTGCTGACCACCGGCGCCCAGAAGAACGTGAGCTTCCTGTGGATCAAGAACCTGTGGATGCCCGACAGCCCCTTCGCGCCCGTCATCGCCACCCAGAGCAGCCTGGCCATGATGACCCCCGAAATCTGGACCCAGGTGTTTGCTACGCTGAATGCTGAGCAGGTCACCGCGCTGGCCGGCTTCGGCATCGACGCCGCCACCATTTCCAGCGAGACCATTCTGGCCGCGCTGCAGACCCTGCCCATCTACGCTCAGGAGACGGCGCTGTGGGCCGCTATGCCCCGCGTGAACCTGCTCATCACCACCCTCACCATCTACGCCAACAACAATGGCTGGTTCGTCCTGCCCATTCTGGCCGCCGTTACCCAGTATCTGATGACCCTCACGCAGCCTCAGACGGCTCCTGCGGATCCCAACAGCTCTGCGGCCAGCACCAACAATTTCATGAAATATTTCTTCCCCCTGTTCTCCCTGTGGATCTGCTCCAGCTACAACGCGCTGTTCTCTCTGTACTGGGTCGTTTCCAACCTGTTTGCCTGGATTCAGAGCATCGTTCTGAACAAGGTGTTTGATAACATGGAGAAGACGGAGAAGGCAACTATGAAGGAGGATACCCTGAAATGAGGTCTGTCGAATCCAGCGCCAAGACGATGGAAGAAGCCATCAGCCTGGGCCTCGAAAAACTGGAAGCTTCCATCGCCGACGTCACCATTGACATCATCGATGAAGGCAGCAAGGGTTTTCTGGGCATTCTGGGCAGCAAGCCGGTTGTCGTGCGCCTGACCGTGCGCGAAGAGGTGGAAGAGGAAGAGGACGTCCTGTCTTCCGTCAATCTGGAATCTGCCATGAAGGCTCCCGAAAAGAAGCCCGCCCGCAAGCGCAGCGAAAAGTCCAAGGCTCCCAAGGCTGAAGCCGCCGAGAAGGAAACCGAGCCCAAGGCTGAGAAGCCCGCTGCCGAGAAGGCTGAAAAGCCCGCCAAGGCCAAGGCTCCCAAGGCTGAAAAGCAGCCCAAGGCCGAGAAGGCTGAAAAGCCCGCTGAAACCGAAGCGCCCGCCTCTGAAACCGTCCTGTGCGATCCTGAGACCGCCGAGGGCAAGGCCCAGAGCTTCCTGCTGGACGTCACCCGCCTGATGGGCGTGAACGTGACCGTCAATGCCCGCCGCGATGAAGAAGGCAACGTCCGCGTGGATATGTTCGGCGATACGCTGGGCATCCTCATCGGCCGCCGCGGCGAAACCCTCGACGCTCTGCAGTACCTGACCAGCCTGTATGTCAACCGCGGCCAGGAAGGCTACACCCGCGTCACCCTCGACACCGAAAACTACCGCGCCAAGCGCGAAGAGGCGCTGCGCCGTCTGGCCAACCGCATGGCCAACCGCGCCGTCAAGACCGGCCGCAAGGTGGTCATGGAGCCCATGAACCCCTACGAGCGCCGCATCCTGCACAGCGCCCTGCAGCAGAACGACGCCGTGACCACCCACAGCGAAGGCGAAGAGCCCAACCGCCACGTGGTCATCACGCTCAAGCAGCAGTAACAAGTGGATACGCAAACAGCCATAGCGAATGTGCTATGGCTGTTTTTTTGTGGGGGCCTCCGGCGGGCAAGGGAAGGCGCCGCCTTCCCTTGCATCCCATCCGCTTAAGGGCCATTGGCCCTTAAGAATCCCGGTTTGAGGCCGTTTTACGGCCTCAGGGTGGGGAAGAACATGGCATCTGTAAGAGCAAATGGTGTGTCGTTTTGCACTGCTTGCAGGATGCGGTTTCTATCGTTGACTTCGGCGATAGTGGGGCAGTAGTCATTGATGGTTTTGTGTGCACTTGAACTGGTGAGGATGGGAATGAGCTGGATGGTGCAGCCGGAGTATCCCTGTTCATCAAAGCGCAGTTTGATCTGCGTCAGCATGCCGTCGAAGGTGCGCATGGCGATGGTGCCGCCGAACATGAGGTTGCCAAGACAGTAGAGCACGGGTGTGCTTCCGATGGTGTCTATGCCCTGCACCACATGCGGATGGCCGCCGATGACGAGATCCGCACCGGCAGCAGCTGCAGCGGCAGCGATCTGCTCTTGCAGGGCATTGTGTGTGGGGGAGTACTCCTTGCCCCAGTGGCAGGTGTAGAGGATGACATGGCAGCCGGCTTCTTTGAGCTTGCGGATATCGCGGTATACGACGGTGGGATCCTGTTTGTACACGGTTTCGCGGCAGCCTGCAAAGCCAATCTTCCAGCCGGCTTGTTCCCAGACGTATGTGGCTTCAAAGCCACTGAAAGCAATGCCTGCATTACTGAGCGCTTCGCGGGTGGCCGCTCTGCCTTCCATGCCATAGTCGATGTAGTGATTATTGGCGATGGAGACCTGTTCAATGCCGGAAAGGGTGAGGCACTCCGTCCAATTTGGCAGACCGCGGAAGCGGTATTCCTTTTCCGTATTTTCGCCTTCTGCGTCGGCTTTCAGCACGCATTCGAGATTGACGATGGTCATGTCGTCTTTCTGAAAAATGGGCTGCAGTTTACGGAAGGGATAGTCCATGCCGTGACTGGACAGAAAGGCAGGCAGCGCATCCGGGTTTGTCCACCATGCTTCCCGGGTGCCCAGCACTACATCGCCGCCCATGGTCAGGGTCAGCTCGGTTTCGTTAGGGTGAAGGGGCGGCGATGCGATCGGGGAGACCGGTGGAAGATCCGCCTTTTCGCCTGCCGCCAGCTTTTGCAGCGAGCGCTGATTGGGATCGTCCAGAATGAGCACGCGCGTTCCCGCAGGCAGATGGGTGTAGAGCCAGTAGGCGTTCAGGCCGTCCGCAATGGGTTGTGCAGGTATACGTATGCAGCCGTGGCTGGCTTTCACGCCCAGTTGGGCTTGATGCGTGTCAAAATTCTTTTTTCCATCTTTGGTGCGGTAGCCGATCTGGTGCAGCAGATTGCCTCCGTCATAACGGATGGCGCAGTCATAGCGGTAGTCAGCGTCGTCCTTGAAATCCGTCACCCGCTCCACAGTCAGGAAGGAGCCAGCAGGCGTTTCGCGGATGAGTTTGGCCCTAGCCATCAGGCCGGTGGAAATGGGCATGCTGCCCAGCACTTCGCCTTGCTGCCATACCGTCATGGTCTGCTCGGCCTTGTCGATGACCAGCGCATAGGTGGGATGCGGATACACCACCTTCAGCTTTGTCAGGGGCACCCAGCCCTCGGTATAATCGCCGGATTCGTGCGTATATGTGCCGATGCGGGCATATCCGCCCTCGATGGCCAGCACCTGCACTGCCTGTGACTGGCCATGGATGGTGCCCAGTTTGCGGCCTTCGCCCTTTCCTTTTCGCAGGGTGAGGTGATCCGTCGGCTTGGCCAGATCCGCCACCACGGACGGCTGCTGTAGAAAGGCCCAGAGCTGCTCGCCGTTCAGCCCGGCTTCGGGCATAATGGGGCCGGTGACGTTTACCTCTTCTGTTTGTGGTTTGCCATCTGCCACGCGCACGGTCGCCTCGCGCACATAATCGGGATTGCTCTTCTCGTAGAAACGCAGCAGGTAATCGCCGGGTTCCGCCATGCGTCCGTCCAGCCTGCCATCCCACGTATAGGTGATGAATGTGCCGCTTTCGATCTTGTTGCGCTTGGCTGCCAGCAGCTGATCAGGCTGATTAGAGCGATAAAACTCGGTTACAATGGTGCTGCCGCGGCGCGCTGTACGCATTTCGCAGGCCCACGGGTCGCCGGCTGCATAAAGCGTATCGCTTTTGGGCAGTGCAAAGAGGAGGGCGTTTCGGCATTCGCCGATGCGAAAGGAAAGCTCCGTACTCAGCGTCTGTTCGTTTCCGCAGTCAAGAAAGGCGCGCATGCAGTACGAGCCTTCGGGCAGGATTTCTTCGTTCAGGCCCAGCCCGTCCCATTCGATCATGCTTTTGCCTTCCGGTATTTCCACTGTCCACGATCGCACATCCTCCACAGAAAGGATCAGCGTGCCGGATACGGGCGAATGGATGGTGATGGGGTTGCGGTCAAAGCCGCGTACGCTGCCGATCTGTACGGAGAAATCCTCGGCAGAGGCCAGAAAAGGCGCAAGGCAAAAAAGAAGCAGAATTCCAAAACGTCGCATTGGCAATCCTCCTTTCAGCTGAAATGTTCAACTGCTTAGACGGCTGGCGGGGCTGGAAAGTTTACGTTGGAACAAAAAAAGAAACATCCGGCCTTGATGAGGCGCGGATGGAGGCGCAGCAGCAGCCTTATGGGATTTTCTGCTTGAAATCCTTGAGAAATGATGGGGCACGTGTTATAATATTTTTATATGCACTATGGATTTCTGATCGTTCAGGCCGATCACGTTTCTTTGTCGTGCAGACAGATAAATGGAGGGGATAACGATCATGGCTGGCTATGTTTCGGAGGCGGTCATCAAAAGACTGCCTGCCTATTACCGTCATCTCAAGGAGCTTGAGAGGGACGGCGTTGTTCAGATTTCCTCCCAGGGGCTGGGTGAGCGCATGGGGCTGACCGCGTCGCAGATCCGTCAGGATATCAACTGCTTCGGCGGTTTTGGCCGTCAGGGCTATGGATACGGCGTATCCGACCTGCGCGCTCATATCGGCCACATCATGGGCGTGGATGAAAAGCACAGCATGATTATTCTGGGTGCGGGCAACATTGGCCGTGCAGTTGCACTGGCGGATTCCTTCCCCCAGAATGGATTTGAAACCACCGCCATCTTCGACGTGAGCGCCGCATGCGTTGGCATGCAGGTTGGTGCGCTTACCGTGCAGGATACGGCGGAGCTGGAACGTTATTTGAGTGAGAACACGGCGGATATCGCTGTGCTGGCGCTGCCCAAGTCCTGCGCTCAGCAGATGGCCGACACGCTGTACTCCTATGGCATCCGCGGTTTCTGGAATTTTGCGCCGCTGGATCTCAAGCTGCCCAAGGATGCATCCGTGGTCAACGTGCATCTGGACGAGGGCCTGGAAGTGCTCAGCTTCCGCATGAAGCATAACGATTTGTAATGGCGCACAGAGGGAGGCGTATTCATGGCGTCAGGTCGGAACAATGGTCAGCCCAGCGTGCAGCGCGCGCAAAGGCTGATCGTGAACGAAGCAGGCGAATTTTCTGCGCCTGTGAGCCTGTATGACAGGGAATACGAAAGCATGCTGGGCGGATATGAAGAGATGCCCGCATCGCAGCCTTCCTTCGTGTTCGACGATGATCTTTCGTGGGATCAGTCCATCGGCTCGCTGCCGGTGAGCGCGCAGGCTGCGCCGCCCAGGCAGAGCGCGCCGCAGCGCCGTCCCCAGCCACCCTATCCGCAGCGCGGACACAGGGAGGATCGGTGCAGCCGCCGCGGCTGGCGCGCTTATCTGTATGTGGCCGTCATCTGTGTGAGCCTTGCCGGCATGCTGGTGCTGGGCGTGATGATGATGCCCCAGCTGACCGGTTATTTCTGGAAGGACTTTCCCAACCTCGCCTTCATCAACGGCGAGCTGCTGCGCTATGATGCGCAGAACGTGGCCACCTACAAGCAGTACCGCTCCTATATGGACCGCGACGTCATCTACCCCGGCGTGTTCATCGACGGCATCCATGTGGGCGATATGACCGTGGACGAAGCCCGGGCGGCCCTCAGCAGCGCAGGCGGCGATCTGCCGGGCGCATTTTCCGTCACGGTGGCCATCGGCAACAAGACGTGGACGGTGGATCCCGGCAACGTGCCTGCAACGCGCGACCTGGGCAATGTGCTGGAGAAAGCCTATGCCATTGGCCGCACCAACACCACGGCCATCCATACCACGCTGCGCACGCCCTTTCGCGAGCGCGCGGATGCGGTAATGGCGCTGCGCCAGAGCGGCGTGAACCTGACCACCATCGCCAGCTACGATCATGAGGCCGTGCGCCGGATTGTGGCCGAAATTGCCGCGTACGTCACGCGCGATCCCATCGATGCGCAGATTCAGTCCTTCGACTACAACACCCGCACCTTTTCCTTTACCGAGTCCCAGCCCGGCGTAACGCTGGATCAGGAGCTGCTGTATGAAAAGCTGACCGCAGCGCTGGACCGCTGGGAAAACGGCGTGACGGTGACGGTGGATCCTGTCATTCAGGAGCCTGCGGTTTCTACCGATCTGCTGGCGTCCAGCTTTACGCTCATCTCGGCCTATACCACCGAGACCACCAGCGATTCCAACCGCAACACCAATATTGATCTCGCCTGCAAAGCCATCAACGGCACGGCGCTCATGCCCGGCCAGACCTTCAGCTTCAACGAGGCCACCGGCCAGCGCACCACCGCCAAGGGCTACAAATCTGCCGGCGCCATCGCCGCAGGCCAGAGCATTGAGGAAGTGGGCGGCGGCATCTGCCAGGTGTCCTCCACGCTGTTCAATGCTGTTGCGCGTGCGGATCTGGAGATTGTCTCGCGCAGCCCGCACGCGTGGCCCAGCACCTACGTCAACATCGGCGAGGACGCCACCGTCAACTGGCCCAACCTCGACTTCAAATTCAAGAACAACACCCAGAGCCCCGTCTTTGTGATCACCTACTACAAGAACCGCCAGATGAGCGCGGAAATCTGGGGCATGTCGCTGGGCGAGGGCGTGACCATCGACCTGAAATCGGAGATCGTGCAGAAGAACAATCCGCCCTCTGACATCAAGTACGTCTACAACCCCGAGCTGCCCTTTGGCTCCAGCAAAACCACCGTCAAATCCCGCGCCGGCTATGTGGTGGAGACCTACCAGATCTGGTACAAGGACGGCGTGGAAACGCACCGCGAGCTCTTCCACAAGAGCACCTACAAGCCCTACCAGCAGGTTGTGGAGTACAACGACGAGTACGTGTATTATTAAGGGGAACGCAAGGGAGGCGCCGCCTCCCTTGACCCACCGCTAAAGGGTTTCACCCTTTGGAAACCCGTGTATCAGCCCGCTTCGGCGGGCTGAAGGTTTTTGTTGACAAATATATTACTAATGTGCTGTGGGGGAAGGATGGCATCACCATCAGACAGCTGTCCGCCCAAACCAGCCTGGCCAATACCACGCTTACGTCCATGCTGGACCGTATGGAGGCTTCCGGGCTGATCAGGCGCGAGCCTTCGCCCAAAGACCGGCGAGCCCTGCTCATTCGCCTCACAGACAAAGCGCGCAGTCTGCAGGCGGATTACGACCGCATCTCTCAGCAGATGAACGAACGCTACTACGAAGGCTTTACCGAGGCTGAGGTGCGCGAGTTTGAGGCGTATCTGGAGCGCGTGTTAAGCAATCTGGAAGGAGAAGAAAAAACATGAGCAAGGTTTCTGTGCCTGCATCCAACGACTGCTGCCCTCAGACGCTGTTTGTGTACGGCACATTCCGCGAGGGCGGCAGGCCCAATTTCGGGCTGTTCTGCTGGTTCAGCTATTTCTGGAAGGAGCAGCTCAGCGTGATGTGCGCCATCGGCGGCAGCAAGGAAACGCTGAATAACATCCGCCGCAATCGCGTGTTTTCGGCCAATCTGGTCACGGAGAGCAACCTGGCCTTAGCGGACTACTTCGGCACGGCGGACGGCCGCGATGCGGATAAAATGGACGTTCCTGTGGAATGGGAAAAAGGACAGGTCCTTGACGTACCCGTCCTTGTCAATACTCCCTGCGCCTTTGAACTGGAGCTGGAGAAGGAAATTCCAACGGATGATCAGGATAACGTGATCCTCCTGTGCCGCATCCGCAACACCCTGAAGGAAGAATCCATCCTCGATCCTGCCCTCACCACGCAGGAGAAATACAAAGCCATCGCCGCCGTGCGCACCACCGGCGATCAGGATTATTGGTCGCTCGATGGCCGCCACCTTGGCAAATGGCACGAACCAGCACAGAAAATCAAACCCGGCGTCCAAATTGGCAAAGCCGCCCAAGGCAACTGAATACACCTTGAGGCTGTCCTGAAGGACAGCCTCAAAACACGGGATTCCAAAGGGCAAAGCCCTTTGGCGGTGGGTCAAGGGAGGCAGAGCCTCCCTTGCGTCCCTCCACACAAAACGAACCCCGGCAGATTGCTCTGCCGGGGTTCGTTTTGTCGCTGTTCGATTACAGTTCGGGGCCAGCGGCGACCAGAGCCTTGCCAGCATCGTTGCCGGTGTACTTCACGAAGTTCTTCACGAAGCGGCCAGCCAGATCCTTGGCCTTGGCATCCCACTCGGAAGCATCCGCGTAGGTGTTGCGAGGATCGAGGATGGTGGTGTCAACGCCGGGCAGTTCGGTGGGAACTTCCAGGTTGAAGTAGGGGATGGTCTTGGTCTCGGCCTTCAGGATGGAGCCATCCAGAATGGCGTCGATGATGCCGCGGGTATCCTTGATGGAGATGCGCTTGCCGGTGCCGTTCCAGCCGGTGTTGACCAGGTAAGCCTTGGCGCCGCTCTTTTCCATCTTCTTGACCAGTTCCTCACCGTACTTGGTGGGATGCAGCTCCAGGAAGGCCTGGCCGAAGCAAGCAGAGAAGGTGGGGGTGGGCTCGGTGATGCCGCGCTCGGTGCCGGCCAGTTTGCTGGTGAAGCCGGACAGGAAGTAGTACTGGGTCTGCTCGGGGGTCAGAATGCTGACGGGGGGCAGCACGCCGAAAGCGTCGGCAGACAGGAAGATCACGTTCTTGGCGTCGGGGCCGGCGGACACGGGACGCACGATCTTTTCGATATGATTGATGGGGTAGGACACGCGGGTGTTCTCGGTGACGGAGCCGTCAGCGAAGTCGCACACGCCGTTCTCGTCCACGGTCACGTTCTCCAGCAGAGCGTTGCGCTTGATGGCGTTGTAGATGTCGGGCTCGCTGTCCTTGTCCAGGTTGATAACCTTGGCGTAGCAGCCGCCTTCAAAGTTGAACACGCCGTTGTCGTCCCAGCCGTGCTCGTCATCGCCGATGAGCAGACGCTTGGGGTCGGTGGACAGGGTGGTCTTGCCGGTGCCGCTGAGGCCGAAGAACAGGGCGGTGTTTTCGCCGTTCATGTCGGTGTTGGCGGAGCAGTGCATGGAGGCGATACCCTTGAGGGGCAGGTAGTAGTTCATCATGGAGAACATGCCCTTCTTCATTTCGCCGCCGTACCAGGTGTTCAGGATGACCTGCTCACGGGAGGTGATGTTGAAGATGGCAGCGGTCTCGGAGTTGAGGCCCAGCTCCTTGTAGTTCTCAACCTTGGCCTTGGAGGCGTTGTAGGAGATGAAGTCGGGCTCGAAGGTGGCCAGTTCTTCCTCGGTGGGGTTGATGAACATGTTCTTGACGAAGTGAGCCTGCCAGGCCACTTCCATGATGAAACGGATGGCCATGCGGGTATCCTTGTTGGTGCCGCAGAAAACGTCCATCACGTACAGCTTCTTGTTGGACAGTTCCTTCACAGCCAGCTCTTTGCAGGCGTTCCAGGCTTCCTGGGAAGCGGGCTTGTTGTCGTTCTTGAACTCATCGGAAGTCCACCACACGGTGTCCTTGGAGTTTTCATCCATCACGATGAACTTGTCCTTGGGGGAGCGGCCGGTGTAGATGCCGGTCATGACGTTCACGGCGCCCAGCTCAGTAACCTGGCCCTTTTCAAAGCCTTCCAGCTCGGGCTTGGTCTCTTCGATGAACAGCTCTTCGAAAGAAGGATTGTAGACGATCTCAGTAGTACCGGTGATGCCATACTTGGTCAGGTCGATGTTGGCCATGTGCATGCAACCTCTTTCTTAAAATTCTGTGGTGTTCAGGAGGTAATTTTGGTGTAAACCATATTACCCGCATGATACATTACCATCATACACCATTCGGCCGTCTTTATCAAGACGCGAATCCTGATTTGTTAAAAATTTTTCATTCTTTCCGCAAAAAAGGCTTCCTCCCATGAGAGGAGGAAGCGGGAAAAGCTGTTTAGTTCTGGTAGCTCAGCAGGCTCTCGGGCGGGAAGTGGGCGATGAAGGTCTTGCCGCGGGTGAGCTGGATCTCGTTGCCCTGATCATCCAGGAAGATGGTGGGGGACTCGATGGACTCACGCACCCAGTAGCCGGGGATGTAGCGGCCGCCGATGAAGATGTCCGCATTGCCCTTGCCCACGCTGTTCATGACAGGCATGATCTTGTTGCCAGCCTTCACCAGCTTGCCGCCTTCCACGACTTCGCCGGTGTAGGAGTAGCCAACGCGCTGGATGATGACGTTGGAGAAAGCCATCTGCTCTTCATTTTCTTCGCTGCGGTCGTCGGAAGCGGCGAAGGTCATGTAGGGAGCGCCGTTGGAGTAGCGCAGGTAGATGTTGTTGGCTTCGTCGTACTCAAAGCTGGAGATGTAGCGCTTGTGGCCCCAGTCCAGGTTGATGGTGTAAGCCATGTCGTAGCCGTCGGTGTAGGGGCTCAGATCGGTGAACAGGAAGGGATGGGGAGTGGCCACGGTGGTGGCGGGGATCATGGTGCGGATGCCGGCAACGTCCACGTTGTAGTTGTCGGGAGCCTTCACGCCGTTCACGCGGTTCTTGAAGTCCTGGTACTTGTTGTCCAGCAGGTTGAAGGTAACGCCCTTCTCGCCGGCGCCCAGCTCAGCGAACAGCGCGGCGATGTTGTTTTCTTCAGCCTTGGGGCCGCCGGCATACACGATGCCGCCCTGCCACTCTTCACGCAGCAGCACGTGGCCGATACGGGCGGAACGCACGGGGCCAACGCTGATCTGGCTGTTTTCAGCCAGCGCGTCGTTGAACAGGAAGGTGATACGGGTCTGGCCGGAGCGATAGAGCAGGCCTTCGTACACGATATCGGCATACTGGCCGCCCCAGGGAGCGCGCTCGCCGATGCCGGCAGAGGTGATCTTCTTCTTGTTGATGGTCTCGCTGCCTTCGGGGTTGCTGATCTGCACCAGCATGGGCAGGTAGAGAGCGCTGGTATCATAGGGCAGACCGGTGGTGGGGCTTTCGCCTTCGATGATGGGATTCACATCCAGAACGCCGGCAGCGGGAACGATCTCGCGGTCGGGGTTGAGAATGTTGCCCTTGCTGTCAAAGCGCTGCAGCACGATGTGGCCTTCGGTGTCCATGGTGTACTTGGTGCCGTCGTCGTTGCGCACATACTCGCTGGCGGGTACGGACTCGCCCACGATGTCCAGAACGGGCTGTTCTTCACTCACGGTAACGGTGGCTTCAGCCAGAGCGGAAACGGTGGAGAACACCATCAGCGCAGCCAGCAGCATAGACAGGAACTTCTTCACGTTTGTAACCTCCTCAGTCGTTAAAAACAGGTGGAACGCATATTCCACAACCAGAACATTATAGCATTTCTTTAACCAAACTGTCAATGTAATCCTTGCGTAATAAATGCAAAGTGTTCAAAAAATCAATCGACCCTCCTTTCTGCATTTGCCTGCACTATACAGACGCATGAGGAGGGCCGGAAAGTTCATTTTTTTGTTAATTTTTTTCTTTTTCTTTCAGCTCGCGCAGCACGCCCATGGTGAGGGGGATGGCCAGCAGAAAGCTGAGCACGTCCGCCACGGGCTGCGCCATCTGCACGCCCAGCAGGCCAAAGATTTTTTCAAGCCCAAGCACAGCCGGGATGAAGAACAGTCCCTGACGGGACGCCGCCAGCAGCGTGGCCTTGCCAGCGATGCCCATGGTCTGCAGCATCATGTTGCTCATGCAGGTGAAGGAGAACAGCGGCACAAAGCAGCACTGCAGCCGGAGCGCCAGCGTGCCGATGCGCTGCACCTCCGGATCTGCCGCCAGGAAGAGGCTGACGATCTGCGGAGCCAGCGCGATGGCAAACGCGCCCAGCACCACCAGCACGCAAAAGCTCAGCTTCACGCAGAACCAGAAGGCCTTGCGCACGCGGCCGTACAGCTTTGCGCCGTAGTTGAAGCCGCAGATGGGCTGGAAGCCCTGGCCGAAGCCGATGATGGCGCTCACCGTCATCATCATGATGCGCCCCACGATGCTCATGGCTGCAATGGCCGCATCGCCGTATCCGCCCGCCGCCAGGTTCAGGCATACGGAGGACAGGCTGTTGAGGCCCTGGCGCGCCAGCGAGGGAATGCCGCCGCGCACGATGTGGCTGAGAAAATGGCCGTTGGGGCTGAACAGCCGCAGGTTGATGCGGATATTGCCGCCCTTGCGGGTCATCATCAGCAGGATGACAAAGCTGACTGCCTGGCTCAGGCTGGTGGCCAGCGCCGCGCCTGCCACGCCCATGTTCAGCGTGAAGATGAGCAGCGGGTCCAGCGCCACGTTGAGCAGCGAGCCGAAGGTGATGCCGATCATGCCGTAGAAGGCGCTGCCCTGAAAGCGCAGCTGGTTGTTGATGACAATGCTGCTCATCAGGAAGGGCACGCCGGGCATGAGATAGCGCACATAGTCCTGTGCATAGGGCGCGATGGTGGAGGTGGAGCCCAGCAGATACACCAGCGGCTCGGCAAAGAGCAGGCCGATGATCATGATTGCCACGCCCACCAGGAAGGAAAGCACAAAGCCGGTGGATGCCATGCGCCTGGCTTCCTCCGTGTTGCCTGCGCCCAGCACGCGCGACATGTAGTTGCCCGATCCATGACCCAGCATGAAGGCGATGGCCTGCATGATGGACATGAGCGGAAAGATGACGCCCACCGCGCCCGATGCGCTGGCTGAACCGATGAGGCCCACGAAATACGTGTCAGCCATGTTGTAAAACGCCGTAATCAGCATGGAGATGATGGTGGGCACAGCCAGTGCGATCACCAGCCTGTGCAGCGGCGTTTCGGTCATATACACCAGCTTCTGTTCGGCGGTCATTTGCTTGGGCATGGAGGTCTCCTTTCGTATGTCAGATGCGGTCGCTGCCGGTGGAAAGACGGCGGCGCGATGCATTGCGCTGCTGACGCAGCATTTCGGCGTAGGGACGTTCGGGTTTCTTTTCCGGCGCAGCGGGTTTGGGCTCGCTGACCGGCCTGGCGGGTGCCAGCTTCACAGGGCGCTCCAGCGGCGTGGCTTTGGAGACGGGCTGCTTTGCGGGCTCAGGTTTCTTTTCGGGCTTCTTTTCAGGCAAGGCCTTTTTGACGGGCTCGGGCATCTTTTCGGGCCTGGCCTCGCGCGGCGGACGGGGTTCCTTCACGGTTTCCGTCATCACCTGCATGGGCCATTCGCTCTCCAGACGCCTGAGCGTCTTGCCGGTCAGCTTTTCAATCTGCCGCAATTCCTTCACCTCGTCGATGCAGCAGAAGCTGATGGCGATGCCGTCGCGTCCGGCGCGGCCTGTGCGGCCGATGCGGTGCACGTAGGCCTCAGGCTCGTTGGGCAGATCATAGTTGAACACATGGGAAAGACCGGCGATGTCGATGCCGCGCGCGGCGATATCCGTGGCCACCAGCACGCGCACCTTGCCGCTCTTGAAATCGCTCAGCGCCTGCTGGCGCGCGCTCTGGCTCTTGTTGCCGTGAATGGAGCGCGCATCGATCTGCACGCGGGCAAGCTCGCGCACCACGCGGTCGGCGCCGTGCTTGGTGCGGGTGAACACCAGCGCGCTTTCCACGTCCGGCTCCTTGAGCAGCTTGGCCAGCAGGTGCTTTTTGTTGGCCTTGTCCACCATGTACAGGCTCTGGTCAATCTTGTCCACCGTGCTGGAAACCGGGTCCACCTTCACCGTTACAGGGTCGGTGAGCAGGCTGGTGGCCAGCTTTTCCACCTCAGGCGGCATGGTGGCGGAGAAAAACAGCGTCTGGCGTTTCTTGGGCAGATGGGCGATGACCTTCTTCACATCGTGAATGAAGCCCATGTCCAGCATGCGGTCGGCCTCATCCAGGACGAACACGGCCAGTCTGTCCAGCTGGATGTAGCCCTGATTGATCAGGTCGTTGAGCCTGCCGGGCGTGGCCACGAGGATGTCCACGCCCTTGTTCAGCTGATACACCTGCGGCTGCTGGCCCACGCCGCCGAAAATGACGCAGGGGCGCATGGGCAGGCGCTTGCCGTAGCCTTCAAAGTTTTCGTAAATCTGCAGCGCCAGCTCGCGGGTGGGGGTGAGGATGAGCGCGCGCACGGTGCGTTTGTCGCCTTCGGGCTTGCCCATCTGGAACAGTTTTTGCAATATGGGCAGCGCAAAGGCCGCCGTCTTGCCCGTGCCGGTCTGCGCGCAGCCCAGCACGTCGCGGCCTTCCAGCACAGGAGGAATGGTCTTTTCCTGAATAGGCGTAGGATGAACATAGCCGCAGCAGCGCACAGCAGTGAGCAGCGGCTTGATCAGATTCAGTTCGCGAAATTCCATCAAGTCAGTCCTTTAATGTTGGGTTGGTGAATAGCCCATGCGCTTTTTGCGCCTGGGCGGAGTAAAGAGGGGGGCGGGCTTTTTGTCCATGGCGTACCTCCTTGGGGCTTGCTGCTATCAGCATGCCCCGAAAGGGTCACAGCGCATGCACGGCCTTTGCCACCGCCATGGGATCTTCGGCCTTGAAAAAGCCGGTGCCCATCACCAGCACCTCCACGCCCGCTTCGGTGAGCAGCGTCATATTGGAGGGCGAGATGCCGCCATCGGCTTCTATATCGCCGGTAAATCCCATTTCGCGCAGCTGCTTGGCCTTGACGAGCACATCGGGCATCAGCTTCTGTCCGCCAAAGCCGGGCTCCACGGTCATCAGCAGCACGCGGTCGAAGAGCTGCACGCAGCCCATCAGCGCATCGGCAGGGGTGCCGGGCTTGAGGGACACGCCGGCCTTCAGGCCCAGCGCACGGATTTTGCGCGCCGCATCCAGCCAGTCGTTGGCCTCGGCATGCACGGTGATGATGTCCGCGCCAGCCTCGGCATAGCTGTCCACAAAGGTGATGGGATCGGTGAGCATGAGATGCACGTCGTACACGATGTCCGGCGTCTGCTTCTTCATGGCCTTGAGGATGTGGGGGCCGAAGGTGAGATTGGGCACAAAATGCCCGTCCATCACGTCAAAGTGCAGTTCGTCGCAGCCGGCTGCATGGGCCATTTGCGCGGCTTTGCCCAGGTTCAGCGGATCAGCTGCCAGAATGGAAGGGGACAGCTTAATCATAACGATTCCTCCATGCTTCTTTGGCTTTGCTCAAGAGCAGATGGTAGCGTTCGAGCCTTGCCTGGCTGATGTGGCCGTCCTTCACGGCCTGAAGCACCGCGCAGCCGGGCTCGCTCAGATGATAGCAGGGGGCAAAGCGGCACTCGCCCTCATAGGGGAAGAACTCGGGGTAATACTCCTTGAGCTGGATGGGCTCCAGGCCTTCCCACAGTTCCAGCAGGCTGAAGCCGGGGGTATCCAGCACGCAGTAGTCGCCGCTGTAGAGCAGCTCCGCATGGCGCGTGGTATGGCGGCCGCGGCTGATTTTGCGGCTGATTTCGCCGGTCTGCAGCTCCAGACCCGTGGCAGCGCTGAGAAGCGTGCTCTTGCCCACGCCGCTCTGCCCGGCAAAGCAGCAGATGCCGCCGCGCAGAAGCTGCCTCAGCTCCTCCAGTCCTTCGCCGGTCTGGGCGCTGAGCTTGAGCATGGGCGCGCCGAGGCAGGCATAGTCGCGCTGCACCTGTTCAAACAGCGTGGGATCGAGGTCGCTCTTGTTGACCACGATGGCCGGCTGAATGCCCTGCTTGACCGCCATCACAATCAGCGTGTCAATCAGCAGATAATCCGGCGCAGGCTCGGGCGCAATGACCAGCACGATGTGGCGGATGTTGGCCACCGGCGGGCGGATGAGCTCGCTGTCGCGGGGCAGGATGTCCTCCACCCAGCCGTGCTCGTCGCTGATGCCGCCCGGGGTGAAGCGGATGCGGTCGCCCACCATGGGGGTGATGCGCTGCTTGCGGAATTTGCCCTTGGCGCGCAGCACATGCACCTCGCCCTGGGGATCGCGGGCATAGTACAGGCCGCCCACGCCTTTGACGATCACGCCCTCGGGCATGATGGTTTCACTCAAGGATTTATCCTCCTGTTCATCAATACAGCAGTACCACTTCTTCGCTGAACAGCTCGCCGTCCACGTAGATGCGGCAGGTCTGTTCGCCCTCGGTGTTGGAGCTGATGGGCACCAGCATCACGCTTTGCATGTCGGCGGCCACGGTGCCTTCGTACTCCACCTTTTCCTCACCGTCCGCCATCAGGGTGATGCGCACGCGGCGTTCATGATCCGCATCCGGCAGGCTCACGGCCACCTCGCCCTGATAGGGCTGGCTTTCGATGCCGATGCTCAGCGTCACAGGCGCGCCCACCACGGCCATGGTGCCGGATACCGGGGTCTGCGCCAGCACCAGACCCACCTGCGTGGGATCGGATGTTTCCACAAACACGGGCGCGGCTTCCGTCAGGCTGCTTTCGGCAAGCAGGGCTGCGGCTTCCTCGCGGGTGCGTCCGGTCAGCTCAGGCACCATGGTGCTGCCGCCGGAGATGGTCAATTCCACCGTCTGGCCTACCGTAAAAGGATCGCCTGCCAGCGGAAGCTGCGAAAGCACGGTTCCGGCAGGAGAGGTGGACACGGTCTTGACAGCCACAATGCTGCCAAAGCCGCGGGTGTTGAGGCGCTGCACGGCGTCCTCGTAGGCAAGGCCGTACATGTCGGGCATGGCGCTGTTGGCCGGGCCGAGGCTGACGGTCACCAGCAGGCTGTCGCCCTTGCGCATGGGCGTATCGGCCTCCGGAATCTGGGAGATGATGGTGCCAGCAGGCAGAGAATCGTGGTTGATATCGGTCTGCTGCCACATCAGGCCTTCGCGTTCGGCCATTTCCTGGCCGTCCTCCGCCATCATGCCCACCACGTCGGGGGCCATGGCGCTGCTGCCCACCTGCCTGACCACAAACACGATGCCAACCGTCAGGCTGGCCAGCACCAGCACTGCGGCAATCAGCGAAAGCACGAGGCTGGCTTTGCGGCTGGTTTTGCGGCGCACAGGGGCGCGGCGGGTGGTGGAGCCGTGCGGGCTCACCTCGCGGATGGGCTGCGGCTGGGGCGGCGTGCTGGGCGGACGGCGCATGGGCTCCGGCTGGACGAGGTTGGGGTCCATGTAGCCTTCCTTGGCGCGCTTGAGGGCCTCGGCCATCTCGCGTGCGCTCTGGAAGCGCCTTGCGGGGTCTTTCTCCAGCGCCTTCATCACCACGGCCATCACAGGCGGAGGCGTCTCGGGCGCAAAGGTGCTGATGGGGGGCGGCGGCTCCTGAATGTGCTGCATGGCCACGGCCACCGGGGTATCGCCCACGAAGGGTACGCGGCCGGTGAGCATTTCATACATGACCACGCCGGTAGAGTACAGGTCGCTGGTGGCCTCCACCACGCTGCCGGTGGCCTGCTCGGGCGACGAGTAGTGCACGGAGCCAACCACGGTGTCCTTCTTGCCGATGGTGGCGCCGCCGGTCATGCGCGCGATGCCGAAGTCGGCCACCTTCACATGGCCGTTGGCGTCGATCAGCACGTTCTGGGGCTTGATATCGCGGTGGATGATGCCGTTGTCATGGGCGTGCTGCAGGGCGCTCAAAATACGCACAGCCACGTCGATGGCGGTGGTGTGGCTCAGGCGGCCCTTCTGGCGGATGATGTCCTTGAGGGTGTTGCCGTTTACGTATTCCAGCACCAGATAACGGTATTCGCCCTCCACGCCCACGTCAAGCAGGTTGACCAGGTTGTGGTGGCTCATCAGGCTGGCGGCCTGCGCCTCGCGCTGGAAGCGCTCCAGAAATTCCTTGTCGCTGTTGAACTCGCTCTTGAGGATCTTGACAGCCACGCTGTGGCCCGTGCGGATATCCACCGCGCGGTACACCAGCGACATGCCGCCCTGACCGATGAAATCCTCCAGCTTGTAGCGCTCGGCAAAGATCATGCCTTTCATCATACGGCGCTCACCTCCGTGGCGCGGCCGATGACAAAGGTGATGTTGTCCGTTCCGCCGGCTTCCAGCGCAAAGGCCAGCAGCTCCTCGGCGGCGGTTTCATCATCCTTGGCTTCGCGCAGAATTTCGGCGATGGATTCATCCGGCACCATGTTGTACAGGCCGTCGGAGCAGATCATCCACACGTCGCCTTCTTTGAGGTCGTGGCTGAAGATATCCGCCGTCACCATGGGATCCACGCCCACGGCGCGGGTGATGACGTTGCGGTAGGGGTGGGTGCGCGCCATGTCCGGCGTGATGACGCCGCCCCGCAGAAGCTCGGCCACCACGCTGTGATCCTCGGTGATCTGCTTCAGTTCACCATCGCGCAGAAGGTACGCGCGGCTGTCGCCCACATGGCAGATGAGCACTTCCGTGCCGTTTTCCCACAAAAGCGTGGTGGTGGTGCCCATGCCGCTGAGCGCGCTGTCGTGGCGGGACATGTCAAAAATGCGGCGGTTGGCCGCCTCCATGCCCACTTCCAGCGCGCGGGGCTCGGGCTTTTTTCCGCGCAGCGCGTTTTTGAGCACCTGCACGGCCACGCGGCTGGCGGTTTCGCCGCCGTTGTGACCGCCCATGCCGTCGGCAACGCCCATTACGCCTTCGTCCACAAGCAGGCTGTCCTGATTGCTGGCACGTACCAGCCCCTGATGTGTCCTGTGGCAGATGCGCATCGTGTTGTTCACTCCTTTGTGAGTTAACCGTTGTTTTCCAGATGACGGCGGCGCAGCTGGCCGCACGCTCCGCCAATGTCCGATCCCATTTCACGGCGCACGGTGGCGGAGATGTGTTCGCTTTCGAGGGTGGAGAGGAACGCCTGCACCGCCTTGGGGCTGGCGGGCATCAGATGGCGCTCGTCCACGTAGTTGAGCGGGATGAGGTTGACGTGGCACTGCAGGCCGCGCAGGAGCCTGGCCAGCTCTTTGGCATGCTCCGGCTTGCTGTTGAGCTCGTCAATCAGCGCGTATTCCAGCACCACGCGCCTGCCGGTATCGGCCACATAGCTGCGCACGGACTGCATCAGCTCGCCGATGGGGTAGGCGTTGGCCACGGGCATGATCTGCTTGCGGATCGTGTCGTTGGGCGCGTGCAGGGAGATGCTGAGGGTGACGGGCAGATGCTCCTCCTTCAGCCTGTCAATCTGAGGCACGAGGCCGCAGGTGGAAAGCGAAATGTTGCGCAGGCTGATGTTGAGGCCTTCCGCATCGTTGACCAGGCGCAGGAAGCGCACCACGTTATCGTAGTTGTCCAGCGGCTCGCCGCTGCCCATGAGTACGATGTGACCCACCTTGCCCTTGTCGCCAAGGAAGCGGTTGGCCAGCAGCACCTCGGCCATCATCTCGCCCGCGGTCAGGCTGCGCACGCAGCCGTTGAGGGTGCTGGCGCAGAAGGCGCAGCCCATCTTGCAGCCCACCTGCGTGGAGATGCACAGCGAATAGCCGTAGTGATAGTGCATCAGCACGCCTTCGATGATGTTGCCGTCATGGCAGGCGTAGAGGAACTTGACCGTGTCATCCTTCTGGGAAGGGAAGGACGCGTGCAGGCTCATGGGCAGATCCAGGCATTCCTCCGCCAGCTGATCGCGCAGCGCCTGGGGCAGATTGCGCATTTCGGCAAAGGAAGCGCCCTTATGCAGCCATGTGAAAACCTGCTTGGCGCGGAACGCGGGCTGGCCGAGGCCGAGAAGATACATCTTCAGCTCGTCCAGCGTCATGTCCAGCAGGATGCGCTTGTCAGCCATCAGCGAACCCTCCGCATGCGGGCGATGAAGAAGCCCTCCACGCCGTCGCGGCAGCCCAGCAGCTGCAGGCCATTTTCGGTCTGCTGTTTGCGCAGCTCCTCAGGGAAGGAGGCGGGCAGGTCGATGAGCTCATATTCGGGATGGCTGGCAAGGAAGTTCTTCACCTGCAGGGTGTTTTCCTCGGGCAGGATGGAGCAGGTGGAGTACACCAGCGTGCCGCCCTTTTTGACGTAGCGGCAGACGGTTTCGAGGATCTTTTTCTGCGTGTCCACGATGGAGGGAATATCCTCGGCCTTGAGGCGCAGCTTGACATCGGGCTTCTGGCTGAGCACGCCAAGTCCCGCGCAGGGAGCATCCAGCAAAACGGCGTCGAGGGTGTTTTCAAAATCCTCGCGGAAGTCGCTGGCGTCGCGCACGGTGATGCGCATGTTGTCCAGACCCAGACGGCGCTTCACGCCCTCCAGCAGCAGCGCGCGCTTTTCGTGCAGCTCCCAGCTGAACACGCGGCCGGTGAGCTGCATGGTTTCGCACAGGTAGGCGCTCTTGCCGCCGGGCGCGGCGCAGGCGTCCAGAATCTTCATGCCGTTCTTGGCCTGCACGGCCTCGGCGGCCAGCATGCTGGACTGGCCCTGAATGGAGAACAGGCCGGCCTTGTAGTCGTTGTCAAAGGTAATCTCCTGCGCGCCGTACACCAGCCACGCATGGGGCGCAACGCCCTTTTCCACGCGCCAGTCCTTCTTGGCCAGCAGCTTTTCAAACTCGGCATCGTTGGTCTTGGTAAAGCTGGGGCGGATGACGATGGGATGCTCGGTTTCGCGGTACATAATGACGCGCTCGGCCTCTTCCTCGCCGTAGGCTTCGATGAGGCGGTCCACCAGCCACATGGGCATGCTGCCCATGATGCTCAGGTACGTGCGCAGATCGTCTTCCTTCTTCGGCCACTCGATGGTATCCTTGCCGCGGCTCAGGTTGCGCAGCACGGCGTTCACAAAGCCGCTGGCGGCTTCCATGTTCATGGCCTTCACCAGCTTCACAGCCTCGTTGACGGCGGCGCTGTCCGGCACGCGGTCGAGGAAGAGAATCTGATAGGCGCTCATGCGCAGGATATCGCGCTGAGAGGGCTGGTGGGTGGGATGATCCATCAGCTTGTCCAGCGCATAGTCGATGCGCAGCTCGTTTTCCAGCGTGCCGTAGACGATGCTGGTGACCAGACGGCGGTCCTCAGGGCGCAGCTTGGCGCTGCGCAGATGCTCGTCCAGGCTCAGCTGGGCAAATGCGCCGTTCTGATGCACGTCGCACAGCACGTCCAGCGCCACGCGGCGGGCGTTCATGGTCAGCCCCGTGGTCTCCTGCGGCGCGTCCTTCACCAGACGGCCAAACATCTTTTCGCCCTCTTCCACAGGCTTTTTGGGCGCAGGCTTGCCATAGGGCTTCTTTGCGCCGAAATCCTTCTTCTGACCGAAGGGTTTCTTGTCGCCAAAGTTCTTCTTGTCGCCAAAGGGCTTCTTGTCACCAAAGTTCTTCTTGGGGAAAGGCTTCTTGTTTTCCGGGCGTTTTTCCGTCATACGCGTACCTCACTCAGCAGCTTGCCTTCTTCAATCGCATGGCCCAGCAGGAATGCCTTTGCGTCCATGCGCTTGGCATTGGGGGCCTGAATCTCACACAGTTCCATCGCGCCGTCGGACGTGGCCACGATCAGCCCGGCCTTGCGGTCGGCTTTGATCACGGTGCCGGGGGCGGCGGAGGTGTCCACATCCGCACGCCGGGCGCGCCACACCTTGAGCACGCCTTCCGCCAGCGAGGCGTAGGCGCTGGGCCAAGGCGACATGGCGCGCACGCGCAGGAGGCATTTTTCGGTGCCCTCGGCAAAGTCCAAAAGGCCCATTTCCTTGACGATCTTGGGATCGTAGGTGGCCTGCGCTTCATCCTGCTTTTCACGCGGGCAGGTACCGGCGTCCAGCTTTTCGAGCGTTTCAATCAGCAGCTTCGCGCCCAGCACGGCCAGCTTGTCGGTGAGCGTACCGGCGGTGTCATCCGCCTCCACCGGGATTTCCGCCTTGAGCAGCATATCGCCGGTGTCGATGCCCTTATCGCTGAACATGGTGGTCACGCCGGCCAACTCGTCGCCGCACAGCAGCGCCCACTGGATGGGGGCCGCGCCGCGGTGGCGGGGCAGGAGGGAAGCATGCACGTTGACCGTGCCCATGGGCGGCACATCCAGCACATCCTGAGACAGGATCTGCCCAAAGGCGGCCGTCACGCAGATGTCCGGCTTGAGCTCGCGCAGCGGCTCCAGACCGTCCAGACGCATCTTCACAGGCTGGAACACGGGAATGTCATATTTCAGCGCCAGTTCCTTGATGGGGCTCATCTGCACCTTGCCGCCGCGTCCCTTGGGACGGTCGGGCTGGGTGAACACGCCCACCACCTCGTAGGGGCTGTCGATGAGCGCCTGCAGCGTGGGCACGGAAAAATCCGGCGTGCCCATAAAGACCACTCTCATTCCTCTTCGTCCTCCTCGTCGCCGGTGTCATATTCCTCATCGCCGGGGAAGATCTCGCGGTCCATCTTGTCCACGTAGAGCGTGCCGTCCAGATGGTCGATCTCGTGGCAGAAGGCGCGGGCGAGGAACTCCTCCGCGGTGGCTTCGTACTCAACGCCGTCGCGGTCCTGATAGCGCACGGTGACAATGTTGGGGCGGGTGACCACGCCGCTGCGGCCGGGCACGCTGAGACAGCCCTCCGCGCCGGTCTGCTCGCCTTCGGTGTGGATGATTTCCGGATTGACCATCTCAATCAGGCCGTCGCCCACGTCCACCACCACCACGCGGCGCAGGATGCCCACCTGAGGCGCAGCCAGACCCACGCCGTTGGCCTTGTACATGGTATCGGCCATGTCCTTGAGCAGCACGCGCAGGCGCATGTCAAATTTCTCCACGGGTTTGCACTGCTTGCGCAGCTTGTCATCGCCAATTTCTACGATTTTGCGAATCGCCATACATTTGCTCCTTATCAATCAAAACGTTACATCATGGTAGCGGGGTTCACTTCACAATAGACGCGGCAGGTTTCGCTGGTCATGGCGCTCAGCTCGGACAGAAGCGCCAGCAGCGGCGCGATGTCCGGATGGTCGAACACCTTGAGCAGCACATGATAGCGGTACTGGCCGCGGATGCGCTTCACGGGCGCTTCATCCGCCCGGATCATGAGGGTGCGCTTCTTTTGCGGCGGATGGGAGAGCAGATAGGTCTGCACGGTGGAGTAGAGCTGCTCGCACATGAGCTTTGCGTCGTTTTCGCGCTCGCTTTCCACCAGCAGCCTTGCCAGCAGCGTAAACGGCGGATACAGCCCCGCACGCCTGCGGCTGAACTCCATTTCAAAGAAGGCGCGGTAATCCTGCGCGGCGGCAGCCTCGATGCAGGGATTGTCCGGTTTGTAGGTCTGCACAATGACCTCGCCCGGCTGCTGAGCGCGTCCGGCGCGTCCGGCCACCTGCGTGATGAGCTGGAAGGTGCGCTCCTGCGCACGGTAATCGGGCAGGTTGAGCGTCATATCCGCCGCCACCACGCCCACCAGCGTCACCTTGGGAAAATCCAGCCCCTTGGCGATCATCTGCGTGCCGATGAGCACCTTCGCCTCGCCGCTGCCGAATTTGCTCAGCAGTTTGGCGTGGGCGTCGCGCTCGCGCGTGGTGTCAATATCCATGCGCACGGTCTGAATGTGAGGAAACAGCTTGTGCATTTCCTCCTCCACGCGCTGGGTGCCGCTGCCAAAGTAGCGGATGTACTTGCTGCCGCACTCCGGGCAAACATCCGGCGGAGCTTGCACGTTTCCGCACATGTGGCAGCGCAGCTCCTGCGGGCCGTCCTCGCCGTGCTCGCGGTGGAGCGTCATGCTCAGGTCGCACTGGCTGCACTTCACCACATAGCCGCACTGGCGGCAGGATACAAAGGTGTTGAAACCGCGCCGGTTGAGAAACAGCATTGCCTGCTGGCCGTTCCCCAGGCATTCCGTCAGCTTTTCAATCAGCAGACGGCTGAAGATGGAGCGGTTGCCGCTTTCCAGCTCGCGCCGCATATCCACGATGGTCACCTGCGGCATGGGCCGGTCGTTGACGCGGCGGGGCATTTCCACCAGCGTGTAGTCGCCCCTGCGCGCCATGGCGAAGGAAAGAATACTGGGTGTGGCGGAGGAAAGCACCACGCATGCGCCCTCGCGGCTGGCGCGGCTGACGGCCACGCGGCGCGCGTCGTAGCGCGGATGCTTGTCGCTCAAATAGGTCTGCTCGTGCTCCTCGTCAATGACGATCAGCCCCAGATTTTCCACCGGCGCAAAGATGGCGCTGCGCGCGCCCACTACCACGCGGGCATGACCCAGGCGGATGCGCCGCCATTCGTCATAGCGCTGACCATCCGTCAGACGGCTGTGCAGCACGGCGGTTTCCGGGCCGAAGCGGGAGCAGAACCAGCGCACCATCTGCGGCGTGAGGGCAATTTCCGGCACGAGGATAATCGCGCCCTTGCCCATGCGCAGCGTCTGCTCCACCATGGACAGATACACTTCCGTCTTGCCGCTACCGGTAACGCCGTGCAGCAGGAACGCGCCCTTGCCAGCCTTCAGCGCAGGCAGCATGGTGTCCAGCGCGTCCAGCTGATCGCCGGTCAAAGGCGGTGCAACGGTGCGCTCAATGCTCTCCACGCCGTCCGGCGCGCGGAACACCACGCGCCGGATGAGCTGAACCAGCCCCGCCTTTTCCAGCGCCTTGAGCGCCTCGCGGGGATCATTGACCAGCTGCGCAAGCTCGTTGACGGATTTCTCGGCTCCATCCGAAAGCAGCCTGAGCAGCGTGGCACGCTTGGGCGCACGGCGCTGCTTATCCGCCTCAGCCAGCGCATCCACGCAATCCGCCAGCTTTGCAAACTGCTCCTGCTTGAGCTGAATGCGCCCGGTGCGCATGGCCGCAGGCAGCATCAGCCGGAGCGTCTCGGACAGCGGACAGTGGCACTCCAGCGAAAGCTCCTCGGCCAGCTCCAGCAGCTGCGGCAAAAGCGCGGGATAATCATCCAATGCCTTTGCAATGGGGCGGAGCTTTTCAGGCGGCAGATCAATCTGGCTTTCATCCACGATGTCCACCACAAATCCATCCACCTGCCGCCGCCCCAGAGGCACCAGCACCCGCAGCCCGACGCACACCTCCATGCCATCGGGAATGCGGTAGGAGAAGGGTTTGGCCACATTGGTATGCACAACATCCACAATCACCTGCGCAACCAAGTCCCTCACTCCTTTATCACAAGATCGTTGTCTCCCTGAGACCGCAAAGCGGTCTCAGCACACGGGATTCCAAAGGGGCTTAGCCCCTTTGGCAGGGTCCAGGGGCAGCGCCCCTGGCGTCACCTGTAGAACCTGTTGCGCGGCTTGGGCACGCGGCTCTTGCGGTGGCGGCCGGTGCGGCGCAGGGCGCGGCCGATGAGCTTGATGGCCAGGAACACGCCGCCCACGGGCAAAAGGATCATCATGACCAGCTCCGCGGAAAGAGGCGGGAAGGGATTGGGATCGCCGTAGACGAGGGCTTCAATCTCTTCCAGGCTGAGCGGGGCGTTGGCGCGGCGCTCGATGGAGCGGCTGGCGATGAGGTCGTAGGTGACGGGCTCGCCGCCGTCGGTGGGGTAATAGGTCATGGTGCCCATGATCTCGCCCTGCGTGATGGGCGCCACAAAGCTGCGCTTGTACTCGATGAGCACGGTCTGGCGCAGGTTGCGCGCCATGGAGGCCATCTCATCCTTGGTGGCCACGATGTAGGTGGGCAGCGATCCGCTCTGCGCCTGAATGCCCAATTCCAGCCTGCCGTAGCCGGGATCATCCAGCGAGAAGCCGGAGGTTTCCACGGTGATGGGGTTTTCCAGATACAGCTCCTGCGGCGTCATGCTCACGAACTGGGAAAAACCGTATTCCATCAGCTTTTTGGTGTCCGTCCAGCGTCCGTTTTCGCTGGTGTAGAACACCACGGAGATGAGCTCGATGCCGTTCTTTTCAGCAGAACCCACAAAGCAGTAACCGGCGCGGGAATGGAAGCCGGTTTTGATACCGGTGGCGTACTCGTAGAAATACTCGTTATCCTCCAGACTGGGGTTGAAGAAGCGGCGGGAGGAGTGGGTGAGCACGCGCGCGCGGTGCAGGTTGCTTTCGGGCAGGTGATAGGTGTAGGTTTTGGCGATATCGCGGAAGGTTTCGTTCTGCATGGCGGCCTGCGCCAGCTTGGCCATATCGCGCACGGTGGAATAATGGTTGTCGTCATGCAGGCCGTTGGGGTTCATGAAGTGCGTGGAGGTGCAGCCGTACATGGCGGCAGCCTCGTTCATCACCTGCACAAAGGCGTCCACCGATCCGCTCACGGTTTCGGCAATGAGGTTTGCGCCCTCGTTGGCGGAGCGCACGAAGGTGCCGTAGAGCAGATCCTTGAAATTGATGCTTTCGCCCACATCCAGGTCCATCACGGCGTCGCCGTCCTGAATGCCCCACATGGCGGTGTCGCTGAGATACACGGTCTGGCTCATGTCGCCCATCATGATGCCCAGCAGAACGGTCATGATCTTGGTGGTGGAAGCGGGGTACATGACGGCGTCGGCGTCCTTTTCAAAAATGACGTTGCCGGTCTTGGCCTCGATGAGGATGGCGGACTTGGCATACAGCTGATCCTCGTCCAGGTTTTCAGGATGCTCGGGATCGTAGGGATCAGCATCGCTGGGCAAAGTGGGCGCGATGTAGCGCACCTCTTCCTCAGCCAGCGCAGGTATGGACGCCGGGAGCGCGCATGCAAACAGCACAGCCAGCACAAGGCTCAGGCCGCGCAGAAACCAATGTCGGCTTGCAAGCATGGCATTTCCTCCCGTAGAAATGGTTGGGTGTGTGATGGCCTTTCCATGAAAAAACGCATAAAGGCACATCATAACAGCTTATTATACCACCAATGGCACGAAATGCACAAGCGTTCCGGATGGTTTTACACCCTGCGCGCGGTTCTCAGCAGATTCTCATGAAGCTTTCAGGCGGTTTTTCTTTTCATTTGGGTCATCTTCTGCTACAATCTGCCATGAAAGGGAATGAAGGAGGAACCGACATGAACGACGGACTGGGCCCCGAGGGCAGCTACTACGAGGCCAAAGCGCGCGAGGAAGAGCGCCAGCGCAGGCGCAAGGCGGATGCGGCCTATCCCATGACCATCACCATTCTGTATCTGGTGCTGGGCTTTATGTTTGATTTGTGGCATCCCGGCTGGCTGGTGTTTCTCACCATTCCGCTGCGCTACATCCATTTCAGAAGCGCATGGGACCGCTGGACCCATCCTGTGACCATCACGCTCATTTATCTGGCGCTGGGATGTTTCTGGGATTTGTGGCATCCGGGCTGGATGATTTTTCTGCTGATTCCGGTGCTGAATGCGTACAGGAAATGAGGATATGAGAGAAGGGATCGCTGTGTGAAAACGGCGGTCCCTTTTTTGAGTGTGCGGTGTGTACCGTGTGTACCGGATCAAAACATATTTTTTTAAAAAAGAGAGATTTTTTATAATTATATATATTTACCCGACACACACGGTACACATCTCACGCAGTGCGAAAATCTGCCAGCATCATCAAAGCACTGGCAGGGGGGGCGATCCCCCTTCTTGCGGGAAAGAGGGAATAGAAAGCGCGGATGCGAGAGGGCGCCTGCTGATTGGTGTTTTTTCACGGTATTATGATAGCACGGAAAACAGTGAATATACATGTCCTGGTTTTCCACACTGGAGGGGTGTTTCCGCTGCGGCGAAGATGTGCGCTTTTGGAGAAGCGCACACGAGGAACAGGTGTTACTTTTTCGTGAAAAAGTAACCAAAAAGCCAGCGACACGTCGCTCCGAGACAAATCCCCTGAATGCCCGTTTTTTTGAACGGGGGGCGCAATTCGGCTTGAGTTGGCCGAAGCGCCTTGGTTTCTTAGGTTGTTGAGTGATCCGCGAGCGCGCCCCTGATCCGTTCAAAAAAAGGGCGGGGGATTTGTCCTCCGCTCCTATTGTCGCCGCTGTGAGCGGCTTGGGTGGGCTTTTCTTTCGTTCGTGTAGAGTGAGATGGTCGCCGTTGATGGGGCTTGTGTTGGCGAGGAACTGGATGGTTCATCGCCGAGTGGCGTTCGTGCGCGGGCGCACACATAGGTGCGCCCCTACAGTGGTGGCAGGGGGTTGTGGCTGTGAGGCAGACTTGCTTGGTTGACTTGTAGGGGCGCACCTGCGTGTGCGCCCGATGGCGGCGAGTGACTTTTGTTTGTTGTCATGGCGAGAAACTGGCCACCTCATCACCCGCTCCGCGGGAGCTTCCCCTCAAGGGGAAGCTGGAAGGCGTTCGCTTTCTTTTCAACAAAAAAAACATGTTAGAAAACGCAAGTAAGAGTAGCAGCCAAGTCCTCGAGCTTCCCCGTGAGGGGAAGCTGTCCCGGAGGGACTGATGAGGTGTACGCGTCCCCCCTGCGCTCAAGCGAGCCGCGACCCCTTCCGGGGAGCGGCGGTCTTAGCTGCAACCAACAAGCAAAAAAGACCCGGACACCCTTTACGGGTGCCCGGTGTGGGGTGCAGGGGTCACCCCTGCTTGTCAACCGTACGACACGTCCTGCGAGTTCTGGTAGCGCCAGTCGCGGGAGGGCATGGGGGCAATGGCTTCTTCGGGCAGGACGCAGCCGTCCAGCAGGATGTAGCCGAGGTCGCAGTTCATGTCGCTCACGCCGCTGATGACGCTGATGGGCTCGCTGTACGCCTCCAGACCGTCGCCTTCGGTGAGGCAGCTGGAGATGATGCGCAGGCTTTCCACCGGGGTGGTGGGGGAGAGCTCAGCATAGGCCGAGGCGCGCAGGGTGTAGGTGCCGGGGTAGACGTCGCCAAAGAGATAGTAGCCGTTGTCGTCGGTCACGGTTTCGTAAATCACTTCGCCGTCCTGCACAAGCTGCACGGTCACGCCCATCAGGCGGGGTTCGCTGCCGTCGATGAGGCCGTTGCGGTTTTCGTCCAGCCAGGCGATGTCGCCCACCTTGGCGGGCTTGATGCACAGGATGTCCTGCTCAAGCTGGTGCTGCGCCATGTACAGGCTGAATTCGTCGCTCGCGCCCATATCGGGGTAGGCGATGACGGACGCGCCCTGCTCGTAGTTGGGATCATCGGGCCGCACGAAGATGGTGCCGGGCAGCTGCTGCGCCTGCAGAGCGTATTCGCCGGGCCACAGACCATCGAAGCGATAGCCGCCGTTTTCATCGGTCACAGCGGTCTGGATGGCGGAGCCGTCCGCATAGAGCGTGACGGTCATGCCGGATACGGGCGTGCGCTGGCCGCCTTCATCCAGCCATGCGGTGCCGCCAATGCTGGTGAGGGACACCAGACCGGTGGTGAGGCCGTCCGCCGCTTCGCCCTCGCTGACGGAAACGCCGGACTGCTTCATGAAGGAGCCGGAGGCGGCGAAGGTGCTGCCGTAGTCGTTGGCCGGGCTGGACTGATAGGGCAGCTCGAACTGCACGGTGTAGCTGCCGGGACGCACGTTTTCAAACAGGAAGCCGTTTGGGTCAGACACGGTCCGGGCGGCTTCCTCGCCGGTGGATTCGTCGATGAGGCTCAGGGTGAGGCCCTCCATGATCCACTCATCCTCGGCGCGCTGGCTGTCGCGGTTTTCATCCATCCAGATCACGCCCGCAATGCTGGCAGGCTGCACCGCGCCGATGGCCTTTTCGCTGCGGCTGATGAGCGCGCTCCACGGACAGGCGAGGGTCTGGCTGTTGCTGGCAGGCCAGAGCAGGGCGTCGGCCTCCATCTCATCACTGAAGATGTAGCCGTCGGGCAGCTCCACGGTGATGTGGTAGTCGTCCGGACGCAGACCGGCGATCTCAAACGCGCCGTTTTCGTCCGATTCGGCGGCAAATTCATCGCCGGAAGCGGAGAACAGGGTGACGAGCACGCCGGGGAGCATGGCTTCGTCCGCATCACGCAGGCCGTTGGCGTTGCTGTCGCCAAACGCGCCGCCGCAGAAGCTGCCCAGCGTCACCGCGCCGGCCAGCGGCATTTGGTAATCCTCACCCATTTCAACGGTGAAGGAGCTGGTAACGGTTTCCAGACCGTCGTGGGCAACGGTGTTGCCGCCGGCGGTGGTGCGGGCCATTTCGCAATGCTCGGGCAGGAGATAGGTGACGGTGTACTTGCCGGGCATCACGCCGTCAAAGAGATAGCTGCCGTCGGCCGCAGGCGTGCGGAGAATGTCGATCTCGCCGTCCTCGCTCAGCAGGCGGATTTCAGCCTGCACCATGCCGGCCTCTTCCTTGTCCCACTGGCCGTTGTCGTTAGCGTCGTGGAAGAACTGGCCGCTCACGGTGGCGGAAGGCAGCATGCCGGCGTTGACCGCCTCGATCGTCTCGCCCATGGCCAGCGTGATGGGATCGGTCACGCCCCAGCCTTCCTCGTTCATCACGGTGATCCAGCTGCCCTGATCCTCCTCGGGACGCAGGCGGGTGAAGCCCATATCGCTCTTGCGCTGCACCTGCACGATGTAGCTGCCGGGCATGAGGCCGCTCAAGACGTACTGGCCCTTCTGGCCGGTGGTGTCGGTGGCGGCGATCTGGCCGTTTTCATCAATGGCGCGGATCTTTACGCCGGAGAGGATCTTTTCCTTGCTGTTCTTGCGGCCGTTGTAGTCGGCATCCTGATACACGGTGCCCTTGATGGTGGCGCCCAGCGCCACGCCCACGAGGGCTTCCGCCTCGCCGCCGCTTTCAATGGTGAGCGGCTGCACGCTGCTTTCGCGCCTGCCGGCACGGTAGGCAAAGCGGTTGACCTCGGCGGGATCGCCTTCGATGGCCACGGTGAACATGGAGCCGTCATCCGGCAGCACCGCGCGCAGACGGTAATCGCCGCCGCGCAGGTTTTCCAGGCGGAACGCGCCGTCCTCGCCGGTCACGCTCTTGCCCAGGGATTCGCTGTTGCTCAGCTTGATGGCCTCGATGGTCACGCCCTTGTAGCCGGGCTCGCCCTCATCCATCACGCCGTTGTAGTTGAGGTCGAGGAACGCAGTACCGTGGATGACGCCCTTCTGCACCACGCCGATGTTGCGGTTGGTGACATGCGCCGCGCTCTTGACGGAGAACTCGCGGGTGACATTGGAGCCGGTAAAGATGCTGCGCAGGTCGCCGCCGGTCTTGGAATAACGGGCGTAAAGCATGCCCTGGGGCAGCGTGGCGGAGATGGTGTACAGGTCGTCGGGCAGACGATCGAAGCAGTACTCGCCGGTTGCGTCGGTGGTGAGGTCGCGCTTGACGCCTGTGCGGCTGCCTTCCAGGTGGATGACAAGGCCTTCCGCGCCGGGCTCGCCCTCGTCCATGAGGCCGTTGTTGTTCATGTCCTCAAAGGCCTTGCCGCTCAGGGAGCCCAGAATCTGCGCGCCGATGGCCACGCTGGTCTCCTTGCCCGCGGTCAGGGTGACAGGATCGCTCACGGCCACGCCGTCCTCGGCGGTGAGGAAGTTATCCTCGCCGATGGGGGAGAACACGTAGCTTTCGGGCAGGGTCACGCGCATGGCATGATCGCCGGGCAGCACGCTCAGGGTGAGAGTGCCCTTCTTGCCGGTTTCGCCGCTGGCAATCACGTTATCGCCCATCAGCACTTCCACCTGCACGCCGGACAGGTCGCGCTCATACTTGCCGCGCTTGCCGTCGCTGCTGGAATCCTGATACGCTTCCACGCTGAGCCCGGCAGCCGCGCACAGGGCAACATCCGCCTGATGATCGCCCTGCATCGCCACGTCCGCATAGACAGCGCCATTGGCAAACTGCTGGCTTCCGCCAATGCTGGCAGCGCACAAAGCAGCGTCGTTGACGGTGCACAGCACGCGGTAATCGCCCGCCGCAAGGCCGGTGAACGCGTACTGGCCGTAGGCGTCGGTCGCGGTCTCGGCAAGGGCTTCGCCGTCCGCATCCTGCAGCGTGACAGGTACGCCCGCCATCAGCGTGCCGCTGCCGTCGTCCACATACGCGCAGCCGGACAGGGTAAAGCCGTCCGCCAGCGCGCCGGTGCACAGCAGCATTAGCAGCACAAGCAGGCAGGCAGAGAGTTTCATTCGTTGCTTCATCACAAAAAGCAGCCTCCAAACGCAGCTCAAAAGCCGCACAAATTACCAACATACATAGTAATTCATGCGGCTGGTTTTGTCAACGCGCGAAAGGCAATTGTGACAGGTGAGACTTTAGTGGATGGGCGGCGGATACAGCGGCAGCTGCGGGCAAGGGGGCTTGGGTGGACGGCTGAGACAGGGCTCCATGCGCAGGAGGTAGATGTCCGCGCAGATGCTCAGTTTGGCGTGGAAGCAGCAGCCATCCGAACAGGTGCATTCCAGCAGGCGGATCTCGGGCGTAATCCACGTGAGGTGGCAGGCGGTATGCTGCATGCTGTGCGGCATGCGGGTTTCCACATCCAGCGTGGCGCTGGCGGTGCGGGGATGGCCGCAGGCGTCGCGAAGGTGGAGGGTGAGAGGAATGTGCAGGCAGAGGGTATCCGGCGTGCTGCCGGGGGATGTGGTGGTCTGGCCGCACGGGCAGACGGACTGCAGCTGGCAGCCCGGGTGGTCGGCGCACAGGGTGGCGGGGTAGCAGGGCAGGCGCAGGTGATCGCGGGCGATGATGCGGGGCAGGAGAAAGCCGTGGTCGGCGGGCGGGATGGGCGGATGGCGCATAGGGGGGACCTCCTTGGAATGGGATGGGGTTCCGAGGTATCCTATGCGCGGGAGGGCGTGGGGGTGAGAAGGTGCTTGCGTGTGGAAGGAGCAAGGGACACCGGGACATTCGTGCGACGGGCGCACACATAGGTGCGCCCCTACGGTGGTGCCGGAGGGTGTATTGGAATGCTGACAAGTTTGGCTGCCTTGTAGGGGCGCACCTGCGTGTGCGCCCGATGGCGGCGAGTTGCTTTGGTGTTGACCTGGCGAGGAACTGGCCACCTCATCACCGCCTACGGCGGAGCTTCCCCTCAAGGGGAAGCTGGAAGGCGGGTACTCTTTTCCCAACAATGTTAGAGCGGGCAAGTGTGGTGTGCAGCCAACTGCGCAAGCTTCCCCTTGAGGGGAAGCTGTCCCGGAGGGACTGATGAGGTGTAGCCGCCGCAGCGGCGTTCCCCCCTGCGCTCAAGCGAGCCGGGGCACCCGCATGTGCCCCGGCGGTCTTAGGTGCAACCCCAAACATACACAAACACCGCACACCTAAAAGGTGTGCGGTGTG
>JAQXJZ010000155.1 GCA_029009515.1 bacterium
AGGGGGAACCCCTGGACCCCAGCGAGTTGTATTTTCCTTTCTTTCTGGTTGCGTGAGTAACTTGAATGAAAGAACATTGCAACAATACTTGTAGCCTCGCTTTGCCTTTAGGCAAAGGTGAGGCGGGTTGGCACGCGACAGCCGCTTGATAAATCCTGTTCCTAACTCCTTACCATCCCCGCACACGGGGGGGTCCAGGGGTTTACCCCTGGTCGTTTTAAGGGGGTTACAGGAGTCCAGAGGATCTAAGGGGGGAAATCGAAATCCCCCCTGATCCTCTGGCCCTAGCGGAGCGGGCCCCGACGCACTCAACAAACAAAAGCCGCAAGGCCAGTATCGGCCGTCAATCCCCCGTCAAGCCCCCCTCACAACGTCTCCATATCCAAAATCCTGTGCGGCAGCACAATCTTCTTCGGCACAGCCTCCGCGCCCGTAATCTGCGCAATCAGCTCTCCCACCGCCACAGCAGCCACCTTCTCCACATTCGTGGAAACCATGGTCAGCCGCGGCACAATGTACTCCAGCATCTTAATGTTGTCAAACCCCATAATGCCCACATCGCGCGGCCTCCTGATTGAGCGCGGAGAGCGACTCCACAGACACCATGTTATCCACATTGATGGCCACAATGCCAATGGTCATGGTGCGCGATACGCCGCAGATCCTGGCGATTTCATTGACGGTTACATTCATAGGCAGCTCCGTTGATGCAGGTTTTTTCCATTATATTGGAAAATGCCGCAAAGGGAAAGTTTATGCCGCCTTCCGCTTCACCCGCATCATGCGCGCAATGAAGATGAGCAGCGTCAGCGTCCACGCGGCGCCCTCGGCAAAGGCAATGGTGCGGCCGCCGAAGTACGGGCGCATGAGGTAGGAGAACAGGATGCGCATGCCCAGCATGCCAATGCCAATCACGCTGCACCAGGTGATATCGCCCACACCCTCCAGCACGCTTCGCAGCACAATGCCCACGCCAAACAGCGTGTAGAAAATGGACAGATCACGGAAGAACTGCGCGCCGATTTCCAGCGCCTCGCCCGTTACGCCAAAGATGCCCACAAACGTTGCGCCCAGCAGGAACATGACCATCGACAGCACCGCCGCCACCGTCACCATCATGCCCAGGCCGGTTTGGAAGCAGCTGCGGATTTTGCCTTTGTCGCCCGCGCCCTTGGCGCGCGCCGTCATGCTGGAGATGGCCGCACCCAGGTTGATGATGGGCAGAAGCATCATGCAGTCCACGCGGTAGGCCGTGGTGATGGCCAGCACCGTGACCGAGCCGAAGCTGTTCATGAAGTTCTGCAAAACCAGATTGCCAAGCGAGGTCACGCTGTTCTGAATGGCCGGCGGCACGCTGAAGCGCAGCCCCTGCGCAAACACGGCGCGGTCAAAGCCCTCGCCGCCCTGCATCATCCACGGGTAGCGGCGGCGGGTGTACAGCACGATGAACGCCGTCATGGCTGCCTGCGAAACCACCGTGGCCGCAGCCGCGCCGCTCACGCCCCAGCCAAAGGCCACGATGAACAGCACATCCAGCGCCACATTGAGCGCCGAGGACAGCAGCACCGCATAGAACGCGGCCTTGGTATCGCCCACGGCGCGCAGGAGCGCGGCAAACAGATTGTAGCAGGCCAGAAACGGCACGCCCGCAAAAACGATCTGCAGATAGCTCTGCGCCCAGCCGAAGATATCCTCCGGCGTTGCCATCACGCGCAGGATGGGCGCGGCCAGCACCAGCGCCAGCGCGCTGAGCACCGCATACGCACCCACGCCCGCGGGCAGAAAGCTGCGCAGCACGCGGCGGACGGTATCGGTATCCCTGCGGCCATAGTGCTGCGCCGCCATGATGGACAAGCCCAGCGTAAAGCCGGTGATGGTATTGATGAGAAAACTGGAAATGGACAGCGTTGCGCCCACGGCGGCCAGCGGCAGCTCGCCCTCGGCATGACCCACGATGAAGGCGTCCGCCCAGCTGTACAGCTGCTGCAGGATGCCGCTCAGAATCAGCGGCAGGCTGAAGGCAATCAGCTCCCGGCCGGTGGACTGTTTCCGTTCCATGTGGTCTTCCTCCTTCGTACATAAGCCCATCCACTATATCACAAAAGAGGCAGGTTTTCCATGCAGCGTGCGATCCTTCAGACAAAAACAAGCGCCTGATTGTGCATCAGACGCTTGTTTGGTTTGAAGGAGCACCCCGGCGGTTTGACCCGCCGGGGCGCCGGATGTCAGCCCTCAATCAGAATGGTCTTCTTTTCGGGGGCCTTGGGCGCTTCCTTCTTGGGGATGATGACGTGCAGAACGCCGCTTTCATACGAAGCCCTGATGTCCTCCTCCGTCATGTGTTCACCCACATAGAAGCTGCGCTGCATCACGCCCGAATAGCGCTCCTGGCGGAGCATCTTGCCCTTCTTGTTTTCGTTGGTCTTCTCCAGGTTTTTCTCCGTGGAGATGGTCAGATAACCGTTGTTCAGTTCCAGATGAATGTCGTCCTTTCTGAAGCCGGGCAGGTCAACGTCCACCTCATAGCCTTCATCCGTTTCCTTCACGTCCGTCTTCATCATGTGCTGCGCGTGCTTGCCGTACAGCGCACGGTCGACGTTGCCGAAGCCGCGGAAGAAGCTGCGGTCGAAGTCATCGAAAACGTCCATCAGGTTCTCGCCGAAAACAGTAGGAAGATAGTTGCTCATCATGCAAACCTCCATTCACTTTGGCCTTGCACCGCTGGTACTTTCGCCAGTCATGTAGGGTCGCATATTGGCCTTTCGCAGGTCGTGCGTGATGTGGTCATCAGCCACCCCGTTCATCCCTGAACGATGACTTTATTATATTCAAAGATCAAAGAAAGTCAAGAGAAACATTTGTAAATTCAAAATAACCTTTTTTCAGCCCACAGGCAAAGGTGGGTTTGCCATCCGGCCGGGATGGGGTATAATGGATGCACAGACAAGGAGGCATCAGCATGCGTAAAAATTTTGGCGCCAAGCCCATTCTCTATCCCCAGCCGGTGTTCATCATCGCCACCTACAACGACGACGGCACCGCCAACGCCATGAACGCCGCATGGGGCGGCATCAGCGAAGAAAACGAAATTTCCATGTGCATCAGCGCTGAGCACAAGACCACCGCCAACGCCCTCAAGCGCGGCGCCTTCACCGTGAGCATGGCCACCGAAGCCTACGTGGCCGAGTGCGACTACGTGGGCATCGCCTCCGGCAACGACACGCCCGGCAAGCTGGACAAAATCGGCTTTCACGCCGAAAAGAGCGCCTTTGTGGATGCGCCCCTCATCGCCGAGCTGCCCATGGCCGTGGAATGCCGCCTGAAGAGTTACGACCCCGACACCTGCCGCATGGTGGGCGAGGTGGTGAACGTGTGCGCCGACGAAAGCGTGCTGACCGGCGGCAAAATCGACCCCGCCAAGCTCAAGCCCATCGTGTTTGACGGCATGAACCACACCTACCACGCCCTGGGCGAAAAGGTAGGCCGCGCGTTCTTTGACGGGCTCAGGTGGAAGTGAGGAGGTTATTCATCATGCCCTTCCAAATCATCCGCAACGACATCACCCGCGTATCCGCCGACGCCATTGTCAACGCTGCCAACGCCAGCCTGCTGGGCGGGGGCGGGGTGGATGGGGCCATCCATCGGGCGGCGGGGCCGGGGCTGCTGGCCGAGTGCCGGAAGCTGGGCGGCTGTCCCACGGGGCAGGCGCGCATCACCGGCGGGTACAATCTGCCGTGCAAATACGTCATCCACACCGTTGGCCCGATATGGCGGGGCGGGCTGAGCGGCGAGCGCGCGGCGCTGGAGGCCTGCTACCGCAGCTCGCTGGAGCTGGCGCAAAAGCATGGCTGCGAGACAGTGGCGTTTCCGCTCATCTCCGCCGGTGCGTACGGCTATCCGTATGAGCAGGCGCTGGCCGTGGCCAAGGAAAGCATCCTGCGCTTTTTGCAGGACTGCGAGGACATGACCGTCTATCTGGTGCTGTACGGCTGGCAGCGCACTTCCTCCAACCAGTACCGCTTTGCCCGGCTGGATCAGTTCCTGCAGCGGCACTTTGAGCCGCCGGTATTTGCCGCGCCCATGGCCATGTCGGCCCCCAAGCCGGAGCCTTCCAAAAAGCAGCGGTTTGCCTCCCTCTTCCACCCGAAGGAGGAAAGCGCCAAACGCGAACAAGAAGCGGTTTATGCATCCCCGTCCCTGGGCGATCCGCTTTCGCTGGAGGAGCTGCTGGGGCAGATGGACGAGAGCTTCTCCGAAATGGTGAAGCGCAAGATTGCGGAGCTTGGCATCACCAACGCGGAGTGCTACAAGCGCGCCAATATCGATAAGAAGCTGTTTTCCAAGATCAACAACGACCCGCACTACCATCCAAAGAAGCCCACCGCCGTCGCGCTGGCGGTTGCGCTCCGGCTGGACATGGACGAAACGCGGGAGCTGCTGAGCAAGGCCGGGTTTGCCCTCAGCCGCAGCGACAAGTTTGACATCATCATTGAGTATTTCATCAGTACGCGGAATTACGATATTTTTGAAATCAACGATGCACTGTTTGATTATGATCAGCCGCTCCTGGGCAATTCCCTGCTGTAACCCCCTGAGGCCGCAAAGCGGACTCATACACGGGATTCTTAAGGGCGAAGCCCTTA
>JAQXJZ010000156.1 GCA_029009515.1 bacterium
AACCCCGGTACCACAGTAGGGGCGCACCAATGTGTGCGCCCGGGCACGAACGTAGCGGAAGAAAACCGGCACCTTAAACATACAAGCAGCAAAAACCCCATCAACTGTCAGCCGTAGGCTGGTGTTGATGGGGTTTTTGCGTCTTCATCGGCGACACACTAAACAAAAGCAACCCGAAAGAAAGATACGCTCAACTCGCAGGGGTCCAGGGGTTCCCCCTGGTCGGAGAAAGGGTCAGGGAGTCCAGAGGGTCTAGGGGAAACCTCGATGTTTCCCCTGGATCCTCTGGCCGCCGGAGGCACCCCCTGTTCCTCGTCAGCTCAACCAACAAGAGAAAAAACCATCGCGCAAAACTCACGCCACCGCATCCTCCGCCTTATACAGCGCACTCCTGCGGTAAAACACAAACAGCAGCGTCGAACACATAATCCAGCCCGCCGGATACGCCATGCTTACACCAATGAGCGAATGCCCCAGCAGCTTGACCACCAGCAGGAACAGCTGCCTGAAGAACACGAACGAGAACAGCATGATCACCATGGGCACCTTGGCGCTGCCAATGCCGCGCAGCGCGGCGCCGTAAATCTGGTTGAAGCAGCACGCCACATAGAAGGGCGAAATGCGGCGGATGAAATACACGCCGTATTCCATCACATCCTTTTCGGCGGTGAACAAGCGGTTGAGCGGCTCGGCAAAAATCATCACCATCACCGCCAGCGTGGCCGTGCAGGCGATGGACATGATCAGCGAGTCGCGCACGCCTTCCTTGGCGCGCTTCATCTGCTTTGCGCCGTAGTTCTGCCCCACAAACGTGGTGGAGGCCATGGCGATGGCCTGCGCGGGCAGGAAGAGGAAGATATCCAGCTTGTTGTAGCTGGACCAGCCCGCCATGCAGGCGGAGCCGAAAAAGTTGATGTAGGACTGCACAAACACGTTGGAAAAGCTGGTCAGCGCCTGCTGAATGCCGCCCGGCAGACCGATGGAAAAAATGCGCCCCACCATCTCCCGGTCAATGGAAAGCTGCTTCCAGCGCAGGCCGTAGGGGCCGTGATCGCGCGTGAGCACCCAGAGAATGAGCAGTGCAGACACAAACTGCGAAAGGATGGTGGCATACGCCACACCCCGGATGCCCAGCCTGAACACGATGACAAACAGCAAATCCAGCGCCGTGTTCATGGATGCGGAAAAGAGAAGAAAGTACAGCGGCCGGCGCGAATCGCCCACGGCGCGCAGAATGCCGGACCCCATGTTGTAAATCAACAGACCCGCAATGCCGGAAAAGTAAATGTCCAGATAGATCTTCGCCTCGTCAAATACGTCCGCAGGCGTGGACATCATGCGCAGAAGCGGCCCGGTCAGCAGGCGGCCCAGCAGCGTGGCTGCAATGGCCATCAGAAAGGTGATGCACAGCGTGGTGTGCACAGCCTTGCCCAGCTTTTTGTGATCATGCGCGCCGTAGCACTGCGAAATAACCACGCTGGAACCCGTGGACAGACCCGCGCTGAAGCCCACCAGCGTGTTGATGATGGCGCCTGTGCTGCCCACGGCAGCCAGCGCCTCCTTGCCCACAAACTGGCCCACCACAATGGTATCCACGGTGTTGTACAATTGCTGAAACAAAAGGCCCATCATCATCGGCACGGCAAAAGCAACCATGTGCCGGAAGATGGAACCCTGCGTCATGTCGGCGTCTCTTGTGCGTGAGCGCATTTCATTCACTCTCCTTTTTTGAAAGCGCATATAAATTGAGCATAGCACATTCGCATGGAAAAAGCGGCAAAGCCCATCCGAAAAAACAATGAAAAAACATGCGAAAAACGGTTGACAATCATCCGTTTCGGGCGTATGATACAGCCATTCCAAAACCGTTGAGGAAGAGGAGTAACCGTCAATCAGAGGGCGACAAAGGGAGCCGTGAACAGTGGGACCACGGCGCGCAGCTGGACGGCGAATGGCCTTCCGAGGGCGGCGGCGAAAGCGTATGCCATTAGCTGCCGACGGGAGATCGCACCCGTTATCAAGGCGACGCGTATGTTGGTACGCGAAAGAAAGCCCGCCTTGTGCGGGGAAATTGAGTGGCACCGCGGAATTTACCGCCTCAAGCAGAACGTGTATCTGCTTGGGGCGTTTTCTTTTGCCGGGCTTCCTGAATTTCGCTCTACCAACAAAAATCCCAAAACCGGAAAAGCAGAAAGGAAGGACATCCACATGAAGAAAATGATCGCTCTGGTTCTCGCCCTGGTTCTCACTCTCAGCCTTACCACCGCTCTGGCCAAGGATCTCACCATCGGCATCGCGCAGTTTGCGGAGCATCCCAGCCTGGACAACTGCCGCATCGGCTTCATCGAAGGCCTGGCGGAAGCGGGCTATGTGGAAGGCGACAATGTGACGTTCATCGTCCACAACGCGCAGGCCGATATGGGCACTACGCAGATGATTGCCCAGCAGCTGGCGCAGGAGTGCGACCTGGTGTGCGCCATCGCAACGCCCATGGCGCAGGCCGCTGTGAACGCCTGCATGGACGGCAATGTGCCCGTCATCTACACCGCCGTGAGCGATCCCGTAGCCGCCGCGCTGGCCAAGCCGGACGGCACCTCCCGCCTCAATGTGACCGGCTCGTGCGACCTGCTGCCGGTGGAGGCGCAGCTCAAGCTCATCCGTGCGCTGATGCCCGAAGCCCAGAAGATCGGCATCCTCTACACCACCAGCGAGACCAACTCCGAAAGCCAGCTCAAGCTGTACGAATCCCTCGCGCCCAAGTATGGCTTTGAGATCGTCTCCAGCGGCATCTCCATGGGCGCGGATATCCCGCTGGCCGCGGACAGCCTGCTGCCCAAGGTGGACTGCCTGACCAACCTGACCGACAACACCGTTGTCAGCTACCTCGCCGTGGTTATCGACAAGGCCAACACCGCCGGAAAGCCCGTGTTTGGCAGCGAGATTGAGCAGGTGAAGAACGGCTGCATCGCCTCCGAAGGCGTGGAATACGTGGCCCTGGGCCGCGAAACCGGCCGCATGGCTGCACAGGTGCTTCAGGGCGCCTTTGCCGGCGACATCCCCTTCTACTCCTCCGAAGGCGGCGACATGGCCTACAACCCGGATGTGGCCGCGAAGCTGGGCATTGTGATTCCCGAAGCGGAAATCGCCCGCGGCATTGACGTGACGAAGTGAGGAAAGCACCATGAACGTACTGATTGGCATCATTGAAGAGGGTCTCATCTATGGCATTCTGGCCATGGGCGTGCTCATCACCTACCGCGTGCTGGATTTTCCGGATCTGACGGTGGATTCCTCCTTCCCGCTGGGCGCGGCGGTGAGCGCCATCCTGACGGTGAAGGGCATGAACCCGGTGTGGACGCTGTTCATCGCGGCGGCTGCGGGCGCTGTGGCGGGCCTGTGCACAGGCCTCATCCACGTCAAGTGCCGCGTGCGCGACCTGCTGAGCGGCATCATCGTGATGACGGCGCTGTACTCCATCAACCTGCGCATTGCAGGCCGCGCCAATCTGCCGTTCTTCAATATGGAAACCCTGTTTGACAATCCCTTTGTGGATTCCTTTCCCGCAGCGCTGCAGCCGTGGAGCAAGGCCATTGTGGTGTTTGTGATCGCCATGATTGTCAAGATCCTGCTGGATCTGTTCATGAACACCAAGGCAGGCTTCCTGCTGCGCGCCGTGGGCGACAACCGCACCGTGGTGACCACGCTGGCCTGCGACGACGGCCTGGTGAAGATGGAAGGCCTGATGATCGCCAACGCGCTGGTGGCGCTGGCGGGCGCGGTGATGGCGCAGAAGAACCGCGTGTTTGAAATCTCCGTGGGCACGGGATCGATGGTGTTCGGCCTTGCGGCGGTCATCATCGGCACCAATGTGTTCCGCAACCGCCAGAAGGTCAATTCCTCCACGGCGGCCATCTTCGGCTCCATCGTGTACAAGGCATGCGTGGCGTTCGCGCTTTCGCTGGGTCTGGTGCCGCAGGATCTGAAGCTGATCACGGCGGCGCTGTTCCTGCTCATCCTCATCATCGGCAACGCCAACCGGAAGAAGGTGAAGTTCCATGCTTGAAATGCGCAATATCAGCAAGGTGTACTCCCCGGGTACGGTCAACGAGCATGTGCTCTTCCGCCACTTCGACCTTACCGTGCCGGACGGGCAGTTCATCAGCGTGGTGGGCTCCAACGGCAGCGGCAAAACCAGCCTGCTCAACCTCATCTGCGGCTCCATTGCAGCGGATGAGGGCAGCATCCTCATCGACGGTCAGGACGTGACCCGCATGAAGGAGCACAAGCGCTACCGCACCATCGGGCGCGTGTATCAGAACCCGGCCATGGGCGCGTGCGGCAGCATGACCATTCTGGAAAACATGGCCATGGCGGACAACAAAAACCGTCCGTATTCCATCACCCCCGGCGTCAACCGCAGGCGCGTGAATGATTACCGCGCTCTGCTCTCCTCCCTTGGCCTCGGATTGGAGGACAAGCTCAATGTGCCGGTTTCCTCGCTCTCCGGCGGACAGCGGCAGGCGCTGGCGCTGCTGATGACCACGCTCACGCCCATCCGCTTCCTCATTCTGGATGAGCACACCGCCGCGCTGGACCCCAAGACGGCGGAGGTCATCATGCAGCTCACCGGCCGCATTGTGGCGCAGAAGAAGCTGACCACGCTGATGGTCACCCACAACCTGCGCTACGCGCTGGAATACGGCGACCGCCTGCTGATGATGCAGGAGGGCCGCATTGCCTTTGACAAGGAAGGGCAGGAAAAACAGGCGCTGACGATGAATGATGTAACGGGAATGTTTTACAGCGGCGAGGCCGCTGAGTGAAGGAGTGAAGGGTCCGGCCGGTGGCCGGACGTGAAGCGCGCCTTTGGCGCGTGAAGTGTCTCGCTTCGCTCGACGATTGGATGGCTGTGCGGAGGCGGATGGGGTTTCCGTCTCCGCACAGTTCATGAAAAGGAGCTTTTATGCATTTCGTTACGGCAAAGGGGATTCTTTCGGCGCAGAATGGCATGAATCTGTACCGCGGCTGCACGCACGGGTGCATCTATTGCGATAGCCGCAGCCGGTGTTATCACATCGACCATGATTTTGAGGATATTGAGGTCAAGCAGAATGCGCCCATGCTGCTGGAGGATGCCCTGCGCCGTAAGCGGCAGAAGTGCATGATTGGCACCGGAGCCATGTGCGATCCCTACATGCACTGCGAAGAGGAGCTGGGGCTGACGCGCAGGTGTCTGGAGATCATCGACCGGCACGGGTTCGGGCTGGCCATTCAGACCAAGTCCTGCCGCATTCTGCGCGATCTGCCTTTGCTCAGAAGCATCCACGAGAAAGCCAAATGCGTGGTGCAGATGACGCTGACCACATATGATGAAGCGCTTTGCCGCATTGTGGAGCCGCATGTCTCCACCACCAGGGAGCGCTATGAGGCACTCAAGGCGTTTCAGCGCGAGGGGATTCCCACGGTGGTGTGGCTGTGCCCGGTGCTGCCGTTCATCAACGACACGGAGGAAAACCTGCGCGGCATTCTGTCGTACTGCTTTGACGCCGGGGTGAAGGGCGTCATCTGCTTTGGCATGGGGCTCACGTTGCGCGAGGGCGACCGGGAGTATTATTATCAGAAGCTGGACGAGCATTTCCCGGGGCTGAAGCAGCGCTATGTGAAGGCTTACGGCCTCAGCTACGAATGCCCCAGCCCAAACGCGGACAAACTATGGAAGATTTTTGATGAGGAATGCGAAAAACGCGGGGTGATGCACCATCCGCAAGACATCTTTGCCTATCTTCACGACCTGCCCGAGCGGAAGCTGGGAGAGCAGATCAGCCTGTTCGATGCTTTGTGAAAGCCCTTTGTTCAAGTGGTGAACATCCACTGTGCAAAGGGCTTGCCTTTTCTAAGGAAACGCGATAAAATGTTTCTATCCGCATTTGATTTTTCAATCTGCAAGGAGGATTACCATATGTATCGACAGGTTATTGACACCGCCGTTGAAAAGATGGGCAAGACCAACTCTGTTTATCAGGAAGAGCTGCGCTCCATCCGCGCCGGCCGCGCCAACCCCCAGCTGCTCGAGCGCATCACCGTGGACTACTACGGCGTGCAGACTCCCCTGACCCAGATGGGCAACATCACCGCTCCCGAACCCCGCATGCTGGTGATCAATCTGTGGGATCAGAAGTCCATTCCGCTGGTGGAAAAGGCCATCCTCAAGAGCGATCTGGGCCTCAACCCCTCCAACGACGGCAAGATCATCCGTCTGGTCATTCCCGAGCTCAACGAGGAGCGCCGCAAGGAGCTGACCAAGCTGGTGCGCAAGAACGCCGAGGAAGCCAAGGTGGCCATCCGTTCCATCCGCCGCGACGCCATGGAGCAGTTCAAGAAGCTGGAGAAGGACAGCAAGATCACCGAGGACGACCGCACCAAGGCCGAAAAGAAGATGCAGGACAAGACCGACGAGGCCATCAAGGCCATCGACGCTCTCTGCGCTCAGAAGGAAAAGGAAATCATGGCGGTCTGACCGCTCATCGCAATACGCCGGAGAGAATGTTTCCGTCCTCTCCGGCGTATTCCCGGAGAATTTCAACATGCAGCAAACCTTCGAACACCTGTTGGGGCTGCCGGTAACGGCGGCGCTGGGCATTCTGGCATCCTACGGCATTTTGAACGTGGACGTTGTGTTGACCTCTGCGCCAGCGCGCCGCAACCCTTCCCCTGAGGACGCCCTGCGCTCTGACGAGGGCGAACGGCAGGGCTATGCCTCCACCCGCGTGGTGGCGGTTGAGGACGATGGGCGCAGGCTCATCGTTTCGCGTTTTTTGACGGGCGATCCGCGTGATCGCGAAAGGAGCGGCCAATGAGCATTCCCCTGTACGCGCCTATCGATCTGGAAAGGCTGCCCAAGCATGTGGCCATCATCATGGATGGCAACGGCCGCTGGGCCAAGCAGCACAAGCTGAAGGTGGCAATGGGCCATCGCGCCGGCACCGAAGCCCTGCGCGAGATCATCCGCAATTCCAGCGACATCGGCATTCAGGCGCTCACGCTCTATGCCTTCTCCACCGAAAACTGGACCCGTCCGGTTACCGAGGTGGAGGCCCTGATGCAGCTGATTCTGGACTTTTTCCAGTCCGAAATCGACGAGCTGGATGAAAAGAACGTGCGTATCACCATCCTTGGCGATAAGACCGGCCTGCCTGAAAAGCAGTGCGCCGCGCTCATGGAGGCCGAGAAGCGCACCGGCGGCAATACGGGTCTGCGCCTGAACATCGCCATCAACTATGGCTCCCGCGCCGAATTGACCCAGGCCGCCCGCAAACTGGCCGAAAAGGTCAAATCCGGCGAAATCAACCCCGAAGACGTGACTGAAGCGCTGTTTGAACAGCAGCTGTACACCGCAGGCCAGCCGGATGTGGACCTCATGATCCGCACCAGCGGCGAGATGCGGCTGAGCAACTTCCTCCTGTGGCAGTGCTCGTATGCTGAGTTTGTATTCCCCACGGTGCTGTGGCCGGATTTTGACCTGAAGCAGTACCATGAATGCATCGCGGAGTTCCAGGGGCGCAAGCGCCGCTTTGGAAAGCGCGAGGAATAAAGGACTTTTCGTCTTTTTGAAGGAGTTCCCCTCTATGACTGAAACGAACCAACCCAAAAAGCCTTCGTCGCTCGAGCAGCGTGTGACCACCGCCGTGGGGTTGGTGGCTGTGCTGCTTGTGGTGCTGGTGGTGCGCGGATGGCTGGCTGCTGCGGTGGCTGCGGCGTGCGTCGCCCTCTCGGCGTACGAGGAGCTGAGGGCTTTTCACACGCGCGGGCATCGTCCGGTGTGGTGGCCCAGCTTTGCAGCGCTCATCCTTTGCGCACCGCTGATCATCATCCGCTCTCACGAGGCGGCCATTCTGGCCACGTTTGCCTGCAGCTTCGCGCTTTCCCTGTGCGTGATGTGCCGCAAGAAGCCGGATCTGCTGGACATTGTCTTCAGCGCGCTTCCGCTGCTGACGGTGGTTCTGCCCGGTTTGTGCCTGCTGGGCCTGCTCAACACGCAGCCCGAGGCGCTGCAGGTGATGCTGCTGGTGATGGTGTTTGCCGTGTCCATCGGCTGTGACACGGCGGCGTATTTTGTGGGCAGCAATGTGGGCGGCCCCAAGCTGTGCCCGGCCATCAGCCCCAACAAGACCATTTCCGGCGCCATCGGCGGCCTGTGCGGCAGCGTGGCGCTCGCGGTGCTTACAGGCGTGGCCATCGGCTGGCTCTTTCCGGATTACACCGGCTTCCCGCCGCTGTGGGCCAATGCGCTGGTGGGCCTGATTGCAGGCGTGGCCGCGCAGGTGGGCGACCTGTTTGCCAGCATGGTCAAGCGCTACTGCGGCATCAAGGATTACGGCCATCTCTTCCCTGGCCACGGCGGCATGCTGGACCGCATGGACAGCATTCTTTTCACGTCGATTGTCATATACTGCTATCGCGTGATTCTGCTGGGCATTGGCTAATCAACCCCAACCATGACCGGCCTGTTTTTCCCAGGCCGGTCATTTTTCCATCAGAAAGGAAGGATACATATGACGAAGCGTCGTCTGGCCATTCTGGGTTCCACGGGCAGCATCGGCACGCAGGCCTGTGAAGTGGCAAAGCTGCATGAGGACCGTTTTGAAGTGGTGGCGCTCACGGCGTACAGCAGCCGCGAAAAGCTGTTTGAGCAGGTGCGCACCTTCCGCCCCAAGCTGGCGGGTCTGGTGAAACCCATCCCGATGGAGGAAATCCCCGAGGATCTCAGGTTCTGCGAGTGGGTGTTCGGCCCCGAGGCACTCACCGTGGCCGCCGAGTGCGACTGCGATGACGTGCTGGTGAGCGTGGTGGGCATGGTGGGTCTTTCCAGCGTGCTGACGGCGCTGAAGAACCACAAGCGCGTGCTTCTGGCCAACAAGGAAGCCCTCGTTGCCGGCGGCCAGCTGGTGATGGATGCCGCAAAGCGCGAAGGGGAAAACTACCTGCTGCCGGTGGACAGCGAGCACAGCGCCATCTTCCAGTGCTTTCAGGGCGCGGCGGGCAATCCCGTCAAGTCCATCGCCCTCACCTGCTCCGGCGGGCCTTTCCGCACCTGGGAGAAGCAAGCCATCCGCGCCGCCACCAGGGCGCAGGCGCTCAAGCATCCCAACTGGGTGATGGGGCAGAAGATCACCATCGACTCGGCCACGCTGTTCAACAAGGCGCTGGAGATGATCGAGGCCAAGTGGCTGTTCCAGGTGGAGCCGGAGCAGATCAACGTGGTCGTTCATCCGCAGAGCGTCATCCATTCCGGCGTGGAATTTGCCGATGGCGCGCTGATTGCCCAGCTGGGCACGCCGGATATGAAGCTGCCCATCCTGTACGCCATGAGCTACCCCGAGCGCCTGCCCACCGGCGGCGCAAGGCTGGATCTGTTCGGCCTGCAGGGGCTTACCTTCGAGCGCCCGGACGAGGAGCGCTTTCCGTCCATCCGCCTGTCCCGCGAGTGCATGCTCTCCGGCGGCGCGGCCGGCTGCGTGCTGAATGCGGCCAACGAAGTGGCTGTGGGCAAATTGTTACAAGCAGGCGCGGAGGAAAGCATGAACGTGGGCCGAATCTTTGATACGGTGGAGGAAGTGCTCGCCCGCGTGGGCCATCTGAGCGCCGACACGCTGGAAGACGTGCTCTACGCCGACCGCAAGGCGCGCGAGGCGGCGGAGGCCTTCCTCAAAACGCATCTGTAAATTTTTTCAGGAAAGGAACAAAGTATGACCATTTTGTATGTGCTGCTGGGTCTGCTGCTGCTGGGCATCCTGATCACTGTGCACGAGTTCGGCCATTTTGCCTCGGCCCGGCTGTGCGGTATTCCGGTAAAGGAGTTTTCCATCGGCTTCGGTCCCAAGATCGTGCAATGGAAGAGCAAAAAGCACGAGATCCTGTTTTCCATCCGTCCCATTCCGCTGGGCGGCTACTGCATGTTTTACGGCGACACCGACGACGACCCCGACGGGACGGTCATGAAGGATGATCCCCGCAACTACAACAACGCGCCGGTGTGGAAGCGCATGATCAGCGTGTTTTCCGGCCCGCTGATGAACTTTGTGCTGGCGTTTGTGGTGGCTGTGGGCTTCATGGCTGCCTACGGTCTGGTGATCGGCTCTCCGCTGATTGCGGAGATTGTGCCCGGTCAGCCGGCAGAACTGGCCGGTCTGCAGGCGGGCGACGAGTTTGTCTCCGTGCGCGGTCAGGACATGACCAACGCGGACGTGATGGATGTATCCGCCGCCATCGGCGATGTGTCTGGTGGCGAGGAAGTGCAGATGACCATCCGCCGAAATGGCGAGGAGATGGACTTTGCCATCCTGCCGGTATATGACGCGGCGGAAGAACGCTACATGATTGGCATCACCATCCGTCAGGGCTACAGCGACCTGCCTGCGGGCATGGTGATTCCCGCTGCGTGGAACGTGTGCAAGGAGGCGTCCACCGCCATCCTGAACGCGCTGGGCAAGATGGTGACCACCGGCGAGGGGCTGGATCAGACCAGCGGCCCGGTGGGCGTTGTGCAGCTGGTGGCTGAGCAGACCCGTCAGGGCGGCTTGGAGGTATTCCTCTATCTGCTCATCATCATTTCCATCAACCTGGGTCTGATGAACCTGCTGCCCATCCCCGGCCTGGACGGCAGCCGGCTGGTGTTCATGCTGATCGAGGCTGTGCGCCGCAAACCCGTGGAGCAGAAGATTGAAGCCATGATTCATCTGGGCGGATATATCCTGCTGTTTGGACTGATGATTTATTTCACGTTCAAGGACGTGCTGAAGATTTTTCAGGGGTAAAGCGGCGGACTTTTTTGCAACAAGCATCTATCCTCTCAAACCTAAAATGCAGCACTTCACATCTGTGCTCGGTTGTGAAGTGCTGCATTTTTTTCTAACATTTCTTCTTTATGTGATTCCTAACAAGGTGTAAAATAAATATATATTTCATTCTGGAGGTATGCAGTGGCCTCTTTTTGAATATCTTTTGGATGCATTGACAAGGAGCTGGCCACTGCCTCACGCATACTCCTCAATCTTCTCAATCTCCGCGCCCAGCGCGCACAGCTTTTCCGGCAGGTTCTGATACCCGCGCTCAATGTGCCCGGCCGGGTCCTGCAGGATCGTCTCGCCGCCCGCCAGCAGTCCGGCCAGCATCATGGCGGCTCCGGCGCGCAGATCGGTGCTGCGCACGATGCCGCCGCTGAGCGGATGGCCGCCCTCCACCAGCGCCACGTTGTTTTCCACGCGGATGCGCGCGCCCAGCCGCGCAAGCTCCGCCACGTGCATGAAGCGGTTTTCAAACACGGTTTCGTTCAGCAGGCTGCGGCCGTGGCACTTGAGCGCCACCACGGTCATGGGGGCCTGCATGTCGGTGGGAAAACCCGGGTAAGCTAAGGTGCGCAGCTCAAAGGGCGATATGGCGCTGCCGCTCAGGCGGATGCCG
>JAQXJZ010000157.1 GCA_029009515.1 bacterium
CTGATGACCACGCTGGGCTTCGTGACTGGTCTGGACGCTGCTCTGGTCGTCATCGCCATCGGCGCCGGCGCCATGACCGTGTCCCACGCCAACGACAGCTACTTCTGGGTTGTGACCAACTTTGGTGACATGGAGCCCCAGGACGGCTACAAGACCCAGACCCTGGGCACGCTGGTCATCGGCCTTGCTGCCATGATCAACGTGATCATCCTGTCCATCATCTTCTGATGACCTTCTGACTTGAAAAAACGCGGGCCGCATTCCACCCGGATGCGGCCCGCCCTGCTATACAGGAGGACAAGTCCTATGCACAATGACGCTCAACGCATCATCAACGACGCCCTGCGCGACGCCATGCCCGGCGCTGCGGTGCGTCAGGCCCTTGAAAAGATTGAATTCAACCCCGAAGGCAAGCTCATCGTGGTCTCCACCGGCAAGGCCGGCTGGGAGATGGCCCGCGCAGCCGTGGAAGTGCTGGGAGAGCGCATTGACCGCGGCGTGGTGGTAACCAAGTACGACCACTGCAAGGGCGAGCTGAAGCCCCTGGAGCTGTACGAGGCCGGTCATCCCGTGCCCGACGAGAACAGCTACAAGGCCACCGCCCGCGCACTGGAAGTGGTCAGCGGCCTTTCCGAAAAGGACAGCGTGCTGTTCCTGCTCTCCGGCGGCGGCAGCGCCCTGTTTGAGCAGCCCCGCATTCCCTACGAAGAGATGGCGGATGTAACCAAGCAGCTTCTGGCCTGCGGCGCCAGCATCGTAGAGATGAACACCATCCGCAAGCGCCTGTCCGCCGTCAAGGGCGGCCGCTTTGCGCTTTCGTGCATGCCTGCGCATGTGTACACCGTCGTGCTCAGCGACATCATCGGCGATCCGCTGGACATGATCGCCTCCGGCCCCGCCTATCCCGACGCCTCCACCTGTGAGCAGGCAGTGCAGATCGTGGAAAACTATGGCCTGAAGCTGTCTGAAAAGGCGATGGAGCTCATCAGGAGCGAAACGCCCAAGGAGCTCACCAATGTGACCACCTTCATCACCGGCTCCGTTAAGCAGCTGTGCAAGTCTGCCGCGCAGACCTGCCGTGAGCTGGGCTACGAGCCCATCTTCCTCACCGCCAGTCTCAGTTGCGAAGCCCGCGAAGCCGGCGCTTTCCTCGCTTCCATCGCACGCGACCATCAGGACACCCAAAAGTCCCTGGCCTTCCTGTGCGGCGGCGAGACCGTGGTGCACCTGACCGGCAAGGGTCTGGGCGGCCGCAACCAAGAGATTGCCCTGGGCGCTGCCGAAGGTCTGGTGGGCTGCAAGGATACCTGCGTGTTCTCCGTGGGCTCCGACGGCTCCGACGGCCCCACCGACGCTGCCGGCGGCATCGCCGACGAAAACACCCTTGGCAAGCTGCAGGCCGCCGGTCTGGACATCCGCAAGGTGATGGCCGACAACGACGCCTATCATGCCCTCAAGGCCATCGACGCTCTGGTGATGACCGGCCCCACCGGCACCAACGTCAACGACCTCACCGTGGCGCTCATCAAACGATAAAAATACAAAACCGTTCTTGACATCGCCGTGGAATTCTCCTATAATACCCACTAAATCCACCGCAATGAAGGAAAGAGTAACCCGCCGGAAACCTTGCAGAGAGCGCCTGTATGCTGAAAGGGCGCAGGATGGACGACTGGCGAAGATGGCTCCGGAGCAGCGCCCCGAGGCACGATGGTGCTAAGACGGCGACGGGAACCGCCCGTTACAGCGGCAGGCATTGCTGGATGCCGTTTGAGGCTCTGTGTATTTTTTCCGGAGCGAATAGAAGTGGTACCACGGGTATACCGCCCGTCTTCTGCACACGCGGAAGGCGGGCGTTTTGTTATATCATCAGAACTCATATGACTGTTACTGGAGGGACTTACCAATGAAGAACAACAAGGCGACCAAACTCACCCTGTGGATCTTTATCGGCCTGGTGGCCGGCATCGTGTTCGGCCTCATCATGCCCGGCCGTTTTGAATGGGCGCTGCCCGTCATCAATCTGGTCAGCTCGCTTTACATGAACGCCCTGCGCATGATGATCTTCCCGCTGGTGTTCTGCTCGCTGGTGGTTGGCATCAAGGGCATCGGCAGCGTTTCCGCTACCGGTAAGATCGGCCTGCAGACCGTGCTGTTCTTTGTGTGCACCACGCTGTTTGCCAGCCTGCTGGGTCTGTTCCTGCCCCAGGCGCTGGGTCTGGGCAAGGGTGTGACCATCGAAATGATGGAAGCCACTGTGGAAGCCACCAAGTTCACCAGCCTGCTGGATACCGTCAAGAACCTGATTCCTGCCAATCCCGTTGCTTCCTTCGTCAACGGCGACATGCTGCAGGTGCTGGTGTTTGCCATCATCGTCGGCACCACCTGCATCGCTCTGAAGGAAAAGGCCGAGCCCTTCTACAAGGTGGTTGAGGCTGTCAACGAGATCTCTGTCAAGATCATCTCCGTTGTCATGCTCTTCACCCCCATCGGCGTGTTCTGCTCCATCGCTTCCGTGATGTATGCCAACGGCACCGCCACCATCATTGCTCTGGCCGGCGTGCTGGCTGCCCTGTACATCACCTACATCCTCTATGTGCTGATCGTCTACGGCGGCATCGTGAAGCTGGTGGGCAAGTACCCCGTGGGCACCTTCTTCAAGAAGGTCATGCCCGCTGCCCTCAACGCCTTCGGCACCTGCTCCTCCTCCGCTACCCTGCCCATCAGCAAGAAGTGCGCGGATGACATGGATGTGCCCAACGAGATCTCCTCTCTGGCTCTGCCTCTGGGCGCCACCATCAACATGGACGCCGTGTCCATCCTCATGAGCTTCATGATCGTGTTCTTCGCCAATGCCTGCGGCGTGGAAGTGAACTTTGGCATGATGGTGACCGTGCTGCTGGCCAACACCCTGCTGTCCATCGGCTGCCCCGGCGTGCCTGGCGGCGCCATCGCCTGCTTCGCCGCACTCAGCGCCATCGCCGGCCTGCCCGCTGGCATCATGGGCGTGTACATCTCCATCAACACCCTGTGCGACATGGGCGCCACCTGCTGCAACGTGCTGGGCGACATCGCCTGCTCCGTGGCCATGAAGGAAACCTGCAAGCTGGACAAGCAGAACAAGTAATGGAATCTTTCCACAGCGCCGAAGCGTTTTGCCTCGGCGCTGTCTTTGCTTTTTTTCAAACAGAAAGGAGCTCAACGACATGGGCATTGAGCTGATGGTGAGCGTGTGGCCGCAGGTGGCGCTGACCAGCGAAAACTACGAAGAGATGCTGCAGCAGGGCCTGCTGGTGCGCGCCGAATACGGCGAACAGGTGGGCATGCACTTTGTGGAGCACAGCATGTTCTACGACGCCACCAATCCCCGTGCGCGCAGGTACGTGTGGAAGAAATGCAAGCAGAACTACTTTGATCACGGCGTGCGCCTGTTCTGGCTGGACGAGGCCGAGCCCGAATACGGCAGCTACGACTTTGCCAACTACCGCTACCACACCGGCAGCAACCTGCAGGTGGGCAACACCTATCCGCAACTGTACGCGCGCGGCTTCTACGAAGGCATGCTGGAAGCCGGCATGGACAAGCCCCTGAACCTGCTGCGCTGCGCATGGGCCGGCAGCCAGCGCTACGGCGCGCTGGTGTGGTCCGGCGATATCATGAGCAGCTGGAAGGATCTGCGCAAACAGGTGTGCGCCGGTCTCAACATGGGCTGCGCAGGCATTCCGTGGTGGACGACCGACATCGGCGGCTTCCACGGCGGATGGATTGATCAGCCGGAGTTCCGCGAACTGCTCATCCGCTGGTTCCAGTGGGGCTGCTACTGCCCCGTCATGCGCCTGCACGGCGACCGCCGTCCCGCAGAGCGCGTGTGGCACAAGGACGGCACGGACAACCTGGCTTCCGGCGCAGACAACGAGGTGTGGAGCTTCGGGCAGGAAGCCTATCCCATTCTGGCGAAATATATGAACAGACGCGGGCAGCTGCGCCCCTACGTGCGCGAACTGATGGACGAAGCGCACCGCACCGGCAAGCCGCTCATGCGTGCGATGTTCTACGAATTCCCGGACGATCCGCAGTGCGCCAGCCTGAAGGATCAGTACATGTTCGGCAGCCGCTATCTGGTAGCCCCGGTGATGGAGATGGGCGCGCGCAGCCGCAGCGTGTATCTGCCTCATGGCCGCTGGCAGGACGTGGACACGCAGACCGTCTACGAAGGCGGCCAGCGCGTGACGGTGGATGCGCCGCTGGAACGCATGCCTGTATTTGAAAAAATCTGAGGAGGAAGCACCTTGAATCAGCACAACTTTGTCAAAACCGCCTATAACACGCCTTTCATTGCCAACCGCGCCGATCCCTACATCCTGCACGAGGGCGGCAAGTACTACTTCACAGCCTCCGTGCCCGCCTACGACTGCGTGGTGCTACGCTGCTCCGACACGCTGGAAGGCCTGCGCACCGCGCCTGAAAAGGAGCTGTGGCACGCGCACGAAAGCGGCGTGATGAGCAAGCACATCTGGGCGCCGGAAATCCACCTGATCGACGGCAAGTGGTACGTGTACTTTGCCGCCGGCGAAAAGGAGGACGTGTGGAAGATCCGCCCGTGGATGCTGGAATGCGAAGGCCCCGATCCCATGCAGGATGCGTGGAAGGAAGCCGGCATGCTGGAAGCCATGGACGAGTTCACCTTCCAGGATTTCTCGCTGGACATGACCACCACCGTGGTGGGCGGCAGCCGCTACTGCGTCTGGGCTGAAAAGGTGAGCGTGGGCAAGAAGATCTCCAACCTGTATATTGCCAAAATGGATGGCGCCAGGAAGTTTGTCACCCCGCAGATGCTGCTGACCGCGCCCACCTACGACTGGGAGCGCGTGGGCTTCTGGGTCAACGAAGGCCCGGCGTTTATTGAGCAGGACGGCAAGGTGTTCATGACCTTCTCCGGCAGCAGCACCGGCCCGGCCTACTGTGTGGGTCTTTTGTGGGCGGATGCGGACGCTGACCTGATGGATATTTCCGTCTGGCACAAGGTGAATCATCCCGTGCTGGTGACCAGCGAGGAGAAGGGGCTGTACGGCCCCGGCCACAACTCGTTCTTCCGCGATGACGAGGGCAATGCGTACATGGCGTATCATGCGCGCCAGTATGATGAGATCATTGGTGATTCGCTGTATGATATCAACCGGCACACTTACATTATGAAGGTGGAGTGGAAGGATGGCATGCCGGTGTTTGATTATGAGAATCAGTTGTTTCAGTGATGGGGGATTGACGGCCGATTCACGCATTGATTCCTTTGTTAGTTGACGCCGTCGGGGCCCGCTCCGCTAGGGCCAGAGGATCAGGGGGGATTTCGATTTCCCCCCTTAGATCCTCTGGACTCCTGTATCCCCCTTGAAAC
>JAQXJZ010000158.1 GCA_029009515.1 bacterium
GGCGGAGGTGGAATAGCCCCTTGCGCTCTTCTTCTGCGGCGCAGGCAGACCCAGCTTGCCAAAGAGCACGTCGCTGAGCTGCGCGGGGCTGTTGAGGTTGAAGTCACGCACGCCGCTGAGTTCATATACGGCCTCGCGGCATTCATTGACCTCGCGGGTGAACCACTCACCCAGATCGTTCAGCACCTCGCCGTCCACCAGGAAGCCTTCGCGCTCCATATCAAACAGCACGCGGGTGAGCGGCTGCTCCATGTCCAGGAGCAGGCTGGTCAGGTTTCGCTTTTCAATGCGCGCAAACTGGCGCACGGACAGCGCGTACACATCCCACGCGGTGGGATTTTCCTTCGCATCGCCATACTCGGCGGTCAGGGTGGAGGCAAGCGCGTAGTCCTTCTGCGCGGTGTGCAGGAGGTACGCGGCGATCATGGTATCGCGGTGGATGGCCGGGATGGGCAGGCGGAAGCGGCTGAGCTGATGGAACAGCGCCTTTGCGCCGTGCACGATGACGGGCACGGTTTCCAATAGAGGCTTCAGCGCGGCGAAGATCATATCGTCGTACATGCCCAGCCCCATCAGATCGCGCAGGATGGGCATACGCCACAGCTGCATGCCGGGCGTGAGCAGGGAGATTTCCTCCTCGGCCACATGCAGCGCGATCCATTCGGGTTTTTCAGCGGTCAATTTCGCTGCAGCCTCAGAAAGCGCCGCCTGATCGGTGTAGGTTTCCTCAGCGGAGACGGGCTGCGGCTTGGGCAGATCGGTTTCTCTTTCCACGGCCATGGAAGCGGCGGCAGGTTCATCCGCCTTGCGGGATGCGCGTCCTCCGCCTGCGGCGCGGCGGCTGGCGGCGGTGGCGCGGGGCGCATCGGCTGCGGGCGCCGCTTCGCCATTCAGAAGCGCGTTCATGCTGCGCACCAGCGACTTGAGCTCGTATTCCTCCAGCATCGCTGCGCCGTCGCCCATGCGATCCCAGCCGCAGAGGGAGAAATCCACCTCCAGCGGCGCATTGCGGCGGATGGTGCCCAGATCGCGCGAAAGCAGCGCCACTTCCTTGCCTGCGCGCAGCTTTTCGCCCAGCTTGCCCTTCACCTCGTCGGCGTGGGCGAGCACCTCGTCCAGCGTGCCATACTGGGTGATGAGCTTGAGCGCGGTCTTTTCGCCGATGCCGGCAATGCCGGGAATGTTGTCGCTGGAGTCGCCCATCAGGCCCTTCATATCCGGCACCTGCGCAGGCGTGAAGCCATATTCATCAAACACGCCCTGTGCGTCCAGAAGCAGGCTTTCGGTAATGCCCTTGCGGGTGAGGATGACCTGCGTATCGCCGCCTGCCAGCTGCAGGCTGTCGCGGTCGCCGGTCAGCACCAGCGCGCGCATGCCGCGCTCGTTGGCCATGCGCGAGGCCGTGCCCAGCAGGTCGTCGGCCTCGTAGCCTTCCATCTCGCAAATGCGGATGTGCATGGCGGAAAGCAGCCTGCGCACCAGCGGCAGCTGCGGGCGCAGCTCCACCGGCATGGGCTTGCGGGTGCCTTTGTAGGCCTCGTACATGGTGTGGCGGAAGGTGGGCGCGTGCACGTCCATCATCACGCACAGCGCATCCGGACGATAGGCGTCCAGCGCCTTGAAAAGCATGCTGAAAAAGCCATGCACAGCATTGGTATATTCGCCGCTGGCCGTCGTGAGAATGGGCAGGGCGTGAAAGCCGCGGAAGATGAGGCTGTAGCCATCCACCAGCAGCACAGTGGGCTTGCGCGTTTCGGTCATGTGGGAACCTCCCGGACAGGCGGTTTGGCCATAGGGCTGCCTGCTCAGCTTTTTATTATACCACAAGCTGGCGCGGGGGGTAAAGATAGCGCCAGATTGACGTATTGCTGTTCACAGCGTTTGGTACAGCAAAATGCGCCAGCCCGCAAGGGGCTGGCGCGTGTGAATGATCCTTTGACTTTACTTTTCCAACTGATACTGCAGCGTCTCCTGATTGGGAGAGTAGTGCGGCTTGAGAGTGATGACACCCTTGGTGTGGCGGCCCAGAATCTTGATACGCTTGGTATCGCCAGGCAGCAGATCGAAGAAGTTATCCTCGAACAGCCAGCCAAACTGATCACCATCCTCATTACCATAGATCTCGATGCAGCGGGCATACTTGTCAGTGGTAATCACCAGTTCATCGTCTTCAATGTGCACATCCAGCTTGGCTTCGGGGAAGCGCTGATGACGTTCCACATCCACGCTGTCAATGGCAAAGTTACGGATCACGCCGTTCTCATCGGTGAACTTGGCATACAGCAGATAATTCTTGGGGAAGAAGTACAGGTAGTCCAGATTCAGCACGATGTCGCCCTCGCCCTGAGGCATAAAGACGGGAATGTCCTTCTGTTCGGAGAACTGGTTGGTAGCAGGATTAAACAGCGCAAACGTAACGGTACCCTTGATATCCTCGGCAGAGTCATTAACCAGCCAGAGATTGATGGTATCGTGGTTGTCGAAGCAAACCAATACCGGCTCCTGGCCTCGCTTGGTGGCGTAGTAAGGCATATAACCTTCGCCGAAGAAGTCGATCACCGCGCAGTAGCACTTGGGCCAGGTATCGTTGAGTTTGCAGGAGAAGTGTCCACGGCTGCGGCGCTTTCTGCCCAGACCGCCCTCGCGGCTGCCCATACGGACGCGCTCCAGGCCGTCGCGCATCTCCTGAGCATAGGACGCGCCGAAACGATAGAGCATCTCTTCAGGGGTATTGGCATCGTAGTACTCCCAGATCGGGCCTGTCTTAAGATGCATGTTGGAGGTCCAGTTCACGCGCTCCATCCAGGACGGCGGCAGGGGGAAGCGATCCTGATAGGTGAGCATGCCGGTGTAATTCTCCGGCCAGAAGTCCTCCTCGCGCACGATGGCCTTGAGGCTGTGCATAACAGGCGGAGAAGTACGGATATGTTCGCTGACGAAGTTAGGATACTCCGTACCATGATACTGCCACACGCAGTCATAGGTATGATGGTCGCCCACCTCGGGGTCGTTGGCCCAGCGGCCGATGGAGGGAGAACCCTCGTGATAGTAACGGCCGGGATCCAGACGCGCCACGATTTCAGGCAGATCCTTGGTGACCAGCACCTCGCCGTAGAAGGGACGGTTGCGATCGGTGAACTCGGAACCCATGCGGGTTTCGTTGCCGCCGCACCACATCAGCAGAGAAGCATGGTGACGGATGCGCTTGACCAGATATTCGCCCTCGGCGCGGATGTACTTGCGGTAGTTGTCATCGTCCGGATAGGCGTTGAAGCCCAGGAAGAACTCCTGCCACACCAGAATGCCGCGGCGGTCGGTTTCCTCATAGAACTCATCCTTGTAGGGAATGCCCTCACCCCAGCAGCGCAGGGTATTCATATGGGCATTCTCCACCAGCAGGAGCAGGCGATCGACGCGATCAGGCTGCCAGACATGGGTATAGCCCTGGAAGGGATCCATGCTACCGCCCCACAGGCGCACATTCTTACCATTGATGACGAACTGCAGGTCACCCACCATCTGGACATCTTTAAAGCCGACCAGCTTACTCAGGCGGTCGATTTCGCACACCTTGCCGGCAGCATCAGCACGGCCGAGGCTGACGGTGATGCGATAAAGTGGATGCTCGCCAAAGCCGCGCGGATACCACAGCTTGGGTTCGTTCACAGACAGAATAGCAGATACGGTCTCCTGATCGCCCACGGCAATGGATGTCTTGCGGATCAGCGTGCCGTCTTCGTCCTCCAGCATGAAAGAAGCACGCAGGTCTTCGCCCTCGGCAAAGCGCTGGATATCAATCTCAGTCTTGACATGGCCCACGTAATAGTTCTGGGTCAGTTCAGTCACAATGTGATCGCCGCAGATGGCAGCGCTGTCCATGTAATCGAGCTTTACATCGTCATACAGGCCAATGGGCGTGAAGTAGGGATGAGCACCCTGATAGTTGCTGCCGTGAGGAATATCCTGTACGCGGTCGTGGCCAGGCTTGCGCAGCACCTTCCAGTGGTCAACCAAACCTTCCCATTCAGGATTGTAGTAGTACTTGGGCATTTCGCCTTCAATATTGTGGAAGTGAACGGTCAGCACATTCTTTTTCTTCAGCTTACCAGTCACATCCGTCTCGTTGGGCAGGAAGAAATCGTCATGGTTGGAAATCTTCTCGCCATTGAGATAGATATCAGCCACGGTGTCCACACCCATCATGCGCAGCATGGTGGGACGGTCACAGCATTCGGCTTCGAATTCACACTGGTATACCCAGTCATATTCGGCAATCCACTTGGCTTCGTCGCACCAGCCCACCAGCACTTCCTGCGGCAGCAGGCCTTCATGCAGCAGCACATCCTGCACCTGCATTGGGAACTTGGGCACATTGAGCCACTTCAGATTCGGGAGCACGGAAAAATCCAACTTTTCCTGGGGATCAAGCTGCGCGATGGACCAGTTTTCTTTCAAGAATTGTATGCTTCGCATCGCATTCTCCTCCTGTTGTTAATTGTTGCGCAGTCCTTCGAGTACATACACACACAGCGTGGCGCCGCCATCATATGTCTGCATGGCGCGCTCGCCAAGCCAGCGGGCCCTGCCGACAGAAGCCATCATTCCCTTGGTAGCTTCCAGACCGGCCTTGGCTTCCACCAGTGCTTCATCATACGCCTGAACAAAATTACCCGTAGCTTTAAAGCTTTCTTCCAGCTTATCCACGAAGGGATACAGAGCATCAAGAATCGTTTTATCACCGCGCTTGGCCTTTCCCAGACGTGCGATAGCGTCTGCAAAAGTACGCGCAGCCTGCACAAGATCCGCATCCTCCAACTGGGTTTTGCCTTTCCAGCTGCCGCCCACAGACGCCAATCCCATGCCGATCAGCGTACCCATGGTAGAAGGCGCCGCACGGTTGAATGCTGCGCCACCCTGCATCAGCATCATGCCAATTTCCTCACCGGAATAACCTGCGATGCATTCCTGCAGCTTCAGAACACCAATTTCCATGGAAACGCCCAAATCACCGTCGCCGCTCATGCTGTCAATCTCTGTCAGGGCATCCTTTTTGCTTTTAACAATTTCTGCGCATTTTTCAATTGTTGCCTTGACATCTTCGATGGCATACATGGGTACGTTCACTCCTTTATGCTCAATAATAAAAGTTCGTAAAGGGAGATACAGCCGGCTCATCCAGATAATGAGTCAGTTCATCATCCAGCTTCATCAAGCTCAGAGACGCACCGGCCATTTCCATGGAGGTTGCATATTCACCCACATATACACGATGCACAGCAACGCCCTTTTCAGCCAGGATTGCGGACACATCATTGTAGAGGATATAGAGTTCCTCACGGGAAGTAGCGCCCAAACCATTAACCAGCACCGCAACCTTGTCGCCCTGCTGAATGGACAGGTCGCTGAGCAGCTCGCCGGTGAGGTGACTGGCCAGTTCTTCGCTGGTAATCATCTTGCCGCGCTTCACACCAGGTTCACCATGGATGCCCATGCCAACTTCCATCTCATCATCATCAAAGACGAAGATGGGCTTGCCCACATCAGGCAGGATGCAGGAGGAGAAAGCAACGCCGAAGGTAGCCGTATTCTCGCCGGCTTTTTCAGCCAGACGCTTTACCTCCCCCAGAGGCTTCATTTCTTCTGCTGCAGCGCCGGCAACCTTGTAGGCAAACATGATGCCTGCAATACCGCGGCGGGTCTGCCACTGCTCTCTGGGCGCACTGGCCACGTCGTCGGAACCAGTAACGATTTCAGCCTGAATGCCTGCAAAGCTGAGGAATTCCTTGGCCATGGCAAAGTTCATACCATCACCGGTGTAATTGCCAAACAGGAACAGCACGCCCGCCCCATTGTCCACACCGCGGCTGACGTTGAGGATGCTGTCGCTGGAAGGAGACGTGAACACGTTACCCACGGCAACACCGTCGCACAGTCCCTTACCCACATAGCCCAGGAACAGAGGCAGATGGCCATAACCGCCGCCGGTCACGATAGAGACCTTGCCGGGTTTCTTGCCGTCAACACGCGCCAAAGCACGGAGATCCTCATTACAGAAGGTGTAGAAATCGCCGTGAGCGGCAACGATTCCCTTCATGCTCTGGTCTACAAAATCTTTCGCTGCGTTCATGATCTTTTTCATACGGTTTTTCCTCCTTGTTGATCGAATCCGTGTTTATCCCTTAATGGCGCCAACCATAACTCCCTTGGTGAAGAACCTCTGCAGGAACGGATAGAGAATCAGAATCGGAGCAGAGGAGATAACGATCAGTGCATACTTGACAAGTTCCAGCAGCATGCTGGATGCATTATCCGTAAGTGCAGCAGCAGACGCACTTGCATTCTTATTAAGAAGAATAATCTGGCGCAGCACCACCTGCAGCGGATACATTTCCGGTTTCTGAATGAACAGGCTGGCGTAGAACCATGCATTCCAATGGCCGACGGCGTAGTACAGCACCATAACCGCAAGCGTAGCACCACTGAGCGGAAGGAAAATTTGCACGAGGATGCGAGCATGACTCGCACCATCAATACGCGCCACCTCCACCAGACTATCCGGTACGGCTACAAAGGCCGAGCGCAGGATGAGCATATTGTAGGTGTTGATAGCCACCGGAATGATAACCGACCAGAGACTGTTCATCAAACCAAAGGACTGTACATTCAGATAGGTGGGAATGATGCCACCGTTGAAGTACATGGTAAAGATAAACATGATGGTCAGCGGTTTTCTGAAAATGGAGCGGCGAAGCGACATCACATAGGCACCCAGGCAGGTAAACACCATGTTAACCGATACGCCTACCACCACAATGAATAGCGTGCTCTTCATGCCAGACATTACCAGCGGATTGAGTAGGGCGAATTCGTATGTTTCCAGCGACAGGGGGAATTTGGGCAACCACATCAGGCCGTAGTCAGTGAGCATAGAGCTCGGGTCGCTCAGGGAAGCAATGATGACATACCACAGCGGATAAGCTGTCACCAGCACGACCAGCGCCATCAAGATGGTATTAAATACGGTAAAGACCCGATATCCTTTTCCCTCTTCTTTGAGCTTCATGTTGTTCTTGCGCATGGTTGCACCCCCCTTACCACAGGCCTGCGCCCGTTACCTTGTGGCTGATCTTGTTAGCCGTCACCACAAAGGCAAAGTTGATCACGGAGTTGAACAGACCCACTGCCGTACCAAAGCTGAAGTCCGCCTGTTCAATACCGCGCCTGTACACGTAGGAAGAAATAACATCCGCAGAGTTGCGGTTCAAGTCATTATAAAGCAGAATAACCTTCTCGTAGCCGACGTTCATTGCATTGCCAACCGCAAGGATCAGCAGCAGGATAATGGTGCTGGAGATGCCGGGAATCGTCACATGCAGTGTCTGCTTCCAGCGGTTTGCACCGTCGATACGAGCTGCCTCGTACAATTCCATGTCGATGGAAGAGAGAGCTGCCAGATAAATGATACTGTTCCAGCCCGTCGACTGCCATATGGTTGAAATTGTATAGATCGGCAAGAATGCCTTCTCGTAATTGAGAAGGTTGCCCGTGACGTCCATGCCAAACCAGCCGACGATTTCTGCAACAAATGCCTTTTCATCCGTGAAAAGCGTGATCATGGAGCACACAACAACGGTGGAAATGAAGTAGGGCATGTAGGAAACCGTCTGCACAAGGCGCTTGTACTTCTTGTTATGAATCTCGTTGATCAAAAGCGCCAGAATAATCGGAAGTGGGAAACCAAAGAGAATGTTAGCAAGACTGATGGTCAACGTATTGCGCAGCGTGCGCTCAAAATAGACAGAAGTAAAGAAATCGATAAAATGTTCAAAACCGAAATTGTCAGCCCAAGGACTTCCCCAAATACCCCTGCGCCTTGAGAAATCCTTAAATGCGATAATAGCGCCAAAGAGGGGCTTGTAGGCAAACAAAATAAAATAAGCGATGACCGGGACCGCCAGCAGGTAAGCACCGCCGTTGGCCTTGAAATCCCGCTGAAGGATGGTTATCCATGACAATTTCCTGGTTGTTACACTTGCGGTCTTTCGTTCCACGTTCTTCTCCCCCGGCATCAGATTTTGGAATGCCGGAGCGTCAAACAGCTGTTTGACGCTCCGGCAGGAATTATGTCACAAACTCACTTCTGGTTTATGACTTAGTTGAAAGCCTCGAAGGACTCCTGCAGGATCTCCAGCACACGGGGCATACCCATCTTTTCGAGGGTAGGCAGGTACTCGCTCTCGAAGGTCTCGGGAGCCTTGGCGCCGATGATGAACTGAGAACGATACTCGGCCATGTAGGTCTTGATATCAGTCCACAGCTTGGCGTACTCATCAGCATACTTGGGCAGGATAGAGGTGTTCTGGATCTGGTACTTGTCGCCCTCGTTGGCAGCCCAGTTCTTGAAAGCCGCAGCCTGCTCAGGCAGACCATAGCGCTGCGCGAGCATCTCGTCGTCGTAATACATGGGCCAGTTCATCAGAGCGTAGGTGCGGAGCAGACCATCCAGGGGCAGAGCATCGGGGTTGTTGACCATGAAATCGTTGAGAACGTACTTGCCGTCCACGATGTCAAAGGTTTCGCCTTCCACGCCGTAGTTGCTCAGGATGTGGCCAGCGTCGGTGTAGTAGTAGTTGAGGAGCTTGAGAGCGTTGATGCGGCGCTCGCCAGTGGTGGTTTCGGGGATGAAGGCGCAGAAGCTGCCCTCGATGTAAGTAGAGGCAAAGACGAAGTAAGCTTCGGTGCCATCAGCCTTGTTCAGCGGAGGAATGCCGACCAGGGAGAAGTTAGGATCGGTGCTGGCCTTCATCATGTTGGCGATGCGGCTGGCAGCGGTGAGCATCAGAGCAGACTTGCCGCTCATCATAGCAGAGTTGGCGATAGCTTCATCGGTCACGGTGAAGTTGGGATCCAGCAGGCCGTCAGCATACAGCTTGTTGAAGAACAGCAGGACGTCCTTGAATTCCTTTTCGGCAGCGCCGTAGTGCACGGTGCCGTTGTCATTGTAAACACCAGTGGAGACCACACCGAAGGGAGCAGTGAAGGAGCCATCACCGGATTCCCAAGCCAGATTCCAGCGGCTGACGTCAGACATGAAGGGAGTTTCTACGCCCAGCTCGTCCTTGCAGCGCTTCAGGTAGGTGTACAGATCGTCGGGAGTCTTGGGGAATTCCATGCCCAGCTGATCCAGATACTCCTGGCGGGCAACCATGCCGAACCAGTAGCGATAGGGAGAGCCAGTGGGATAGATGGTGCTGGGGATGAGGTAGAAGCGGCCGTCATCCATGCGGGCATTGCTCAGATACTCGGGATGATTGTTGATATACTCCCAGTAGTCCGGAGCATACAGAGGAAGGTCGTCAGTCAGGTCGCTGGCAACACCGTCTTCGACCATCTTGCCAATGCCACCGGGATACTCTCCGACGTTTTTCATCACAACGATATCAGGAAGATCACTGCTGGCCAGGTATACCAACAGAGCGTTGAGGTCCGCAGGCTCGATCACTTCGATCTCGATGCCAGTCTGCTCTGCCCAAGCAGCAACGCCGGGAGCCTCGTTATAGGAAGTCATGCCAACGGTGGGCAGGTCGGGGTCGGCCTTGCGCACGATAGTGACCTTGGCGCCGTTACCAACGGGGTATTCCACGGCGGCTTCCGCCAGACAGCTGCCGAACGCCATCATGAGAACCAGAAGCATGAGAACCATTTTGACTGCGAATTTCTTCATTTTTCGCGCCTCCTTATTTTCTTTTCTGCCAAGTCCACAAAGAATGCAGAAGATTTATGCACGACAGTTTTCTTCTTTCTGAATTCTTTCAGGCACTCGACAGATCTGTTGTTTTGTTTATACAACACAATTTGAAGAATTAAGAGAAAATTGAGAATGTATAATCATCAACGCATTTTCTACTTCCAAAATTAATATCATCTTAATTTCCCGTCTTCGAATAAAACTTGTCTATATAATAAGGATATAAGTTGGAGGTGGAAAATGATCGGCGATATTATCAGCGAATTGCGCAAGGATCGTAACATGACCCAGCGTGATCTTGCCAGAGTCCTGAATACTTCCGTTGCTACCATATCGCATTATGAAACAGAAACAAATGCACCGGATATCGTTTCCCTGATCAAACTGGCCGATTTTTTTGGCGTATCCGTCGACTATCTTTTAGGGCGAACCCGCTTGAGAATGGACTTCAACATGTTTTCCCGCGATGTGCGTATGATTGACGGTACCGTTACATCTGCCGAAAAGGTACTGACACAGTTTTTGCAGTTATCCGACAAAAGCCAGACAGAAGTGCTCAACCTGATCTCCCTGTTCCAGTTAAGAGATTCTGTTAAACACAACAGTATCATCAGTCCCTTCAAGGGAAACACGCCTTCCAGAGGAAAGAAGGCAAAAGCTGACAAAACAAAGGTTTCACCAGCGGAGTGAGCATATCCGCATCCACATACCAAGGAGGAGCCTTATGAAGAAATTCTTAAATGATCCGCGCCAATTTGTGGAGGACTGTCTGGAAGGCATCCTGGCAGCCCATGCCGATTTTTACCGCACACAGCCCGGTAACTCCAAAGCAATTGTTTTGCAGCATTTTTCTGCTCAGAACAGGGTTTCTATCGTTACAGGAGGAGGCATGGGACATCTGCCCCTGTTTCTTGGGTATTTGGGCGATGGCCTGTGTGCCGGCGCTGCTATGGGCAACATGTTTTCCACACCGGGCTATGACAGCGTAACCTGGGTAACCGAACAGGTGCCGCACGATCAAGGAATTCTTTATATCATTGGCAATTATGTTGGCGACATCATGAATTTCGAGCTTGCCGCCTCTCAGGCCCGCCAAAAGGGAATTCCCACCCGAACTGTTATCGTAACAGATGATATTGCAACCGCCCCAAGCGAGGAGCGCCCCAGCAGGCGCTGCATCAGCGGCATCGCCCTGATTTATAAAGTAGCGGGCGCAGCCGCTGCAATGGGCTGTTCTCTGGATGAAGTTGCTGAAATTGCGGAGTACGCAAACAACCATCTGGGGTCTATCGGGGTTGCCTTCACGCCCTGTCAGCTTCCCGATACTCAAACGCCCATTTTTTCGATTGGCGAAAATGAAATGGAAATCGGCGTAGGTATTCATGGCGAACCCGGTGTCAGGCGCACCAAGGTACGCCGCAGCCGCGAAATAGCCGAATATATGTTTGACCAGATTCAGGCAGATCTCACACTGGATGAAGGCGATGAGATTGCTCTGATGGTGAACGGTTTGGGAGCAACCGCTCAGGAAGAATTGTTCATTCTGTACCTTGATCTTCATCAGCTGTGCGAAAAACAAAAAATCAGCATTGGGTGTCGATACATCGGAAACTATGCTACCACCTTTGGTATGAACGGTGCGTCTGTTTCTGTGCTGAAGCTGGATCAACGCCTGCGCTCATTGCTGATGGCGCCTTCCTATTCTCCGCTTGTGCGCTACTGATATCAATCAGCCGATACAGAGGGTGAGGTGAACATACTTGTCGTTCTCGTTGGATGATATGCTGCAGGCTTTGAAACGAATCTCCTATGAGCTGATCGATGCCAAAGATCTGTTGACTTATATTGACAACCTTTCCGGCGATGGTGATTTGGGTATTTCTATGGAAAAAGCTGCTTTCAGCATTTTGCAGGAAATCGATGTTCCAGCTGAGAGCATATCCGATGTGCTGTTTCGCTGTGCCCGTCAAATCAACATCAATGCGCCCTCCACCATGGGAACATTGCTGAGTTTTTCGCTCTTCGAAGCTGCCAAGCTCATGCAGAACAAGGCAACCATCGAAGACCGCGACGCCCTGATGATGCCCCGAAAAATGGTTGAAACCATCATGATCAACGGCCGTGCTCAGTTAGGAGATAAAACCGTTCTTGATGCGCTGATTCCTTACACGGACGCACTGCAGGATCATTATCTGGAGCAGTTTGATATCGTAAAGGCAGCAAAACATGCGGCGATTCAGGCTGAAGACGCTGCCAATGCCACCAAGGGCTGTATTGCCAAAATAGGCCGTGCCAAATGGATTGCCGAACGCTCACGGAACTGTCCTGACGGTGGTGCTGTCGTGTGTGCCATCATTGCCAATATGCTCATTCATCGCAAGATCAACATCCATGTATGATGCCCTTCATCCTAAAACATCGTCCGCTTCTTTGTACGAAGCGGACGATGTTTTTACTCTTTGGACATTTTTTCTCCGTTACGTCTATAGCTGTTTGGCGTCATACCAGTACTCTTTTTAAAAATGGTAATGAAATAGGTGTTGCTTTGGAAACCAACCCGCGCGCTGATCTCATTGACAGACAGATGCGTACTGCACAAAAGTTCCTTTGCCTTTTCGACACGCCGATTGTTCAGGTACTCCGAGAAGCCGCATCCGGCGTAGGAGGAAAAAATCTTTCCTGCATAGCCTGAGGAGATCCCCACCATTTCTGCTGCAAAGGCCAAGGACAGATCCGAATTGCACAGTTCACGTTCCACCACGCTCAGAATCTTTCGGTACATCTGATAGCGCTGATTGCCTTGCACATCCGTAATAACATCCATCAGTTGCTCGCAGAATGCAATCAGATGTTTCTTCACGTCTGCAAGCGTCAGCAGATTGTTGCACTCACCGTATACCTCGTCTACATTATAGGGCAGTTCCTCATCGGTAAACGTTTTGAGCACGCCAGATCCCGTCTGTAAAACATGAAAATACAACGTATTCACCATCAAACGCGCAAACTCCGGCGGGCACAGAGCAAGCCGTGCCAACGTTTCGTCTAACACTTCCACGGTTTTTTCTTTCTGTACCGATCTCACAGAATCGATCAGTTCTTTCAGTTTGAAAGAATCCAGAAACTCCGAAGTCGTCACGGTGCTTAGTTCTTCTCCATCCAGAACCGAACCAAACCCTCTGGTAAAGATATATTTTTCAAGAGCGAGAACATGCTGATAGGAGCGCTGAACCTCTTCCAGTTCCTTCACCACGCAGCCGATACACAAGGTGACGTCACAGCCCTTTTCTTCATACTGCATGCGCAGCGGTTCAAAGAAAGCCGGGGAGAGCAGCTGACAATCCTGTACGTATCCACAAACAATATATGTACACAGATATCCATGCTTTTCTGCACGGGATTCGTACAATACAAACGCCATATCGCCATGCATCGCCAAAAAGCCAGACGCCATCTGCTCAATTTCCAAGCGCGTGGTAATCTGGTGTACAGACAGCCCGTCCTCCAGCGTACTCTCTTCCGGAATACGCATCAGCAGAGCCAGCACCTGATAGCTATGCTTGCTGGCAAGTGTTGGAAAGTGCTCGGAAAGCAACGGCAATTCTGCCGCCGGATGTCCCATCAGCAAACCGGCGATCAGCTGTTTGTGAATATAGGGCTCCGTACTCGCCAGCTTTTGTGTATGCGCACTCAGAGAACTGCGCAGTCGGTCAAACTGAATGCCAATATATTCAATTTCATCGCTGGCATAGCTGAACAGATCCCAGTCGTGCTGATTCTTGGATACATCTGCCAGAACATAGGCCACTGTGCTGTAGGAGCGGCGCAGCAGAAAAAACACACCCGCCAGCGAAACCAGCAAAATCAGACCAATAACCGCATATGTATCGCGCAAATAATCGTTCATACTGGCAAACAGCCGCCCTCGTTCCTCTACCACCATAACGGTGTAGTGCGCTTCCTTCTGATAGGCTACCATATAGGTGGCCTCATTCACATGCAGCTCAATCTGTCCCTCTTCCTCCTGCAATTTTCCATCGCTTTCAGTCAGGATTTCTTCAAGCGTACTGGTGTCGAAAGAAGCCGCCTTGCACAGTAAGCCGGAATGATTCAGAATCAGAATGTCAGAGCCAATGCCGCCGCGTTTTTCCAAGTATGTGGCAAAGAAATAATCCGCTTTGACATTGATAACGATGCCGCTGGCCAGCACAGGCAGATTGTTTTGCTGTTTGGATACCTGATGATATCCCACTGGGATCACCATGCTCATCAGCGCCTCGCCGGACGCACCCGTTATGCTTCGCGCAAGAAAGCAGTACGGCACAACTCCTTGCTGTTCAAAAAAATCGGAAATATCCGCCTGCAATATCCGTTTGTCTACAATGCCTGAGTTGTAATAGAATTCATGCCGCGTATCAATGACTGATATTGAATCAATACATGGATATTGAGCCAAAATACTTCGGATCTTTCCGTTGATGGCAAAGCGATCATATTCATCATTAGATTTGCCAGAAAAAACATTTTTGATCTGGACAGCATTGGTCATCATCGATGCAGCTGCATTGACCTGCTGATGCAGCCCGTCAAACTGTGATGCATAGGTTACGCTGATCTGTTCGAGCATACCGTAGGCATCTTTTTGCATATATCGAAAAAAATGATTGTTTAAAAAGAAGGAAATAACGCATATCGTCAGTACCAGAGCGCAGCCAAAAAGAACCATGACACGCACAAAAAAACGTTTCGCCTTCATTAAGCGTCTCAGCTTTTGCATCTCCGCTGCCTCCTTATGAAATTCAGCAAACTGTGCAATTATGATACCCTGATTTTTTCAGAGCCGCTCTTTTTTATCGTAAAACGAAATTTTTTCCGTATTCAAAACTGTATATTTTAAATTGGTTTCGAAATTTGAAATGTCGTTTTTGACTAAAAACAGAACATTTCTGACTATTTAAGATTGCTCAAATGCAGTTGCAAACATATCATAAAAGCAGATCAAACAACCGGATGACAAGTGAAAAAATACAGTTAAAGAAACGGAGGAAATAAGCATGATTCCCACGGCCCCCGTCTCCTTTCGGCAAAAGCTTCTGCGTTTGGGCAAGTACAAAACCTACTACATCATGTTTTTTCCTGTGGCACTCTGGTACATCATCTTCTGCTACATCCCCATGGCTGGCGTATCGATCGCTTTCAAAGACTTTTCCTTTAAAGCAGGTATTTTCGGCAGTGAATGGGTAGGCCTCAAGCACATCAACCGCATGCTCAGCAGCCGCGACTTCCGCCGTGTGATGGGCAATACCCTGGAGCTGAGTGCACTGAGAATTCTGATCGGCTTTCCTTTCCCCATTATCTTTGCTCTGATGTTGAATGAAGTGCGCTTTCCTAAAACAAAGAAAGCGCTGCAGACCATTTCTTATCTGCCTCACTTCGTATCTTGGGTAGTTATCAGCGGTATTCTTTTTAGTTTTTTCTCATCCGGCGGTTTCGTCAATCAGTTCATTCGCCGTTTGGGCGGACAGGCCATTCCTTTCATGTCATCGGAGGAATTGTTTCCGTGGTTCCTGGCGCTGTCAGCGCTGTGGAAGGAACTCGGATGGAACGCCATCATCTATCTGGCAACGTTATCCTCTATCGATCCGCAGCTGTACGAGGCAGCCATGATCGACGGCGCAGGACGCTGGAAGCAGCTGATTCACATCACCTTCCCGTCTATCCGTTCCGTAGTCAGCATCATGCTGATTCTGTCTTTGACCAATGTACTGAGCGCCGGTTTTGATCAGGTGCTGGTTATGATCAATGCAGCAGTGCAGAGCAGCGCTGAAACCATTGACTATTACATCTTCCGTATTGGCGTTCAGCGCGTGAACAACTATTCTTACGCCACAGCAAATGGTCTGGCCAAATCGCTCATCAGCCTTGTGCTGGTTGTAACTGCCAACTGGGGCGCCAAGAAGATTGATCCGGAAGGAGGTCTTTGGTAATGATGGATCAGCAGCCTACGCTGGCTAATAAATCGCCGGCAATGAAAATCGGTTGGGGCGACTATGTCAATCTCGGCCTGATCATCCTCATCTGTGTCACCATGCTCTATCCCTTCCTGTATCTTCTTCTGCTTTCCCTTGCACCCATTGAACAGGTGGCTCAGGGCGGTTTCCTGGTCATTCCTAAGTACATTGAGCTGGAATCCTACCGTTATGTGCTGCGTGCTTCAGGTATTGGCAAGGCGTACGCAGTTACCATCACAGTTACCTTTCTTGGCACGCTGCTGAGTCTGACGCTGACCAGTCTGGGTGCGTATGTGCTGGCCAACCGCCGTCTGCCCGGTGTGGACGTCCTGAACGTTTTCCTCATTATTACCATGATTTTCAACGGCGGCATGATTCCTACCTATCTGGTGGTGAAATCGCTGGGTATGATCGACACGCTGTTTGCCATGTTCATTCCCAATGCGATGAACACTTTCTGGTTGTTCGTCATGCGCAACTTTGTGCGCAGCATCCCGGATACGCTGTTTGAATCGGCCCGTCTGGACGGCTGCGGCGAGTTTGGCATCTTCACCCGCATCGTGCTGCCGGTGTCCGGCGCTATTCTGGCTTCGCTCACCCTGTTCTACGGCGTCGGCTTCTGGAATCAGTATTTCATTCCCCTCATGTATATCAACTCCACCCCCAAGCAGCCGCTGCAGGTGCTCATCCGTTCCATGTATCAGTCCACCACCTCCATGACCGGCAGCGTGGTCATGTCCGACACACTGCCTCCGCCGGTGGAATCCATCCGCGCCGCTACCATCATTCTGGCTACCGCGCCGATCCTGACTGTCTACCCCTTCCTGCAGAAGTATTTCACCAAGGGCATCATGGTTGGTGCCATCAAAGGGTAATCCGAAAGCCGCTCTGCTTTGAAAGGCATAGAAAGGAGGTACATCTTCGAGCCGGGCTTTCTGAACATACGAACAATTTACCTGCATATCACAAAACGAAAGGAGCTATCATCATGAAGAAACTGGTTTCTCTGCTGCTGGCTATGATCCTGTGCTTCGGCTGCTTCGGCGGTCTGAGCGCGCTTGCCGAGGAAGAGCGCGTACCGATCTCCATCATCTCCTTTGACTATGCCCGTGTTGTGAAGGAAGACGATCCTATTCGTGAGAAGATCGGCGAGATCACCGGCACGGAAGTCAACGTGAACATCGTTCCTACCGATCAGTTCCTGCAGAAGGTCAACCTGATGATCGCTGCCAACGATGTGCCCGACCTGATCCGCTTCAACGGCTATGATCACTTCCAGTACATCGACACCGGCGCTCTGCTGGATCTGACCCCCTATCTGGAGAAGTACCCCGAGCTGAAGGCTGTCATGCCTCAGGAAGCTTGGGATCTGGTCACCGTTGACGGCCACATCTACACCATCCCCAACTACAACGTTCCCGGCAAGTACAGCTACTACGTCCGTCAGGACTGGCTGGAGAACCTGGGCCTGAAGCAGCCCAAGACGCTGGAAGAGCTGCGCGAAGTGCTGCTTGCCTTCACCTACAATGATCCCGATGGCAACGGCGTGGATGATACCTACGGCCTGTCCGTGCACGAGATGATCGGCGGCATGGAAGTGACTTGCTTCATGCCCGTGTTCGGCGCCTACGGCATTCAGCCCAACCGCTTCTTCGAGAAGGACGGCAAGGCTTATAACCCCGTGCTGACCGAGAACTACAAGCAGGCCCTGGAGTTCTGCCACCAGCTGTACGCCGTGGATAAGGTTGTCGACCCCGACATCTTCATCATCCAGAGCGACGCTGCCCTGCAGAACATCGTTAACAGCAAGACCGGTACCACTGTCGGCTGGTGGGCCACCATCTGCGAAGCTGTCAACGACCGCCTGAAGATGCCCTCCATCTGCCCCGAGGCCAAGTGGGTGATGTGCAACGACATTACCGGCCCCAACGGCGACTACGGCATGATGGCCAACAACCTCAACTCCTTCACCGTCTCCATCTCTGCCAACAGCAAGAACATCGAAAAGTGCTTTGAGCTGCTCACCTACCTGGGCTCCGACGAAGGCTTCATGCTCAGCTGCTACGGCGAAGAAGGCGTGCACTACACTGTGGACGAGAACGGCAAGTTCCTGGCCCGTACCGAGGAAGGCACCCTGGCTATGAACGACATGTGGCTGGACCTGATGAGCCAGTACGTGTACCGCGTCATGGAATACCAGGAGATCCTGTGCACCATCAACCCCGGCTATCGTGAGTTCCAGCAGGCTGCTATGAACGCCAAGCTGTACCAGAACCTGTTCGAAGGCATCACCACCGAGGAGAGCACCATCTATCTGGCTGACCTCAACCAGATCCTGCTCGACTGGTCCGTGAAGTTCATCACCGGCAAGGAGCCTCTGGAGAACTTCGACGAGTTCGTGGAGGATTACAAGGCCAACGGCGGCGACGAAGTGCTGCAGTCTTACATCGACGTGTACAACGCTCGCAAGGGCACCAACCTGGTGGCTGGCAACTAACGCCTCACAACGAACGGAAGGCGCCTTCCGGCGCCTTCCGTTCTTCTCTTCACTGCTGTTGACCCTCAACAGCGATCTTAAGAAGGAGCTTTGAGTATATGCGTATTGTTGTTATCGGCGGCAAGGGCCATATTGGCACCTATCTGGTTCCCCGCCTGGTGGAAAGCGGATTTGAAGTCATCAGCGTTTCGCGTGGTCAGAGCAAGCCCTATTCCAACCATGGTGCATGGAAGTCTGTTAAGGAAGTGCTTTTGGATCGCACAGCCCTGGAAAAAGATCATGCCTTTGGACAGAGTATTGCTGATCTGAAACCGGATGTGGTGGTGGATCTGATCAACTTCGAAACCTCCAGCACCATTGAAATGGTCGAGGCGCTGCGCGGAAAGGTGCAACAGTACCTGTACTGCAGCTCCGTCTGGGCGCATGGCTATGCTACGGTGGTTCCCGCCAGCGAATCGGATCCCAAAGTGGGTATCTGCGACTACGGCCGCAAAAAGAGGGAAAGCGAACTGTACCTGCTGGATGAAGCCCGCAGGGGTCGTTTCCCCGCCACCACCATCGGCCCCGGCCACATCACCGGTCCCGGCTGGACCTGCATCAACTGCGCCGGCAACTTCAATCCCAGAATTTTTGAAAAGGTTCTGCGCGGTGAAGAAATCGCCCTGCCGCACTTCGGCATGGAAATGCTGCACCATGTGCATGCCGATGACGTTGCCCAGATGTTCCATCAGGCCATCCTGCGCATGCCCGCCGCCATCGGCGAGGACTTCTATGCCGTTGCGCCGCAGGCCATCACCCTGCGCGGCCTGACCGAGGATCTGTTCACCTATTTCGGTTATCCCGAAGCCCGCATCCGGTACCTGCCCTGGAAGGAGTGGTGCGAGGAAACGCTGGCGGAAGAACCGGAAAACGGCCAGTCCTACATCAACAGCACCTACAGCCATCTCACGCACAGCGACTGCTACTCCATTGAGAAGTCCTGCCGCCTGATTGGCTACCGTCCGCGCTACACCATCCCGCAGGCCGTTCACGAGTGCGTAGACAGCCTGATCGCGCGCAGCGTCATCACCAAAGACTGATCGTAAAAGGAGCGTATTCGCTTTGTACACACATTCAGACATTCAAAAGGTACTGCGAATTATTTCCCAATCGTGGATCGCATCTGAACCGGCGCTGACAGAACTGGATGGCCATCTTGGAGACGGCGATCTGGGTCAGTCTCTGCTCAAGGGCGGTGAAGCCCTGAACGAGGTATTGGATCACGCAGGCGGACAATCCATCTCGGAATGTTTGACCCTGTGTGCACAAGCGTTCAACCGTGCGGCTCCCTCTACCATGGGAACGCTGCTGAGCTTTTCGATGATGGATCTGGCAAATGCCTTCAAGGGCATGGACGCGCTGAGCGATCAGGACGTCATCGGCATTCCACGCCGTCTGGCACAGAGCATTGAACGGCTCGGCAAGGCTCATCCCGGCGACAAAACCATTCTGGACGCCCTCTATCCCTGTGCTGATGCGATGGAAGCCAGCTTCGCTGCTGAACCTTCCCTGCGCAAAGCGCTTATCTGCGGCGCCAAAGCCGCCCGGGAAGGCGCTGAGAAAACCAAGGGCATGGAAGCGCGCATGGGTCGCGCTCGCTGGATGGGTTCGCGCAACGCGGAATATCCGGATCCCGGCTGTGTGATGCTTGCTGAAGTACTTGCTGCCTTGGAAAAAGCTGCAGCTCCAGGTCACATCGACAGTCTGGATATCATGCAGCTCACCATCCTCGTACCCGATATAGAAGCGGCTGTCCGCAATGTGAGCGAGTTGTTCGGCATTGAAGCCCCCAATATCCGCCATCATTCCGGCCCGGACAAATGCGCCTTCTATTTCCGCGGCGAACGTTGTGAAGTCGGTGCAGCACGGCTGTGTACCTTCACATTTGGCCCTGTTGGGTTCGAATTTGTAGAAGTCTGCGATTCTCAGAATAATTCCTGGAAGGATTATCTGGATAAGTATGGCTATGGAGTGCACAATATCGGCTTCTATGTTAACGATCTTTCAGGCGCCTTAGGTGCATTGGAAGCCAAGGGAGCATTTCCCATTCATGAAGCTTATTTCCCCAACGAAAGTTATCGTGTCGTCGATTCTGAAAAACTGATCGGAACCCGTCTGAACATCAAGCACCGCGGGGAAGAAAACACCCGCATGATTCATCCATAACCCCTTAAGCCAACCACTCCACAAAACAGGAGCCGCTCCCTTCCGGGGCAGCTCCTGTTTTGTTGCTTTGATTACAAATGCCGCACGCGCGCCTTGAACTTGTCAAGCATGCGCTTGTTGTAGGCGTCGCCCTCCGGGCAGTTGCCGCTGATGAACACGTCCGGCTCCCTGCCGCGCTCGCGCAGGATTTCGCAGGCGGTGAGCATGATGCTGTCGGCGATGAACAGCGAGGCCATGCTGGACACCGGGCCGGCCTTGGTACCGTCCGAGCGCACGGTGATCACGGCGTCGCCGGCGGGCACGTGGTTGTTGATCACCAGGTCGCCCGTGTCATGCAGGTGGCGGCCGTCGGCGGTGCGGGGCTTGCGGTCGGCGTAGTTGAGGGAGGTGACGGCAATCACCTTCGCGCCTTTGGCACGGGCAGCGTCGGCCATTTCGATGGGGAAGGGGTTGAGGCCAGAGGTGGACACCACCAGCAGCACGTCGTTTTCGCCGATGGGATAGCGATCCATCACGTGGCTGGCGTAGCCGCTCATGCGCTCGATCTGCGAGGACTTCACCGCGCCCTCGTGCAGCATGGCGGACGTTTCAAAAATGGGCGCAACGGCCAGCAAGCCGCCTGCGCGGTAGAACAGCTCCTCCTCAATCATGTGGGAATGGCCGCAGCCAAATACGTAGAGCAGGCCGTCCTTCTCCAGCGCATCGGCCACATATTCGCCCGCCTTGCGGATGGCGCCGCTTTCCTGTTCAAAAATATCCGAAAGCAGCCTGGTGACAATCTGATAGTAGTTTTCTGCGTACATGCTCTTGCCTCCCTGTGTGTTGCTTGCTCTCTCCGGTTATGCTTTTCGCAGATCTGCTTCTCCTGCGCAAACACATCGTGGATGGTTTCCAGCTGCATGCGCAGCCGGCTTGTCATCGGTGGATATGATATCACGAATGGCGGCCGGCCACAACCATTCACCGCACCCGCACCCCATCCTCCATACGCGCCTGTCCGTTTTCCACCGGGGCAAGCCACAGCTCATCCGGCAGGTGCTCGATGTGGGGATACAGGAACTCCGCCTGTTCGCGGCCCAGCATGCTCACGCCGTAGTGGCCGGGGAACAGCTCGTTTCCGTCCGCGTCCACCAGCGACAGGCTGTGCACCCAGCCGCCGTGCACGTCGGATGCATCGTACGGCCATGCCAGCGCGCCTTCGTCGTCGTACAGGCCTTCGCCGTGCTCGGCCTTGTAACGTTCCAGCGCGGCGGGATCGGGAGCGATGGCCAGCGTGAGGTAGGTCATCAGCGGGCTGAAGGCGGCCTCGCTCACGCGGAAGGTTCCAAGCTCGTTGGTGGTGGGAAGGTTGGGCGCTTCGGTCAGCACGCGGCTGAGCGTGTCGCCCGTGTTCAGGCGGAAGGTCACCAACCCCTGGTCGGGCTTTTTCATGCTGCCGTCGGCGTTGAACCACTCGGGGTGATCCTTGCGCGGGAAGTAGCGCGAGGTATCCGGCTTTGCGCCGATGGGCAGGGCGATTTCCACCTCACCGGAGAGTTTCACATTCCCCTCGTCCAGCCGCCAGTATTCCGTGTGGATCACCTCGCCCGGCGCGCCGCCGGTGAGCTCGCTGCCGGAGCCTGCGAACATGTCCATGTTCACGCCGTCAATCCAGAAGTTGTCCGTCCACCAGCCCACACCGCGATCGAACACCATGCTCTCGCACTCGTAGGGGTCCATCGGAGGATTCTCATCCGGCAGGCGGTAGCTGTACTGAATCAGCAGCATGCGCCCGTCGTATCCCGCCTCGCGGATGGTAACATCTACGCCGTTCACCGTTTCCTGATGGAGGCTGGCGGACATGATTTCACCCGCGTTCACGGGGTTCTGACCCGTGAGGAAGCTGAGCACGTCAAAGGTGGTGAAGCGGTATACCGCATACGCCGCCGTGGCCAGCAGTAGGGCGATGGCCGCCGCCAGCGCCAGCGCGCGCCTCATGCGCACAACGGGCTGCGGGCGTTCCTCGCGCACAATGCGGGCAAGGGTTTCTTCCATGGCCTGATGGAACTGCTCCGGCACCTCGGGTACAGATTGTTCCAGCATTCTGCAAATCTCGTGCTCGTTCATGTCCACTCCTCCTTTCTCTCCTGCGCGATGATTTCGCCCAGTTCCTTGCGCGCCCGCTTCATGCGCGATTTCACCGTGCCCGCGGGCGTGCGGGTTATGCGGGCGATTTCCTCCACCGTGCAGCCTTCCAGATAGTGCAGCACCATCACCAGCCGCAGTTCCGGCCGCAGGCAGCCCAGCGTGTCCAGCAGCGCCGATTCCTTCGGCTGCTCGGCCGCCAGCTCCCCGGCCTCTTCCAAAGGGAAAGCATTCTGCCTTTTGCGCCTGCGCAGCATGTCGTTGCACTGGTTGATGAGAATGCGCATCAGCCATGGCTTGAACTGCTCCGGATTGCGCAGCGATGCGCGCTTCTGCCACGCGCGCGTCAGCGCCTCCTGCACCGCGTCGGCGCAGTCCTCGGTGTTGCGCAACAGCGACCAGCTGATGTGGTACATCAGCCGTTCCAGCCGCATGGCCTCGGCCTGAAATGTCAGGGCGTCCACCTGTTCCTCGCTCCTTTCGGATGACTTTTGTCTATCAGGACGCTTGAAGGATGGGTTTTGGATGACAGAAATGAAAAAAAGACGGCCCCCGTGCATGGGGGCCGCAGAAAAACGGGGTCAGATGCTGGTCAGCAGCTCCTGATAGGTGGGCAGGGGCCAGTGCTTTTCGCCCACCAGCGGCTCCAGCGCATCGGCGGATGCACGCACAGCGTTCATGGCGGGCACCACGCAATCGCGGGTGTACTGGGCCTGGGCGATCATGGGCTGGGTGGTGTCCATGTCCTGCAACGCCTTGTGCAGCGCCTCGATGGCGTTGTACAGCTCGCTGGTGTGGATGCTCAGGCGCTTGAGCAGCGGCTCCTCGGCTGCGGCCAGATCCGGCATCACCGCGCGCTTGGCCTGCAGGGCCGAGGCTACCTCGCCGCTGTAGGCGATGGCGGCGGGCAGGATCATGCGGCGGGCCACGTCGATGGTGGAGAGCGCCTCGATGTCGATGATCTTGATGTAGTTCTCGATCTTCACTTCGCAGCGGCTTTCCACTTCCAGACGGCTGTACACCTTCTGGCGCTCAAACAGGGCGATGTTCTTGTCGTCGGTGTAGTGCGGCAGGGCGTCCACCGTGGTGCGCAGGTTGGACAGCCCGCGGCGCTCGGCCTCCTCCACCCACGCCTGGTCGTAGCCGTTGCCGTTGAAGATGATGCGCTTGTGCGCACGCAGCGTGCGGCGGATGAGCGCATCCACGGCGGTGGTGAAGTCCTGCGCCTTTTCCAGCTCGTCGGCCATGTGCATGAGCACGTCGGCGATGGCAGTGTTGAGCACCACGTTGGGGCCGGAGATGGACTGCGAGGAGCCCAGGGAGCGGAACTCGAACTTGTTGCCGGTAAAGGCAAAGGGCGAGGTGCGGTTGCGGTCGGTGGAGTCCTTGGGGAACTTGGGCAGGATGTGCACGCCCAGCCTCATCTGGCTGGGTTCGTGGCCGGCGTAGCGGCTTTCGGACACGATGGATTCAATCACGCCGTTGAGCTCATCGCCCAGGAAGATGGACATGATGGCAGGCGGGGCTTCCGCCGCGCCCAGACGGTGATCGTTGCCGGCAGAGGCCACGGTGACGCGCAAAAGCTCCTGATACTCATCCACCGCAGCGATGACCGCCGTGAGGAAGAGCAGGAACTGCGCGTTCTCGCTGGGCGTATCGCCGGGGTTGAGCAGGTTCACGCCGCTGTCGGTGGCGATGGAGTAGTTGTTGTGCTTGCCGCTGCCGTTGACGCCGCCGAAGGGTTTTTCGTGCAGCAGGCACACCATGCCGTGGCGGTCGGCCACCTTCTTCATGATGTCCATGGTCAGCTGGTTGTGGTCGGCGGCGATGTTGACGGTGGTAAAGATGGGGGCCATCTCGTGCTGGGCGGGCGCGGCCTCGTTGTGCTCGGTCTTGGCCAGAATGCCCAGCTTCCACAGCTCCGTGTTCAGCTCCTTCATGAAGGCCTGCACGCGGGGCTTGATGACGCCGAAGAAATGGTCGTCCAGCTCCTGACCCTTGGGCGGCCTGGCGCCAAAGAGGGTGCGGCCGGTGACCATCAGGTCGGGACGGCGGCGGTACACTTCCTTATCGATGAGGAAGTACTCCTGCTCCGCGCCCACGGTAGGCACCACGCGCACCACGCGGTCGTTGCCAAAGAGCCTGAGAATGCGCAGCGCCTGCTTGTTGAGCGCCTGCATGGAGCGCAGAAGGGGCGTTTTCTTGTCCAGCGCCTGACCGCCGTAGGAGCAGTAGGCCGTGGGGATGCACAGCGTGCCTTCCTTGATGAAGGCGAAGCTGGAGGGATCCCACGCGGTGTAGCCGCGCGCTTCAAACGTGGCGCGCAGGCCGCCGGACGGGAAGGAGGATGCGTCGGTCTCGCCGCGCACAAGCTCCTTGCCGGAGAACTCCAAAAGCACCTTGCCATCCGCCTTGGGGCTGATGAAGGCGTCGTGCTTTTCGGCGGTTACGCCGTTCATGGGCTGGAACCAGTGGGTGTAATGCGTCGCGCCCATTTCCAGCGCCCAGTCCTTCATGGCGTTGGCCACCACGCCTGCAATGGCAGGATCCAGCGACCGGCCTTCCTCGGTGGTGCGCTTGAGGGCTCTGTAGGTTTCCTTGGGCAGGCGGCGCTGCATCATCGCGTCGTCAAAGACATATGCGCCAAAGATTTCATCAGGATTGGGCATGAAGGTTTCATCTCCCATAATCGATTATTCGGCCGTTTCGGCGGGCTGCTGCGGAATGCTGAGGAACGGGGCGGTGAGCGCGGCAAAGCGCACAGCCGTGCCGGGCAGGATGGACAGGAGATCCGCCTCGGTCAGGTCGCTGACATCGGTGCGTCCGCCGCTGAGGGGTTCGGGCTCCCACTTCTTGCGGGTGGAGCCGTTGAAGTGCAGCTTCACCGTGGAATCATCATCCTGCACGGAAAGGGTGATATCCGTCTCGGTGGGCGCGGATTTGAGCTCGCGGCTCATAAAGCGGCTCACCAGCACAAGCTGTGTTTCGCTCTCGCTCTCCTGCGGGCGCAGGGTGAGGTCGATATCGTAGCCGTACACGTCGCGGCTTTCATCGTCGCGGTTCAGGCTTTCCTCCTGCTTGAGGGTGAAGGCCACGGCCTTCCCGTCCGCGGTGAAGGTGCCCTGCATCACGTTCACGCCCGTCATGGAGCTGTACGCCTGATACAGAAGCGCAAAGACGTGATCCGCCGTTTCAAAGCGCAGCGCGCGGTTGTCCGGCAGGTCGCCTTCGCCCTGCGTGCGCTCGTAGGAGAGGGTGCTCTCGCCGCTGTGCGCATCGTACAGCGGCAGGGACAAGCGGGTTTCCAGCACGTCACCCTTGATGCTCACGGTGCGGGAAAGGGTGATGCAGCCGGTGAGGGGCAGTTCCTCGATGACGCCGAAGTACCAGTTCTGCAAAGCGGGGTTGAAGTAGTACCGTCCCGTCTCGCCGCCGAATGCATCGTAGAGCGCCATGAGCAGCTCTTCATCCGCCAGCACGTCCAGCACCAGCTGCTTCATCTGCGCCTTGATGGCGGCGGAAGGAATGGTGTAGCGCGACTGCATGGTGGTTACGCCGTCGGCAGTTTTGTCCAGCAGCGCTTCCTCGCGGTAGCCCTCCATCCACACGTCGATGCGGGTGGTATAGCTTTCCAGCGCGTCGGACAGATCGCTGTCCTCCTGGCAAAGGGGCAGAAGCATGAGCGCGGTCTGGACAATCTGCGCAGCGCCGGTGTGCGCAAGCGCGCCGTCCTTGAGCGCATCCAGCTGGCTTTGGGCAGGCGAGGCTTCCTTGCCGGGCGCGTACACATACCAGTCGGGGCTGATGACGTCCGCCTGGAAGCTCAGCGCGCCGTCCTTGATTTGCGCATAGACCGCGCTCAGAGCGTTTTCGCCGTCCATGAGGGTCACATCCAAGCGGTGCTCGGCCGTTTTTTCCGCCGTTTCACGCACGTAGATGTAATCCGCATCCAGCACGATGGGTTTCACGGTGGATGCGCCCGTTTCGGACTGCACGTCCACCGTCAGCGTTCCGCTGAAGCCGCTGCCGGCCCACAGCTGTTTGACCAGCTTTTCAGCCACGGTATAGTCCTCGGCCGCCTGTGCCATCAGGGGGCACAGCAGGCACAGCACCAGCAGGAGCGATGCAAGGCGTTTCATACGGAAAACCTCCTTACTTTACGGGGTTTACAGACCTTCGACCAGCTTGAGCAGCGCGTCGAAGTCGCTTGCGGACAGGCTGTCCTGCAGAAGCACGCTGTCTTCCCTGGGCAGCCTGGCGATGGCGATGATCAGCTTGCCGGCCAGGTTCTGAGCAAGCTCATCCATCAGCGCGGCGGATTCCTCCACCGTCAGGTGATCCATGTCCACCACGGTTTGCTGTCCGGGCGCGGTGTGGCTTTCGTATCCGGCCGGAGGCTTGCCCACCAGATAATCATCGGGATCGTCCTGCGCGGGTACGTCCATGTTCTGCATCAGGCTGCTCTGGGGCTGATCGCCGTCGTCGATGACGATGAAGAGCATGCCGGTGTCCGCCGCCTCGGCAAAACGCTCGGCGGGCTCCTCGTCAAAGGTGATCACCGCGCTCATCTCGACGGTCTTGCCGCCCTTTTTGCGCTCGATTTCCACCTTGCCGCTCATCACGCCGCTGCCTTCGCTGGACAGGAGGGTGAGGCTGGGCGAAATGGCAGTGGTCACGGTGGAGGCGCTGTCGCCTTTGACGGTGCGCACGGTGGTGGTCACACTGCCATTCAGGCTGCGCTCGCTGCCGTTTTCCGCGCCGGTCAGGTCATGGGTGATGGTGGTGGTCACGCTTTCGCCGGTTTCGGGGCTGCGGATCAGGCACTTGCTTTCGCCCTCCAGCTTTACGCCCTCGCCGGTCTGGCGCTCATAGCTGGCGCTGATTTCGCGGTCGTCCTTAGCGCCCTTGGAGCGGTTCATTTCAAACTTGTAGGTGTCCACGCGCACGCCGTCCTGCTTGTCGGCAAAGGCCCACTGGTAGCTCAGCGTGCGGTAGCCGCCGTCGGCAAAGGTCACGCCGCCCTTGATGTACACGGCCAGGTCCTCGCCGCCCTCCTCCGTCTGATACAGGCCCACGATGAAGCCCTTGGAGAAGGTCATGTTCTGAAGCTCCTTGCGGTAGGCTTCGTCCATGCCGCAGCCCAGCACCTGCGCGATGAGGGGTGCAAGCTCCTTGCCCTGCTCGGGGGTGAGGCGGGCGATGCGGCTCCACTTGGAGGTGCCCACGCCGCTGATTTTGTAGTTGGCTGCCTTCTGCTCGGCATAGGGCAGGATGGCGTCGGTGAGCTGCTGGTAGCAGCTTTGTGCCTCCGCCACAGCCCTGAAGAAATCGAAGGGCTCTTCCGTCTTTCCCAGACCCAGCTTATCCATCACGGAGCCGGAGCTGGTCAGCGTGCGGTTGGGGAGCAGCGGGGTGACGAGGGTGCTGCCTTCGTCCGTCACGGTTTCGGTGAGCGACACAACGGGGTCGCCCGCCACGCAGATATCCATCTCTGTGGTGCCGCCCGTCACCTGCGCCGCCACGCTCACATGGCGCAGCGCGGTGTTGAACAGCGCCACGGTTTCGTCGCCGTAGGGCACCAGCGCATCCAGCTGGGCGGAGAGCGCAAAGCGCACGTCGGCGTTTTCATCCCAGAAGGCGCTGAACGCCGCATCCAGCGGCGCGGCCAGCGCCGGGGCTGCAGCGAGCATGCAGGCCGTCAACACAGCCAGCATGCGCAAAAGAAAGGTTTTCATGCCATTTCCTCCTGTTGCGCCGCTTCCAGCAGGCGATCCAGCAGACCGCGCATCTGCGAAAGCGTGAGCATGAAGTTGACCTCGCGGCGGATGGAGGCCGCGCCGCGCAGGCCGCTGATGTAATGGCCCAGATGCTTGCGCATTTCCACAATGCCCATGCGCTCGCCCTTGGCCTCCACCATCCACTCGGCGTGCTGCATGGCGGTTTCGATGCGCTCGCTGAGGGTTTCGCGCACCACAGGTTTTCCTTCCAGCGCCTGACGCGCCGTGCGGAACAGCCACGGATTGCCCATCGCGCCGCGGCCGATCATCAGCCCGTCCGCGCCGGTTTCGCGCTTCATGCGCAGGGCGTCCTCGGGGGTGAAGAGATCGCCGTTGGCGACGACGGGGATGGAAAGCCTTGCCTTGAGGCTGCCGATGGCGGCGTAATCCGCCTGGCCGGAATACTGCTGCTGACGGGTTCTGCCGTGGACGGTGACCCACGCAAAGCCCAGCGACTGCGCGGCCTCGCACAGCCTGAGCGCGTTCATGGAGTCCTGATCAAAGCCAAGGCGCGTCTTGAGCGTGACGGGCAGCGAGGTGTTGTTCTTCACCGCCTCCATCACGCGGTAGGCCTTGTCCGGGTCCAGAAGCAGCGCGCTTCCGTCGCCGCCGCCCACCACCTTGCGCGCCGGGCAGCCCATGTTGATGTCCAGCATGGTAAAGCGCCCAAGCTCCGTCAGCTTCGCGGCGGCCTCGCCCATCACGGCGGGATCGCTGCCGAAGAGCTGGCAGGCGGTGTTTTTCTCCTCCGGATGCACGCCCAGCAGCATGCGGTAGGTTTCGTTATTGGTTTTGGCGTGGGTGAATCCCATCGCGCTCACCATCTCCGAGCAGGCGTAGTCCGCGCCCATGCGGTAGCACAGCACGCGCAGCGGCCAGTCGGTCACGCCGGCCATGGGGGCCAGCAATAAAACGTCGGGTTTTGCCATTTTCGTCCTTGTCTGCGGCCCAAGGGCTCTGCCCTTGGGAATCCCGCTTAAGGGGCTGAGCCCCTTAAGAATCCCGCATTCTTATCTTTCTCTTACGCAGGGGAAGGCGGCGATGCGGCCTTCGGCGCCGGCGAAGGGGATGAGGGTGAGTTCATAGGCGGGGCCCATGGGCACGTCCTGAGGCGGTGGGGTGATGAAGCCGCTCTTCTCGCGCCAGGTAGGAGCCTCGCAGGAGGTGATGAGCACATAGGGCACGCCCTCGTCCTCCACCTGCGTCATGGGCAGGCTGCGGATGACGGCATAGCGCCAGCTCACGTTGGTATCCGGAAGCGCCAGCGCCATCAGCTGTGCGCCCACATACACGCTCGCGCTGCCGCGCCAGCCGGTTTCCATGCGGGGGGCAAGGGTGAGCACGATGCGGATGACGTCGCCGTTGTTGAAGGTGCGCTTCACATCCACCATGCCGCCCTTGGGCACGGACTGCAGCTTTTCTCCGCCCACGGCCATCTGGGCTTCTTCGGCGTAGGCGGGGATGCGCACCTTGAGGGTGGCCTGCACGCTCTGGCGGCACTCCACGCGGATGGCGATCTCCTTGTGGAAAACACCGCTCACCCGGGCGGTGAAGCGCATGGGCACGCCGTTCAGGCGGGTGAGGCAGCCGCCGGACACGGGCAGCATATAGGCCAGCGTGCCGTCGTCGCGGCTGAGCCACACACTGCGGCGCAGGGCATACACGGCGCGCAGCAGGGCGGATACATCCGCCTTGTCCGCCTTTTCCACGGCGGTGCAGCTGTCGTCGTCAAACAGGCGGTTGGTGGGCGCGAGGGTGCGCACGCCGTTTTCGGTGAGCAGATCGGGCAGGACGTTTACCAGCAGCATTTCCAGCTTTTCAGCCATCGCGGCCTCGCCGGTGGTGAGCAGCGCGTCCAGATAGGCCTCGGCCTGCGCGCACACAGCGGTCAGATCCGCCGCGCGGGCAGGATCGCGCCCGGCCAGATAGGGATCGGCCGAGAAAGCGCCGGAGGGCATGCCGTGATAGCGCATCAGCGCCGCAAGGCCGGTCTTGGCCGCAGCCGCATCGCGTCCGCTGCCGCTGTACTGCGAAAGCAGCGCGCTCATGGCCAGCGAATCCGCCGTGAGCTTGCCGGTGGCAAAGCGCTCCATGCGGTCGTAGTACTCCTGCTCCTGCGCGGTGTGCTGGCCCTTTTCGGGCTGATAATCGCTCTGGAAGGGGAAGGAGTGCATCACGCCGGACACGTCGGGCAGACGGGAGCGCAGGTTTTCCAAAAGATCCAGCAGGAAGCGCTGGCCGGTGCGGCGGTAGAGATCCACCGTCAGCCTCAGCACATCCGCGCCAGCCTTGAACAGCGCTTCCTCGCTCACATGGGGCAGCGCCGCGGCAAACGCCTGCATGGCGTCCAGCACGCTCAGCATGGCCTCCTTGTCGCGGTTCATGGCGGCGGTGAGGGAGGCGGCATAGGCGCTTTCCACAAAGGCGGACACATTGCCCGGCAGCTGCTGCGTAAGCGCGGGCAGATCCGGCATGGGCGGGGTCTGGGTGTAGCCGCCCAGCTTGGTGGCCACAATGGCGTCCAGCGCAGACATCTGCTGCACGTCCACCAGTTTGAGCACACGCTCGGAAAGCTGCTGAATCAAGCCGTCAGCATGCACGGCGGCGTCGCTGAGGGCGGTGTAAGCGGGGTCCACCAGAGGGGCGCGGCGGTAGGCGATGGCGGTAGGCATAGGGTCCTCCTTGAAAATGAAATCGGCAAGTGCCGAAAATTCACGCATTCTACATTATTATAATGCAAAATGGGCATGCCTGCAAGCCTGAGGGCGCGTTTCCCAAAAGGCGCTGAATGTGATATAATCATTTTTGGATTGCTGTTTTTCAGAAAGGAAGGATCCGCATGACGGCACGCCGCAGACAGGATCTTGGCATTTTCGGCTTTGCGCTTTTGATTGCCGCAGCCGTTCTGTTCTTTGCCACCCGTTCCTCCCCCGCCTATCCCATCAACGACTGGTGCGACGCCAACATCTACCTGTCCATCGGCAAGGGCATGTCGCAGGGGCAGGTAGTGTACCGCGACCTGTATGACCACAAGGGGCCGCTTTTGTACTTTATGCACATGCTGTGCGCGTTCATCCGGTTTGAGGATTTCTTTGGCGTGTATGTGATGGAGACGCTCCTGTGCGCGTCCTTTCTGTTTCTGAGCCACAAGGTCATCTGTCTCTATGGCGCCAGGAAAGCCGCGTGGGCTGCGCTGCCGGTGCTGGCGCTGATGGTGTACACCTCCGTGAGCTTTGCCGAGGGCGACAGCGCCGAGGAGATGTGCATGCCGCTGATGATGGGCATGATTTACCTCACGCTGCGATTTCTCAGAAGCGGCGACGCGTCCATGAAAACGGGCACGCTGATGATGCACGGCGTGCTGGCCGGGTGCATTTTCTGGATCAAGTTCACCATCATGGGCGTTCCGGCTGGTCTTTTGCTGGCGCTGTTCATCCGCCACGCGGTCAGGCGCGAGTGGAAGGAATGCGGGCGGATGGTGCTGTGGGTGGCTGCGGGCTTTGCGCTCTCCACCGTGCCGTGGATTCTCTACTTCGGCTTCGCACACGGCATTGGCGAATGGCTGGGCGTGTACCTGTACGACAACCTGTTCCTCTACGGCGGCACCGGGCTTGGTCTGATGGCGCGCGCCAAAACCATGATCAAGCTGGTGCTGGATTGGCTCCTTTCCAACTGGCGCTACACGGTGGTGATGGCGCTGGGCCTTGTGTGGTTCATCCGCCGCGGCTGGGAAGGCGCGGCCCTGTGGCTGGGCGCGGGTTTCGGCGCGCTGGTGGTGTACGTGGGCTGCGTGGAGTTTCCCTACTACGGGCAGGCGCTCACGCCCTTTGCCATTGCGGGTGTGATTCCGCTGTGCATGCTGGCGGAGAAACACCTGCACGGCAAGCGGACGGCAGCTGTTCCTGCCCTGCTCACGGCGGCGTGCGTGGCGCTGTGCCCGCTGGTATGCTTCAACATGAACGCGGATTACGGCGTCAAGTTCGGCCAGCCGCGCGAGGAAACCATGCACTACCAGTTTGCCGCTTACATCAACCAGACCGAGGACCCCGTGCTGATCAACTACGGCTTCATGGATGCAGGCTTCTTTACGGCGGCGGGCATTGCGCCCAAAAACCTGTATTTCCACTGCAACAACGTCTCCAACCCCGAGATGCACTACGAGCAGCGCCGCTACATCCGCGATGGCATTGCGGACTACGTGGTGACGGCGGTGGTGGGCCTGCCGGAAATGGACGACCACTACGAGCTGATCGCCACGGCCAAAACGCCGGATTTCTGGTATGACGAAGTGTACCTCTACCGCCGCAAAGGCCTAAGAAACAGTTAATTTTTCAACAAATTTCAGCAAGCGTTGACTTTCCCTGAAGATGGGCGTACAATGTCATGCTGATCGCATATCCACGACGTTTCTTCCTATTAAAGGGGGGAAACGTCGCTTACTGCCCGGACATAAAGGGAGGATGAAAGAAGATGTTTGTGGTATTGTTCCTGCTCTGGGTCGTCTTCAACGGCAAACTCAACTGGGAGATCGCCATCTTCGGCGTGGTGCTTGCGGGCGCTGTGTACGCGTTCAGCTGCGCTTTTCTGGGCTGCAGCCCCAGGAAAGAGCTGGCTGTGGCGAAAAAGATTCCGCAGATTCTGCGCTACCTGTGCCTGCTGGTGCGTGAGATCATCAAAAGCAATCTGACGCTGATCCGCATCGTCTACAGCCGCAGGATTGAGGTAAAGCCCCAGCTGGTCACCTTCAAAACCCCGCTGAAGGGATCGCTCAAGAGCATTCTGGCGGACTGCATCACCGTCACCCCCGGCACCATCAGCGTGCACTCGGCCGAGGACATCCTCACCGTGCACTGCCTGGATGAATCGCTGGCGGACGGCATTGAAAACACGGACTTCCAGCAGCAGCTGCTGGAGATGAGCAAGGAGGCGGGCAAGTGACTATCGCAATGGCTTACGAAACGCTGTACACGGTTGTGCTGGTGGTTCTGAGCGTGCTGACGCTTCTGTGCCTGGTGCGCGCCATTCAGGGGCCCAGCATTCCGGACCGCATCGTTTCCATCAACATGATCTCCACCCTCACCATCGCCATGATCTGCATTCTGGCCATCCGCCAGCATCAGGGCTATCTGGTGGATGTGGCGCTCATCTACGCGCTCATCGGCTTCCTGGCCGTGGTGGTGCTGTGCAAGGTGTACATGGGCATTACGCTGGAAAAGCGCGAAAAGCAGAAGGAGGGCGAAAAGCATGCTTGAGTGGATCCGCTTCATTCTGACCGCGGTGCTGATGCTGATGGGCCTGTTCCTGATGGTGACCTCCGTCATCGCGCAGTTCCGCTTCCACTACGTGCTCAACCGCATGCACGCCGCCTCCATGATCGACTCGCTGGGTCTGCTGCTGGTGGTTGCGGCGCTGTGCCTCAACGCGCCGGACGGCTGGGTGATTGTCAAGTTCATCCTGGTGTCCTTCTTCCTGTGGATCACCAGCCCCACCGCCAGTCACCTGATCGCCCGTTTGGAGATCACCCTCAACGAGCACCCCGAAGAGGAAATGGAGGTCATTCAGAAATGAACAGTCTGTTTGGCATCATCGTACTGAGTTTTCTGCTGGTGTGCGCCATCGCCACCTGTCTGAGCCGGAGCCTGCTGGCCAGCGTGGTCATCTTCATGGCCTACAGCCTGCTGATGAGCATCGTGTGGATTCTGATGCAGTCGCCCGACCTGGCCATCACCGAGGCCGCCGTGGGCGCGGGCGTGACGAGCCTGCTGTTCTTTATCACCCTGAAAAAGATTCACGCCATCAAGCCGGGAGAGGAGGATCGTCATGAGCCTGATCAAAAAGCTTGAAAGCTACCTCTATGACGACGACAGCGCCCTCGACCGCGAGATTGAGCACAGCCTGGGCGAGCCCAGCGAGCGCATGCAGCGCGAGATCAGCCCGGAAACCTTCGCCCGCCGCGAGCAGCAGGTGGACGACCTGCGTCACGCCCTGCTGGAAGAGGAGCATGAGCAGTACCTGCGCATGCACCAGTGGAGCGTGACCAAGGGCGCCAAGTGGCTCAAGCGCCTCTACCGCGCCATGGCCGTGTGCATGCTGGCGGTGATGGGCGTGTTCCTGCTGCAGACGGTGGTGGCTCTGCCTCCCTTCGGCGCGGCGGATAACCCCTACAACAACGAAGTGTCCCAGCGCTACATCGAGCAGGGCATTCCCGAAACCGGCGCCATCAACTTCGTGGCCGGCATGATTCTGGACTACCGCGCCTTCGACACCTTCGGCGAATCCACGGTTCTGTTCGTGGCGGCCAGCAGCGTGCTGCTGCTGCTCAAGCTGGGCGATCACGGCAAGAACGAAAAGCCCACCCAGGCCATGCTGGAAGCCGAATGGGACGACCGCCACTACGAGCCCAAGAACGACGAGATCCTGCAGTTTGCGGCCAAAATTCTGGTGCCCGTCGTCCTGCTCTACGGCATCTACGTGGTTCTCAACGGCCACCTGAGCCCGGGCGGCGGCTTCTCGGGCGGCGCCATCATGGGCGCGGCGCTGATTTTGTACCTCAACGCCTTCGGCTTTGAAAAGACCGGCCGCTTCTTCACCTTCAAGCTGTTCCGCTGGGCCACCTTCCTGCCGCTGATGACCTACGCGGGGCTGAAGAGCTACTCCTTCTTCACCGGCGCCAACCACATCGACAGCGGCATTCCGCTGGGCACGCCGGGCGCGATTCTCTCCTCCGGTCTGATTCTGCCGCTCAACATCTGCGTGGGCCTCATCGTCATGTGCACGATGTACGCGTTCTACACGCTGTTCCGCAAAGGAGGCATGTGAGAGATGTTTGAGATCTTCATGGAGCACATTGCCGAGATCGTGGCGGTTTTCCTGTTCTGCATCGGCTTTACTTCGCTTCTGCTCAACCGCAATCTCATCAAAAAGATCATCGGCTTCAACATCATGGATACGGCCATCTACCTGTTCCTCACCTCCGTGGGCTACATCGAGGGCCGCACCGCTCCCATTCTGGTGGATGGCATCACCTCCGCCTCCCACTACATCAACCCCATCCCCAGCGGCCTGGTGCTGACGGGCATCGTGGTTTCGGTTTCCGTTTCCGCGCTGATGCTCTCCCTCACCATCCGCCTCTACCGCAAGTACCACACGCTCAACATCGACCAGATCACGCTGCTGATGAAGGGAGAGGATGAGTAACATGCATATGCAGTTTGTGCAGAACGTTCCCTTCTTCTCCATCATGGTATGCATGGTCAGCGGCATTGTCAGCTCCATGCTGCCGGGCCGTGTGGCCAAGTGGATTACCGTGGCTGCAAGCGCCCTGGTGGCTGCCATGAACGGCTTCCTGGTCAGCTTCTTTGCGCAGGGAAACAGCAGCTATGTCTACCTGATGGGTCACTTCCCCGCCCCGTGGGGCAACGAGATCCGCGCGGGCATGCTGGAAGCGGTGCTGGCCGTGTGCTTCGCGCTGATCATGCTGTTCAGCATACTGGGCGGCATGAAAAAGATGACCGAGCAGGTGGACAAGAACAAGACGCATCTGGTGTGCGTCATGCTGGATCTGGTGCTGGCTGCCATGATGAGCATGATTTACACCAACGACCTGTTCACCGCCTACGTGTTCATCGAGATCATGACGCTGGCCTCCTGCGCGCTCATCATGAGCCGCCAGAACGGCCGCACCATGGTATCCGCCATGCGCTACATGATCATGAGCCTGCTGGGCAGCGGCCTGACGCTTCTGGCCATCACGCTCATCTACAACATCACCGGTCACCTGCTGATGGAAAACATCAAGGAAACGCTCGGCGTGATGTACGCAAGCGGGGAATACACCACCCCCATCACCGTCATCATCGGCCTGTTCTTTGCCGGTCTTGGCCTCAAGAGCGCGCTGTATCCCTTCCACACCTGGCTGCCGGATGCTTACGGCTACTCCACGCCTTCGGCCAGCGCTGCGCTGTCCTCCATCGTGAGCAAGGCGTACATCATCCTGCTGATCAAGATCATGTACCGCGTCATCGGCGTGAACATCGTCATGGCGAACAACGCCCTCAAGCTGGCGTTCGTGTTCGGCGTGATTGGCATGATCATGGGCAGTGTGAACGCCATTGGTTCGCATGACCTGCGCAGGATGATCGCCTTCTCGTCCGTTGCGCAGATCGGCTACATCTACGCCGGTCTGGGTTTGGGCGTGCAGGCGGGCTATGTGGCGGCTGTGTACCACATGATCATGCACGCCTTTGCCAAGAGCGCGCTGTTCATTTCTGCCTCCGCGCTGTCTGACGCCAGCGGCAACTCCAAGCGCTTCTCCGACCTGCGGGGCGCAGGCTTCCGTGAAAAGGTGGCGGGCGTGTGCTTCTGCGTGTCGGCCATGAGCCTGGTGGGCGTGCCCGTGCTGGGCGGCTTCATCAGCAAGTTGTTTCTGAGCGACGCCGCCATCACCCACGGCGGAATCACCATGTGGGTGATGCTGATTGTGCTGGCGGTCAGCACGCTGCTCAACGTCCTGTACCTGATGAAGACCATCATCACCCTCTACCGTCCCGCGCGCGAAGGCTTCTGCGCGCCGGAGGTGAAGCGCAGCCGTCTGGCCGACTTTGCCATGTGCGGTTTCATCGTGCTCAATGTGCTGGTGGGTCTGCTGGCGGAGCCGCTGATGCAGGCGATCCGTCTTGGCCTTGTGATGTTTGACTAAGGAGGAAAGAGCAAATGCAAACCCTTCTGTTGATCCTCGTTGCGCTGCTGCCCGCCGTGTGTGCGGCGGTGTGCTGGTTCGCCCCTGCTGTTCGTGAGGACAAGAAGCGCGATGGTTTCGTGTTCGTGTCCCTGCTGGTGGAATTCGTGCTGGTCATCTGGCTGTGCACGATGGGCGATGCGCGCGTCACCCTGTTTGAAATGACCGAAAGCCTGCCCGTGATCCTCGCCAGTGACGGCCTGGCCCGCCTGTTCGCCATCCTGATGAGCGGCATGTGGCTGATGAGCGGCGCTTTCAGCTTCCGCTACATGGAGCACGAAGGCAGCCAGAGGCGCTACTACACCTTCTATCTGCTCACCCTGAGCGCGCTGATGGGCCTGTGCTTTGCCGGTACGCTGGCCACCATGTACCTGTTCTTCGAGCTGATGACCCTGCTGTCCGTGGCGATGGTGCTGCATTCCCTCACCAAGGAAGCGGTCGCGGCCGGTATGAAGTACCTGCTGTACTCCATCGCCGGTGCGATGATGGGTTTGCTGGGCGTGTTCTACTTCACCAAGCACGCCATCACCCCCGTGTTCACCGCGGGCGGCAACCTGGACCTGACGGTGGCCTCCAGCCAGAGCGGCATGATGCTGGCCATCCTGTTCGTGACCATCGTGGGCTTTGGCACCAAGGCCGGTATGTTCCCCATGCACGGCTGGCTGCCCACCGCTCACCCCATCGCTCCCGCTCCTGCCTCCGCCGTGCTCTCCGGCGTGATCACCAAGGCGGGCGTCATCTGCATCATCCGCTTCCTGTACTACGTGGTGGGCGCGGATCTGGTGCGCGGCACCTGGGTGCAGACCGCGCTGATCATCCTGAGCCTGCTGACCGTGTTCATGGGCTCCATGATGGCCTTCAAGACCACCGGCCTCAAGAAGCGCCTGGCCTACTCCAGCGTGTCTCAGGTCAGCTACGTGCTCTTCGGCCTGTTCATGCTCAATGAGGTGGCCTTCCGCGGCGCGATGCTGCATGTGTACTTCCACTCCCTGATGAAGAACCTGCTGTTCTTCGCCGCCGGTTCCATCATCTTCAAGACCGGCCTCACCGACGTGCGCGACCTGACCGGCATCGGCAAGAAGATGCCCGTCACCCTGTGGTGCTTCACCATCGCGGGCGTGAGCCTGGTGGGCGTGCCTCCGCTGTGCGGCTTCTTCAGCAAGTGGCAGCTGGCGCAGGGCGCGCTGTCCAGCGGCGTGGCCGTATTCAGCTGGCTGGGCCCGGTGGTGCTGCTGGTATCCGCCCTGCTGACCGGCGCTTACCTGCTGCCGGTGAGCATCAATGGCTTCTTCCCCGGCCACGAAGGCCATGGCCACGGCCATGAGGAAGCGGCTGTGGAAAGCTGCGAAGTGCCCGCCTGCATGTACATTCCCATGATCGTGCTGGCTGTGCTGATCGTGGTGCTGGGCCTGTGCCCGTCTCTGGTGGAAAACGCCATCGCTGCGGTGGCTTCCGCTCTGCTGTAAGGGAGGAAAACAATCATGCTGTTTCTTTCCATGAGCCTGCCCGCGGTGGGCGCGGCGCTGCTGTTTTTGAGCCGCCCCAAGGACCGCCGCGTGTGCCATGTGATCACCATGCTTTTCACACTGGCAGCCTCCCTGATGGTGGCGCTTTGCGTGTTCAACCCCGCTGCACAGCAGATGACGCTTTTGCAGCTGTCGTGGATCCTGTCCATCAGCCTCAAGCTGGATGGTCTGGGCCGCGTGTTTGCGGGCATGGTGGCGCTGCTGTGGCCGCTTGCCACGCTCTATGCCTTTGAGTACATGGAGCACGAGGGCGGCGAAAACCATTTCTTCGGATTCTATCTGCTCAGCTACAGCGTAACGCTCGGCATCGCCTTTGCCGAGGACCTGATGACGCTGTACGTGTTCTACGAGCTGCTCACCCTTGCCACGCTCTTCCTTGTCATGCACGGCATGAAAGCCAAGAACGTGCACGCCGGGCGCAAGTATGTGTACTACATGCTGGGCGGCGCGGCGATGGCCTTCCTTGCGCTGGCGACCGTCATCCATTACAGCGGCGCGGCCAACTTCACCTACGGCGGTATCGGCTCGCTCTCCGGCGCGCCCATGAATCTGATCCTGATCATGTTTGTACTGGCGTTCCTGGGCTTTGGCGTGAAGGCGGCGGTGTTCCCCTTCCACGCCTGGCTGCCCACGGCGGGCGTTGCGCCCACGCCGGTGACGGCGCTGCTGCATGCGGTGGCCGTGGTCAAGGCGGGCGTGTTTGCGGTGATCCGCATGAGCTACTACGTCTTTGATCCCAACCTCATCCGCGGCACCTGGGCGCACAGCGTGTGCCTGATTCTGGCCATGGTGAGCATCCTCTACGGCAGCTCCATGGCCGTGCGCGAGCCGCACCTGAAGCGCCGCCTGGCCTACTCCACCATGAGCAACCTGAGTTACGTCCTGCTGGGCGCGATGCTGCTGACGCCTCAGGGCCTCAAGGGCGGTCTGATGCACATGGTGTACCACGCGCTGATGAAGATCACCCTGTTCAGCTGCGTGGGCGCGGTGATGGTGAAAACCGGCCGCAGCTACGTGCAGGAGATCCGCGGCATGGGCAAGCGCATGCCCTTCATCATGGGCGTGTTCCTGTTTGCTGGCGCCGCGCTGGTGGGCATTCCGCCGCTGGTGGGCTTCCAGAGCAAGTGGACGCTGGCCGCGGCTGCGCTGTCCGCCGGTCCTTTGGGCATGGCCGCCGTGTGCGTGCTGCTCATCTCTGCCGTGCTGACGGCCATCTACCTGCTGGTGCCCGCGTTTGGCGCGTTCTTCCTGCCGCTGGATGAAAGCGGGCTGGAAAGCCGCAGCTACGATCCCGGCTGGCAGATGAAAGTGCCGCTTCTGATTCTGTGCGTGCTGATGGCGATTCTCGTGTTCGCCTCCAAGCCGCTGACCACGCTGCTGGGCCATGTGGCCCAGGGCCTGCTGTAAGGGAGGGACGAAAGAATGTACTGGTTTTTGCTCGTTCCCGTCCTGATTCCCATCATCGCTGCGCTGCTTCTGTACGTGCGCACCCGCGCCTTCCACTGCGAAGATAAGCACCAGAGCGCCATCCACTGGATGATCGGCGCGACGGCGCTGACCGCGGCCTGCCTGATCTGGATTCTGGTGCAGGCGCAAAACGGCGTCATCCGTACGCTGACCATCGACGGCCTCGTGGGCATGGGCCTCAAGCTGCGCGCCGACGGCTTCCGCGCCCTGTACGCGCTGGTGGCTGGCGTGATGTGGGTGGTCACCTCCGTGTTCAGCCGCGATTACTTCAAGCATGAACACGCGGTGGAGCGCTATGTGTTCTTCGTGCTGCTCACCTTTGGCGCGACGGTTGGCCTGTTCCTGTCCGATTCGCTCTTCTCCGCCTTCTGCTTCTTCGAGGTCATGTCCATGGCCAGCTACCCCTGGGTGGCACAGGAGGAGGACAAGGACGCCATGCGCGCCGGTGAAACGTACCTGTACATCGCCGTGATCGGCGGATTGGTGATGCTGATGGGCATCTTCCTGCTGCCTTCCGGCATGGCCACCGCCAGCTATGCGGAGATTCCCGCCATGGGCGCGGAGCTTTCCGCGCTGATGCTGCCCGCGCTGCTGATCCTTGTGGGCTTCGGCGCCAAGGCCGGCGCGTTCCCCATCCACATCTGGCTGCCCAAGGCGCACCCGGTGGCTCCCGCCCCGGCCAGCGCGCTGCTTTCCGGCATGCTCACCAAGGCGGGCGTGCTGGGCATGCTCATCCTCACCCTGTATGTGATGCGCGGCTCCATGGGCTTTGCCAATCTCATCTTCTGGCTGGGCGTGATCACCATGTTCCTGGGCGCGTTCCTGGCCATCTTCTCCACCAACCTCAAGCGTACCCTTGCCTGCTCGTCTCTGAGCCAGATTGGCTTCATCATGGTGGGTGTGGGCACGCAGGGCCTGTGCGTGTGCGAAAACGGCCTGGCCGCCTTCGGCACCGTGCAGCACATGGTGAACCATTCCCTGTTCAAGCTCATCCTGTTCCTGTCCGCCGGTGCGGTGGCCATGAACCTGCATGCGCTCAAGCTGGATGACGTGCGCGGCTTCGGCCGCAAAAAGCCCGCGCTGCACTTCGCGTTCCTGTGCGCGGCGGCGGGCATCAGCGGCATTCCCGGCCTGAGCGGCTACATCAGCAAGAGCCTGCTGCACGAGGGTCTGGTGGAGTATATCCACGAGCTGGCGCATCACGGCGCAAACGCGCTGCCCTATGAGATCGCCGAGTGGGTGTTCATCATCTCCGGCGGCATGACGCTGTGCTACATGACCAAGCTCTACATCTGCCTGTTCTGGCAGAAGCATCCCACCCGTCAGGCGGAGTTCGACGGCATGAAGAAGTACATGAGCGCTCCCAGCGCCATCGCGCTGTGCGCCGGCGGCTGCTTCGTGCTGGCGTTGGGTCTGCTGCCCGATGTGCTGATGACCGGCATCGGCCAGCTGGCGCAGCCCTTCATGAACGCTGCCGATCCGCATCACATGCCCGTTCCCTACTTCAGCAGCGAGAACCTGATTGGCGCTCTGAAATCCATCGTCATCGGCGTTGTGCTGTTCTTCCTGCAGCGCAGGTTTGTGATGGGCAAGGGCGGCAGCTATCCCGAGCGCTGGCCCAAGTGGCTGGATCTGGAGGATCTCGTGTACCGTCCGCTGATCGGCCTCATGATCAAGCTGGGCTATGCCTTTGCGTGGGTGCTGGATCACCTGATGGATTGGGGCATCGTGGCCATGAACGCTGTGGGCAGCGTGTGCGCTCGCCTTCTCAACGGCGCCGGCGACGGCGTGGCCATGGGCGTGCGCAGCCTGTTCCTGCGCCCCCTGCACCGCAAGCAGGCCATCCCGGTGGGCAACCGCTTCACCTACGGCCTGGGCCGCATGCTGGACGGCGTGGCGGTGTTCTTCGCCCGCGTGTTCCACAAGTCCAGCCTCAAGACCCACTTCGAAAGCCTGCTGGCCGCCACCCAGGAGGAAGCCTCCACGGAGTTCAAGCGCTTCACGCGCTCCGTCAGCTTCGGCCTGTTCATGGTGTGCGTGGGTCTGATTGTGACCCTCGGCTATCTGCTTCTGTCCTGATCAACACGAAAAAGCCCGTAACATGCGGGCTTTTTCCCATGTCTGGAGGAACGGTTTCATGAAGAAAATGCTTGCCTTTTTCAAAGGCGAAATGGTGCTGACCATCGCCCTGATCGCGGCGCTGCTGTCCATGCTGCTCATCGCGCCCGATACGGGCTACGCGGCCTATGTGGACTGGAATGTGCTGATGCTTCTGTTTGCGCTGATGGCGGTGGTGGCTGGGCTGAAGAAGTGCGGCGTGATGGGCCGCGTATCGCAGGCGCTTCTGAGCCGCGCGGGCGATGCGCGCAAGCTGTGCCTGGCGCTGTCCATGGCGTGCTTCTTTTCCGCCATGCTTCTCACCAACGACGTGGCGCTGCTCACCTTCGTGCCGCTGACAGCCGCGCTGCTGGCCGGAAAACCCGGCGCGCTGATCCTGACCGTATCGCTGGAGACGGTGGCGGCCAACCTGGGCAGCATGGCCACGCCCATCGGCAATCCGCAGAACCTGTACCTCTACGCGCACTACGAAATGCCCATCGGCCAGTTCTTTGGCGCGGTGCTGCCGCTGACCATCGCCAGCCTTGTGATGGTGATCGCCGCCAGCTTCCTTGTGAAGAAGGAAACCCTCGCCCTGCCTGAAAAGCAGGAGCAGCAGGCCATTGGCGGCGTCATCTGGCTGTATGCGGCGCAGTTTGTGCTGTGCCTGATCTGCGTGCTGGGCGTGCTGCCCAAGTGGGTGTGCTTTGCGGCGGTGCTGGTATCCACCCTGATCACCGACCGCAGCCTGCTTAAGCAGGTGGATTACGCGCTGCTGTTCACTTTTGTGTGCTTCTTTGTGTTCGTGGGCAATCTGGGCCGCATCGAGGCGGTAAGCAGCTGGCTGGGCGGCCTGATGGCCGGGCGCGAGCTGGAGATGGGCATCCTCTGCTCGCAGGTCATCAGCAACGTGCCTGCGGCGCTGATGCTGTCCGGCTTTACCGAAAATGCGGCGGAACTCATGCGCGGCGTGGATCTGGGCGGCCTTGGCACGCTGGTGGCGTCGCTGGCCAGCCTGATCTCCTTCAAGCTCTACCTGAAGGCCCCAGGCGCAAAGGCCGGCAGGTACCTGGGCGTATTCACCGCCATGAACCTGGCCTTCCTTGCCGTTCTCTACGCGCTGGCAAAGCTGGGGCTGTAACGCTTGTGAAGCCTTGGCGGGATGTGCTATAATAGGCTGTCCCGTGCGGACAGAAAGAGGATGATCATGGATACCGGTATGATGTACAACATGCTGCACGCTTTTACGCAGCTGAAGGAAAGCGACATGGCCTTTGCACTGTGGAACGGCGAAGAAGTGCGAGATGTGAGCTATCCCGTTTTTCTCAATGATATCCTGCATGCGGCGGGCTACTTCCGCATGAAAAACATGCAGGGCGAGCACGTGGTGCTCTGCGCCGACAACAGCTATGACTGGCTGGTGGTGTTCATGGCGGTGCTGGCCAGCGGCAACGTGGCCGTGCTGCTCAACCCCGCCCTGCCGGAAGAAACCCTCATGGAGCAGAGCCGTCTGGCCGACGCCACTTATCTGTGGACGGACCGCGATTTCGACCTGCACCTGCCCACGCTCAGCTATGCCGACATGATCGCCGCCGAAGCCATGCCGGTGGATGAAACCGCGCATCACGCGCAGGACGACACCGTGGCGCTGCTTGGCACCAGCGGCACCACCGGCAAGAGCAAGATTGTGGAAATCACCAGTGGCAACCTGCAGGGCAGCATGGAGAACTTCTCGCGCCTGAGCTCGGTGCGGGACATGGCGCGCAGTTTCCTGGTGCTGCCGCTGTACCACATCGGCGGAGCCATCACGGCGCTGATGATCTTTGACCAGAAGAAGACCCTGTGCGTGGGCCGCGGCATGCGCTACCTGCTGGCGGATATGCCCGCGCTCAACCCCACCTACGCATCGCTGGTGCCCGCCATGACCGAAACGCTGGAGCGCATCTTCCGCAACACCGCCGATCCCGAAAAGCGCGCCCGCCTCATCGGCCATCGCCTCAGCCGCGTGTACATCGGCGGCGCTGCGCCCAAGGCCTCCACCTGCCGCTACTTTGCCAGTCAGGGCATCACCATCGACACCGGCTACGGCATGACCGAAACCTGCGGCGACGGCACCTGGTGCGAGCTGGAGGAAAGCCTGATCGGCACCATCGGCAAGCCGCGCGGAAAGATGCAGTGCCGCATTGTGGACGGCGAATTGATGTTCAAGGGCGCGTCCGTGATGAAGGGCTACTACAAGGACCCCGAGGAAACCGCCAAGGTCATCACCGACGGCTGGCTGCACACCGGCGATATGGGCCGCGTGGACGAAAACGGCTACTTCTTCGTGACCGGCCGCAAGAAGAACGTCATCATCCTCTCCAACGGCGAAAACGTGAACCCCGAGGAGATCGAGGCGTCGCTTGGCAAGTGCCCGGACATTCTGGAGTGCCTGGTCTACGGCGACGAAAAGGGCATCCGCGCCGACGTATACACCGAAAACGAGGAGGCCGCGCGCCAGTTCATCCGCCAGTACAACATGACCGTGCCCATGTACCGTCAGGTGTACAAGGTGGAATGCCAGACCGAGCCGCTGGAAAAGACCCCCACCGGCAAGATCAAGCGCAAGGAAAACAAGCTGTAAACGATCAACATCCCGGAAAGCCGCTTTGGCTTCCGGGATGTTTTTTCACGTTTTATACGGCTTCCTTCAGCTGCGCATAGGTGCTGCGGATCAGAAGCAGGGCGATTACAAAGGTGAGCAGATCCGACAGCGGCATGGAGTACAGCACGCCGTCCAGTCCGAAGAACAAGGGCAGCAGCAGCGCAAAGCCCACGCCGAACACCACCTCGCGGATCATGGAAAGCGCGGTGGATGCAGCCGCCCGGCCCATGGCCTGCAGGAAGATGAAACATGCCTTGTTGACGCAGGCAAAGATCATCATGCACAGGTAGATGCGGAAGGCTTTGACAGCAAAATCCGTATAGCAGGCGCTTTCGTTAGCTGCGCCAAAGATCTGGATGAGCTGCCCGGGAATTCCCTCCACCAGCACCAGCGCCACGGCGCCCACCGCCGCCTCCGAAAGCAGCAGCAGCGTAAACAGCCTGCTCACGCGTCTTTTGAGCCCGGCGCCCATGTTGAAACCCACAATGGGAATGCAGCCGGCTGCCATGCCCACCACGATGGAAATGACGATCTGAAAGAACTTCATCACGATGTCCACCACCGCCATAGGGATCTGCGCAAACTGCGGCTGCGAGAACACCGCATCCATCGCGCCGTACTTGCGCAGCATGTTGTTGATGGCTGCCATGGCCGCCACCAGCGAAATCTGTGAAAGAAAGCTGGTCCCGCCCAGCAGCAGGGTCTTTTGGCAGATGCGCGGGCTGATAACATAATCCGCCCTTGCAGGCTTGATGGCCTTCATATGCAGCAGATACCACACCGCCAGCGCTGCGGTGATCATCTGTCCGATGACCGTGGCTACTGCCGCGCCCATCATGCCCCAGCGCAGGCCAAAGATGAACAGCGGGTCCAGCACGATGTTGGCCAGCGCACCCGCCAGTGTGGACACCATGGCAAACCTCGGGCTGCCATCGGCGCGGATGACGGGGTTCATGGCCTGTCCGAACATGTAAAACGGCAGGCCCACCGTGATCCAGAAGAAGTATTCCCTGGAATAAGCAAAGGTCTCCGCATTGACCGTGCCGCCGAACATGGCGATGATCTGATCGTCAAAGAGCAGATAGATGGCCGTGAGCACAAGGCTCGTCGCAACAGTCATGACCACGCTGCTGCCCACGCTGCGTCTGGCATCGCCGCTGCTGCCCTTGCCAAGGCTGATGCTGACAAACGCGCAGCAGCCATCGCCGATCATCACCGCAATGGCCAGCGCCACCACCGTAAGCGGAAACACCACCGTATTGGCGGCATTGCCATACGAGCCCAGATAGCTGGCGTTTGCGATGAAAATCTGATCCACAATGTTGTACAGCGCGCCCACCAACAGTGAAATGATGCAGGGCACTGCGTAGCGGCGCATCAGCGCCCCCACGCGCTCCTGCCCCAGATGCTGATTGAGTTCCATCCTCCTGTAAACCTCCATTTGCACAAAAAAATAAACGAGTGGCACTCAACCGGATTTACGCAGTTGAGTGCCACTCGTTGTGGATGTATGATAACACAATTCCGTCTTTTTTTCAAAAGGGACTGCGAAAAAAATTTTTTCGGTTCATCACCACAGCGCGCTGGTGCGCACGATGATCACGGCGCGGATGCCCACGTTGTCGCGGTCGCAGCGGGCGATGCCGATGCTGCCGTTGGTGCGCACCTGGAAGAGGGTTTCGCTGTCGTTGGGGGTGAGGGTGTAGTAGGAGCAGTAGTTGCCGCGGTTCACCCACAATCCGCCGGAGACGGCATAGCCGTTGCCCATGGCCGCGCGGCTGAAGTCCTGCGCGGTGCGGCTGCGGGAATAGCCATAGCTGGTCATGTCGCCCAGGCTGGGCAGGCGGACCAGGTCGTTGTTGAGGGTGCACATCTGGGCGCGCTCGGCGCGGCTGAAGGCGTTGTAGGCAAAGGAGTCGTTCAGCCCTGCGCGCACGTCGCTGGTGGTCCAGTTGCTGTTGTGGCGGTCAAAGGGCATGCAGGCAATCACGTATTCGCTGATGAGGCGGGTGTACTGGCTGTCGGACGAAAGCACCTGCCAGGTGAGCGGCTCGTAGCCGTAGGAACCAAACACAACCGTATCGCCGCAGGCCTGCGCGGCGGTCATGGCAAACAGCATCATCAGGGCAAAAACGAGGGCGGCAAACTTCTTCATGACGGATTTCTCCTTTCAATATGACACAGATGCGGGGGAAAGAGGCAATTCCACTGTTGAAGCGCTTCACTGCAACTGCCTGACATAAGGAATACTTCCAGGGCGGCGGAAAGGTTACAGGGTTTTCAAGTTTTTTGAAAAAAGTTTTTTGCGCCTTCTCAAGTTGTGTTTTTTTTTGACGGTATGGCTATTGACAGCCCCTTTTGGACATGGTAAAATAATTTCAACAAATAGGGTAAACGTTTACCCAACAATGAAAAAAGCACGGAGGTGTCTATCATGAAGAAATGGATGGCGATTCTCCTGACGGTTGCGATGCTGCTGGGCATGACCAGCTTCGCCGCTGCTGAAGTGGAAACCATCGAGGTTGGCTATCTGCTGGCCATGAACGCCGCTGAAGAGCGCGACCTGGTGCAGCAGGCCATCAACGATCTGCTGGACGAGAAGGGCATGGGCTTCCATGTCAATCTGGTGTGCATCGACTTTGCGTCCTGGGGCACGCAGATCAACCTGATGCTGGCCGACGGCAGCATTGACCTGTTCAATGCCTGCTTCATGTCCAGCGTTCCCGTTCTGGCCGATAACGGCTCCATCGCCCCCATCGGCGATCTGCTGAATGAGTACGGCAAGGACATCCTGAACATCCTGGGCGATTACATCGCCTGCGCCACCATCGGAGGCGAAATCTACGGCACGCCCAAGATTGACGCGTATGCCACCACCAGCCTGTTCTTCATGGACAAGAAGATGGCGGATGACGCCGGCGTGGATCCTGAATCCATCACCGACCTGGCCACCCTCACCGAGGCCTTCAAGAAGGTCAAGGCTGTCTACCCCGATCTCACCATGGTTGCCAACGGCAACGGCGGCGCCTGGTGGACCATGAGCGGCGTGGACGTGCTGGGCACCGAGGATCCCCTGGGCTGCCTGATGCTCAACGAGAGCGGCGACCTGAAGGTTGTCAACTACTACGAGAGCGAAGAGTTCAAGACCCTGATGGAGTACGGCAAGCTGTGGAACGAGCTGGGCTTCTTCATGAAGGATCCCCTCAACGCCCAGGACGGCGCCTTCTCCTACCTGAGCAACGGTCAGGCCTTCGGCGCTACCGGCGCTTACTGCTCTGAGGCCGTGGGCGAGAGCGTGCAGGAAAAGGGCAATGGCCGCGACCTGTATGTCGCTCAGATCTCCCCCGACGCCTGGGCCACCACCAACCTCGTGACCGCCATGACCTGGTGCGTGCCTGCGCTGAGCGATCACAAGGAAGCTGCCGTCAAGTTCCTCAACGAGCTGTATGTCAACCCCGAGCTGGCCAACCTGGTCTGCAACGGCATTGAAGGCAAGCACTACGTGGTCACCGAGGAAGGCAACATCGACTTCGCCGAGGGCCTGGACGCCTTCACCACCGGCTGGCCGAGCGGCATGGGCACCTTCTGGCCCAACATCACCATCAGCCGTCCCTGGAAGCCCGATGCTGCGGATTCCTACGACGCCTGGCTGGCTGCCAACGAAACCTGCAAGAAGTCTCCCGCGCTGGGCTTTGCGTTTGACGCCTTCAACGTGTCCGACGAAATCAGCGCCTGCTCCAGCGTGGTGGATCAGTACGTGAACGCGCTGCTGCTGGCCCAGGGAGACACCGAAGCCCTCTACGCCGAGTTCCTCGAGGCTCTCAGGGACGCCGGCATCGACTCCATCATCGAAGAGAAGCAGGCTCAGCTGGACGCCTGGGCTGCCATCTGATCAACCCCTTCGCGGAGGCGGATGATGCATCCGCCTCCGCTTTTGATTTCTTTTGAAACGGAGGAACACCATGCAGAACACCATGAAACGCCGAGGCGAACTGATCCGGCAGCTCAAACGCCACTGGCCGCTGTATGTGATGATGCTGCCGGGACTTGCCTACCTGTTCATCAACAACTATCTGCCGCTCGCCGGCCTTCAGCTGGCCTTCAAAAAGTTCAAGTACAACCTTGGCATCTGGGGCAGCCCCTGGAACAAGGGCAAAAACTTTACCTTCCTGTTCCGCTCCAAGGATGCGGGCATCATCATCCGCAACACCCTGGGCTATAACCTTACCTTTCTGGTTCTGGGCACTGTGATGGCGCTTGCCGTGGCCATCCTGCTCAATGAGGTGCGCCGCAAAAAGCTGCAGCAGACCTATCAGACCATCATCCTCATCCCGCACCTCATCTCCTACGTCATCGTCAGCTACATCGCCTATGCCTTCCTTGGCGGAGACAACGGCATGATCAACAACAGCCTGCTCATCCCGCTGGGGTTTGAGAGCATTCCGTGGTATACCAAACCCGGATACTGGCCGTTCATCCTCATCATCATCCATCTGTGGAAGGTGTTCGGCTACAACAGCATCGTCTATTATGCCTCCATCGTGGGCATTGACCGCACCTATTACGAGGCCGCCGTGGTGGATGGCGCCAGCACCTGGAAACAGATTACCGCCATCACGCTGCCCATGCTCAAACCCGTTATCATCACGCTCACGCTTTTGTCCGTGGGCAGGCTGTTCTATTCGGATTTCGGCCTGTTCTATCAGGTGCCCATGAACAGCGGCTTGCTGTACAACACCACCAACACCATCGATACCTTCGTCTACCGCGGACTGCTGGAGACCAACGATATCGGCCGCGCGTCGGCTGCGGGCTTCATTCAGTCCATCATGGGCTTTGTGCTGATCCTCACCACCAACGCCATCGTGCGCAAGGTGGAAGCGGAACATGCGCTGTTCTGAGAAAGGAGGGACAACCATGGCTTTGGCTGGAAAGAAATTCAGCATTTTTGCAAACATCATTCTCGTCCTGCTGTGCTTGAGCTGCATTCTGCCGCTGCTGCTGCTGGTGTCGTCCTCCGTCACCTCGGAGGCGGCGCTCAACCGCAATGGCTACGCCTTCTGGCCGGCGGAATTCGGCCTGGATGCGTACAAGTACCTGTGGCACAGCCGCGCGCAGATTGCCCGCGCCTACGGCATGACCTTCATGGCCACGCTGTGCGGCACGTCGCTCAATGTGGCGCTGACCACGCTGCTGGCCTATCCGCTGTCCCGCCGCACGCTGCCGGGACGCAACTTCTTCTCCTTCATGGTGTTTTTCACGCTGCTGTTCAACGGAGGCATGATTCCCAGCTATCTGACGTGGACGCAGATGTTCCACATCAAGGACACGTTCTGGGCGCTCATCTTCCCCAACCTGCTGATGAACGGCTTTGGCGTGATTGTGATGCGCACGTACTTCTCCACCAGCATTCCCTATGAAATCCTCGAGGCGGCGCGCATCGACGGCGCGGGCGAGACCAAGACGCTTCTGTCCATCGTGCTGCCGCTGAGCAAGCCCATCCTGAGCACCACGGCGCTTCTGAGCGGCCTGGCCTACTGGAACGACTGGATCAACGGCCTGTACTACCTTGTCAAGCGTACCGACCTGTACACCATCCAGAACCTGCTCAACCGCCTCATCGCCAGCGCGGACTTCATCAGCAACAACGCGGCCAACTCCGCCATCACCGCTGGCATCACCGTGCCCAGCGTGGGCGTGCGCATGGCCATTGCCGTCATCGCGCTGGTGCCCGTGATGGCAGTGTACCCCTTCCTGCAGAAGGGCTTTGTGAAGGGCATTGTGATTGGCGGTGTGAAGGGATGATGAACAGAGGCATTTGCGCATCCAGCGTGCGGGACTTTCTGCGTGCGCTGGACGATCACCACTACCGCCTGCACGCGCTGATGATTCAGCAGGGCGATGAGCTGCTCTATGCAGACGCTGCCGCCCCCTACACGCTGGACACGCCGCACCGCCTGTGCTCGGCGGCCAAGTCCATCCTGTCGCTCAATGTGCTGCTGGCAGCGCAGGAGGGCAAGCTGCGCTTTGACGACCGCGTGGCGGACTATTTTCCGGAATTTGAGGTAACCGATCCGCTGCTGAAGGACATGACGGTGGAGGATCTGCTGACCATGCGCACGGGACAGGTGGAGGACCCCTTCATCGCGATGCTTGGCGATCTGGACTCGGACATCATCACGCCGTTCTTCCAGACCCCTGCCGTGGAAAAGCCCGGTACCACCTTCCGCTATAACAACACCGTGCCTCACATCGTGTACGCGGTGGCGGAGCGCGCCATGGGCGTGCAGATTGAGCCCTTCCAGAACGAGCGGCTCTGCCGTCCGCTGGGCGCGTCGCTGCATGCGCCCACCAATTCCAAGGGGCAGTACAACCCCGTCATCACCTGCGCCAGCGCCAACAGCCTGATGGCCTTTGGCCGGCTGTATCTGAACGAGGGCAGGTGGAACGGCCAGCAGATCATCGATGCCTCGCTCATGCGCCGCGCCATGGAGCTGCGCGCCGACCCCATGCAGCCGGAGGTCACGTCCGGCTACGGCTATCAGCTTTGGGGCAACCCCTTCGGCGGTATCCGCATGGACGGCGGATGGGGCCAGTACGCGGTCATCCTGCCCGAATACGATGCGGTGATCGTGCTGCTTTCCGACATGACGGATTCCTCCTATGCCATGAAGGCGGTGGAAGCCTATCTGCTGCCCGGTCTTGAAAAGGGAGCGGAAGAAGGTCAATCCTTCCCGCCGGTTCATTCCATCGCGCCTGTGGGTCGGGCGCAGCCCGCCATCCATCAGGCCCAATGGCAGCTGGAGGACGGCCGCATGCTGCGCATGGAAGCCAAAGCAGAGGAAGTCATCCTCCAGCTGGGCGAAGAGACCTTCCGCATCGGCCTGAACGATGCCTTCATCCGCAACCCGAAGCATCTGCTTGCTGGAAAACGCGGCGGGCTGGATCACACCGCGTACGGATTTGATCCGGACGAGATGCTGCTGGGCGGCGCGTGGACGGACGGATGCACGCTGGACTTTGTGGGCAAGTGCTTTGCCGAGATGGGCGAGTGCCGCTACCAGCTGCGCTTTGATCAGGATACCTGCACGCTTTCTTATCCCGAAGCCTCCGAGCACGGGATTGCCACCCTTGACCACAACCGGCTGATGAAAGGAGCGCTGCTATGCAAAAGCCTGTAAAGCTTCTCAACCGTGCCTATATCGCGCTGTTTTGCATCAACCTCATCGTTTCCATCAGCTTCAGCATGGTCAGCACCACCATCTCCCTGTATGTGACCCAGCTGGGCGCGGCAGCGTCCGTGGCGGGCACGGTGGTGGGCGCCCTGTCGGTGGCGTCGCTGTGCGTGCGCCCCTTCAGCGGCGTCATCAGCGACCGGATGGAGCGCCGGAAACTATTGATGATTTCGCTGGCCATCATCAGCCTGTCCATGCTGGGCTACAGCCTCACCCATTCCATTCCGGTGCTGTTCGTTCTGCGCATCACCCACGGCATTGGCTTCTCCATTGCCACGACGGTGACCATGGCGCTGGTGGCCGGCACCATTCCTGAAAAGCAGATGACGCAGGGCCTGGGCTACTTTGCCCTCGGTCAGACCGTATCCACCGCCGTCGCGCCGTCCATCGGCCTTTGGCTGGGCGAGCACTGGGGACTGGGCGTGGCCTTTGCGCTTGCCTCCGTGCTGCTGGTGGGCGCCATTGCGCTGGCCATTACGCTGGTCAAACCCACCGAGGCGGTCCGTGACAAGCGCAGCATCCGCCTGCAGGATCTCATCGCCCGCGAGGCGCTGCCCTTCTGCCTGCTGTCCATTGTGGTGGCGGGCGCGACCGGCCTGGAAAACGGCTTTGTGCCGCTGTTTGGCAAGGAGCTGGGGCTGGGCAATGTGGGCTGGTACTTCACCGTGGGCGCGTTTGCGCTGTTCACGGCGCGAATGTTTGGCGGCAAGCTGGCCGACCGCAGCATGCGCACGGTCATCAGCTGCGGCCTTGGCGTGATGGCGCTGGCGTTTGTGGTGCTGGGCGGCTTTGGAACGGCGGCAGCCTTTGCCGCGGCGGCGCTTTTGAAGGCGCTGGGTCTTGGCACGGTGCAGCCCGCGCTGCAGGCCGCCAGCATGCGCAGTGTGCCGGAAAACCGCCGCGGCGCAGCCAGCTGCACCTATTATCTGGGCACCGATATCGGTCAGGCGTTCATGCCCATGCTGGGCGGCGTGGTGATGGAGCGCGCGGGCGCATCGCGCATGTTTATGCTCTACGCCCTGCCTTTGGCCGCAGCCATCGTATTCTATCTGGTCTATATGCACCGCAAGGAGAAAGGAGCTGCCCTCCATGGCACGATGTGAACTGGTACGCTGCACCCCCGAAAGCGTGGGTCTGAGCAGCCGTAAACTGCTGGAAATGGTCAAAAAGCTGGAACGCTGCGGCACCGAAATGCACGGTCTCATGGTGACCCGTCACGGCAAAGTGGTGCTGGAGGGTTGGTGGGCTCCCCACACGAAGGACACCGTGCACATCTGCCACTCCTTCGGCAAATCCTACGTGGCCACCGCAGTGGGCGCTGCCTGCACCGACGGCCTGATGACCGTGGAGGACCGCGTGGCGGATATCTTCCGCGATGATCTGAAGGCATTCGGCGTGGCGGACGAGGGCAATCTGTCCCGCCTGAAGGTGAAGCACGTGCTGAGCATGACCAACGGCATGAAGGTGCACGCGCTGGCCGGCAAGGATCTGGTGCGCAACTACCTGACCACCCATGTGGATTTTGAGCCCGGCAGCGTGTTCATGTACAACACCGCCGGTTCCTGCATGCTGGGCGAGATGGTGCGCCGCGTGACGGGCAAGAGCGTGTACGACTATATGAAGGAGCGCGTGTTCGATCCCATCGGCATCGATACGGAGCACTTCCACTGGATGACCTTCGAGGGCGGCCTGCATGCCGCGCCCGGCGTGGCCTCCACCACGGAAAACAACCTGCGCCTGGGTATGCTCTACCTGCAGAATGGCCAGTGGGACGGCAAGCAGATCATCGACGCGGAGTGGATCAAGGCCGCCACCGTCAAGCAGATTGACAATCACCTGTGCGGCTACGGCTATCAGCTGTGGATGAACAGCCCGCCCGAGTCCTTCCGCTTCTGCGGCGGCCACGGCCAGGACTGCATCATGAGCCGCCCACAGGACATTGCCGTGTCCATCACGCAGGCCGGCAGCGAACCCCACGACACCGACGCAACGCTTTCCATCATCAACCAGTCCCTCCTGCTGGATTCCCTGCCGGATGTTCTGCCCGAGGACGAAGCTGCGTATGCTGAGCTGTGCGCCTATATGCAGACCCGCCGCGTCGGTACCTGCGCCAGCCGTCCGGAGCGCGCGTTTGCAAAAGACTGGGAAGGCCGCTATAATGTAGTGGAAGGAAAATTCCACTTGCACCCCGAGCTGCGTCCCTTTGGCAACATCAACGTCAACGCGGACTTTTACACCATCCCCGACCCCGACGTGCGCACCATTGACATCCGCCGCGTGGAGGAAGGATTTGAGCTGGTCTTCAACGATGATCTGACCATTCTGGCCCGTCTGGACGGCCAGTGGATTCCGCACTTTGCACAGTCCGCCATGCCGGCCTACAACCAGTCTTGCGCCTGTGCGCAGGTGGACTTTGACGAGCTGATCATCCACCACTGGTTCTGTCAGACCTGCTTCAAGACCCGGATGGTGCTCAAACGCGAAGACGGCGTTGTTCGCGCGCAGATCCGCAAGGAGCGTCTGCACGACGACTGGCCGTACATCGAGCTTTCGGCGGTGCTTGAAAAAGTGTAACGAAAGGACGATGAAGCCTTGAGCCGCGAAAAGAAACCGTCCATACAGGAAGTATCGCGCCTGTCCGGCGTATCGGTAGCCACCGTATCTCGCGTCATTCACCAGAACGGCCGTTTTTCCGCCGAGACGGAGCGGCGCGTGCGCGAGGTGATGGAGCAATTGCACTACCGGCCGGATTCCATCGCGCAGGGCATGCGCATGCGCACCATGCCCATTGCCGGCATTATCGTGCCGGATATTCTGGATGAGCGCTACGGGCAGATGGTGCGCACCGCACAGCAGACGCTGTTTACCAACGGCTATTCCGCCGTGGTTTTCAACTCCAACGAAAGCGGCGCGCAGACCCAGCGCTTCATTGACAGCCTGGAAAGCCAGCACGCTGGCGGACTGATCTACGTGCCGGACAGCCGGGAAACGCGGGTATCCCTGCGCGGCATTCCCACGGTGTTTTTCGAGCGCGAGCCCGCCTTTGAGCCGGACGCCGCTCACATCCAGATCTGTATGAACGATTTCGACAGCGCCCGCACCGCCATGCAGCGCCTGCTGGACGACGGCCTGAAGCGCATCGTGCTGCTGGGCAGCAGCATGCCCATCTCCACCATGCAGCACCGCATGGAGGGCGCGCTGGAAACAATGAAGCAGGCCGGGCTGGAGCCCGCCGCCATCCTCAGGGTGGATCCCCAGCGCACCAGCGAGGCCGTAACCGCCATGGAGCAGCTGATGCAAAGCGGCATGGATTTTGACGCGGTGTTCAGCATTTCCCAGCGTCTGACGGTGGGCGCGCTGAAGGTGCTCAACGACAGCCAGTCCCGCAAGCCCGTTCTGGGCATGGGTCAGCTGCGCCTGCACCGCTACGGCCTGCTGGATTATCTTGCCGTGCGCGAGCCCATCGACGACATGGCCTGTGCCGCTGCCGAGGCGGTCATTCAGCTGATGAAGGGCGAAAGCAATCTGCCCAGCCGTCAGGTGTACCGCACGGAGTGGGCTGATGTGAAATGAATCTTTACAAAAAGAATCAGTTCAACTGCCTGATCTTTTTGTACACGGTTATCTGTTTGTTGTACAACGTATATTCGGAAAGGGGTGAATCCCGTGGGCTGAGAGGCCAAGTTCTCAGGTATTCCTCATTCATACTGCGCAAAAAGGAGCGAAAACCATGAAAAAGAGAACCCGGATCTGGCTGATCATTGCTGCACTCATCTGTCTGGTGGGCATGCTGGGCGCAAGCCTCGTGCAGAGCAACTTTGGAAAAATTGACGTCAGTTATCACCGCCTCTCCCTGTCGGAGATGATCTCCGGCATCGAAGCCAACAACAAAGCCTACGGCAAGGACGTGGAAGTGTCCTTCGGCACGGCCGGTTCCGCCATCGTGTTCGGCACGGCCACCTCGGCCCGTGTGGAATTCAAGCTGCTGGTTCCCGACGGCGCGTCGGAAAAGAACCCCGCTCCCGCCATCGTGCTGGCTCCCGGCATGGATGACACCAAGGAGCAGATGTACACCCTGTTTACCGAGCTGGCCCGCCGCGGCTACGTGGTGGCTGTAATGGACAAGGCCGGCGAGGGCAACAGCGACCTGGCCGCCGATGGCTACACCAACGGCAGCGCCGGCACCGAAGCCGTGATTGAGTACGTGATGAGCCTGCCCTTTGTCGATGAGAATCGCGTGGGCGTGAGCGGCCACTCCAACGGCAACAAGTTCCTCATCATCGCCATGAACAACATCAACAACAACACCCGCAATCACGTCTCCGCCTTCCTGATGGGTCAGGGCACGGGCTTCCTGTTCCGCATCGGCGAGACGACCATGAACGACGTGAAGTTCGGCATGATCGTTGGCAAGAACGATGAGATGGACACCCTCTATTTCAACTCCGCCGTCTACGACGAGACCGACGCGGGCAAGAACTGGATCCGCGCGGCCTATCCCGCCTTTGAGGGCAAGAGCGTGCCGCTGGGCCAGTGGTTCACCGCGGAAGGCCCGCAGGATGTGAAGCCCGGCGAAATGCTGGACGCCACCACCGCCCGCGTGCTCTACAACCCGCCCACCACGCACCCCGGCATGGAGTTTGCCAAGAGCGGCACCTCCGCCTATGTGGACTTCTTCTACGGCGCGTTCGGCGTTCCCGCCGGTCACAAGTACATCCCGTCCAGCAACCAGGCATGCTGGTGGATGGTGGCCTTCTCCTTCATCGGCATGCTGGGCATGCTGGCGCTCATCTTCCCCGTGTGCGAAGTGCTGCTGAGCATCCCGCTGTTCGCTGCTCTGAAGCAGGAGCCCGACGACGCTGCCGCGCTGCCCTCCATCCGCAGCTGGAAGGAGAGCGTGCCGCTGCTGGTGATGATGGTTGGCCTGTCCATCTTTGGCGCGCTCAGCTACTTCCCGGTGTTCACCGAGGGCGCCACGCAGCTGCCGCCCACCACGCTGCTGCCGCTTAGCTCCAACTTCATGAACCAGACCACCTTCTGGGTCATGGTGATGGCGGCGGTCACCTGCGCGGCGGTCATCGTGATCTATCTGATCAAAAAGCTGCTCTACGGCAAAAACGCCCAGGGCCTGCCCGTCAATCCCTTTGCCTGTGCGGATATCAGCCTGCGCACCCTGCTGCGCTCCCTGCTGTTTGCCGGCTTCCTGTACATGGTGATGTACATTCCCGTGGTGGTTGCGCGCATGGTGTTCAAGGTTGACCTGCGCCTGGCCATTGTGCAGTTCACCTGGTACCGCCCGGAGCGCGTGTTCATCATCCTGCGCTACGCGGCGCTGTTCCTGCCCTTCTACATGATGAACGCCATCCTCGTGGCCAACACCCGCTTCTCCGACCTGCCCGACTGGGCCTCCACCGGCATCGTGTCTCTGGGCAACGCGCTGGGCGTGGCGGTGCTGGAGATTGTGCAGTACACCGCGCTGGTGAACAACCACCTGCTCTACGTGTCCAACATGGGCGGCGCCAGCATCCACCTGTGGAAGATGTTCCTGCCCATGGTGCTTGGCCCCTACGTCTGCCGCTTCATCTACAACCGCACCAGGAACGTGTGGATCGCCGCGGTGTTCAACACCCTGTTCTTCATGGCTGCCGCTTTCGCCATGACCGGCATCACCACCTCTCTGGGACTGTTTGGCATGTAAAAGCCACTCAAAGGCCCGGGTCCGGACAACCGGCTCCGGGCCTTCTTGATCTTCTTCTCCCGTTTGACTTTCCCACCCGGCAAGGAGATCACCTTTGCCCATGTCATCGGCGGCCCGTCGCCGGTCATTTATCAGAAGCTGGGCCTCAATCCGTCCATCGATTACGGCGCGGCGGCCATTGGCGTGCTCAATATCACGCCGTCGGAGTCGGCCATCATCGCGTCGGATATCGCTGTGAAGAGCGGCGATATCTACCTTGGCTTTGCCGACCGCTTTACCGGCACCATGATCATCACCGGCGAGATTGCCGATGTGGAAACCGCCCTGCGCGAATGGGACGCCTATCCCGGCGCAAACTGAACAGCGCTTTCCTCTCCTTACAAAAAAGGAGAGGATTTTCTTTGCCGAAGTTACGATATTGTTGAGGTACAATAGATCGGTAACATAAACAAAGAAAAACAGAGAGCCAAGTGGTATAATGAGTTTGCGACAACACACAACCACGAGGAGGCTCTCTGCATGGACAGAATAACACAAGAAGCCCAAGCTCGTCAACG
>JAQXJZ010000159.1 GCA_029009515.1 bacterium
AAGAAAGATACACACAACTCACAGGGGTCCAGGGGTTCCCCCTGGTCGGAGAAAGGGTCAGGGGATCCAAGGGGTATAGGGGAAACCTCGATGTTTCCCCTGTACCCCTTGGCCGCCGGAGGCATCTCCTGTTCCTCGCCAAGTCGACTGGAAGAGGAGCAACAGGGGGAACGCGCCTGCGGGCGCTACACCTCATCAGTCCCTCCGGGACAGCTTCCCCTCAAGGGGAAGCTCGAGGAGGCTCTGCATGCCACACTCGCGTGTTCTAACAGGCTCATTTTGCTGGGAAAAGCACGCCCGCCTCACGCAACCCGCACTGCCATCCCTCCGCAAAATCATGAACAAGCATGTGGAAAAAGAGTTCATTTTAATTCACTTTTTTCTGTGCTATCATACTATCGTGGAAAACCACCAAGCAGCAGATGCCAATCCCGCATCCGCTGCTTTTTTGTACCCCTTTCTCCCGAAAGAAGGTGATCGCCCCCATGCCCACGCATGGCTTACAACCCCGTCACACCCTGCAACCCCACAAACGAAAGGAGCCGTTCATGGAAGAATTATTGTCTGCGGAAGACCTCACCCTCCTCGACCGACTGCGCCAAATGCAGCCCTGGTCCAACCCCCGCTACTCCACCGGCGATATCGGCAACAGCAGGCTGTTTGCCGATTTTTTTATGCCCACCATGCGCTACGTGGTGGAGCGCAAAGCCTGGTACATCTACGACGGCCGCGTGTGGAAGCACGATCTGGGATCGCTGATCACCATGGAAAGGTGCAATCAACTGGCGGATCTGCTGCCCACGGCCGCCATGCTGTACATCAGCGACCGCGTTGCGCAGGAGAATTTCCTGCTGCGCGTCAAGGCGTGGCACAGCCGCCCTTTGCGCGAGCGCATCTTGAAGGACGCAGCCGTGGTGCACACCCAGTCCATCAGCGATTTCGACGCCGACCCCATGCTCTTCAACTGCTTAAACTGCACCATCGACCTGCGCACCTTCACCTCGCACCCGCATCGCCCGGAGGACATGCTGACCATGATGAGCGGCGTGAACTACGATCCCTCCAAATTCTGCGACCGCTGGGACGCGTTCATCGACGAGGTGATGCAGCCCGCCACGCGCCCCATGCCCCTGCAGACCAGCCTTGCCGACGAGGCGGATGATCCCTTCGCGTTTCTTCCATCCGTCCTTGTGCAGAAGCGCACCTACCTGCAGCAGGCGCTGGGCTATGCCCTCACCGGCATGACCAACCAGGAGTGCATGTTCATCCTCTTTGGCGCCACCACGCGCAACGGCAAGGGCACCATGATGGAAACCATCCTGCGCATGATGGGCGATTACGGCAAAACCGCCATGCCGGAAACCATCGGCACGCGCCCGTATCAGAACAGCAGCGGCCCGCGTGAGGACGTGGCAAGGCTGAGCGGCGCGCGCTTTGTGAACATCTCCGAGCCGGATAAAAAGCTCACGCTGTCCGCCGCGCTGGTGAAGCAATTGACCGGCAGCGATACCATCACCGCGCGCTTTCTGCACGAGAATTCCTTTGAATTCAAGCCCCAGTTCAAAATGTTCGTCAACACCAACTACCTGCCCCAGATCACCGATCTGACGCTGTTTTCCTCCGGGCGCATCAAGATCATCCCGTTTGAACGGCACTTTGAGCCGTCGGAGCAGGATCGCTCGCTGAAGGCGTACTTCGCCCAGCCGGATCACCTGTCCGCCATCCTCAACTGGTGCCTGGAAGGCCTGAACATGATGATGGTAAACGGCTTTGAGGAGCCGCCCGCCATTGCATCCGCCAACGAAAGCTACCGCCGCGAAAGCGACAAGGTGGCGCAGTTTGTGGAGGAAATGCTCATGCCGGACGCGAACGGGGAGATGCGCACCACGGACGTGTACCAGCTGTATATCCGATGGTGCGAGCTGAACGGCTACATGATGGAGAACATGAAGAATTTCAGAAAAGAGCTCGAAAAGCACGGCACGATTGTCAGGAGAAGGCCTGCGGGTGCTGGCAGACAGGCCAATCCTTTGATCATGCTGGTGGGCTTTCGTGCCGCGTGAAAGGTGTGCAGCGTGTGCAGGGAAAAAGATATATGAAATAAAAAAATCTCTCTTTTCAAAAAAATATGTTTTAACCCTGCACACACTGCACACATGACACCCTGCACATCTATATATTTCACAAACAAGCATTTTCTTGTAACATTTTCTTTATCTTTATCAAAAACTCTTGAAATAACTTAATGTTTTTGATATACTCATCACTGGTACAGCATATCCATTTTCCCACCCCAAGGAGGGCGTATATTTTGCTGGATCTTGCCATTGTCGGGAAAGGCCCTGCGGGCTGGTCGTGCGCCATCACGGCGCGTATGCGCGGGCTGAAGGCCACGGTCATCGCCCCAAAGGTGGATACGGGGCTTCTGCACACGGCGCACCGCATCGATAATTATCCGGGCATGATGAGCGTGAGCGGCGACGACATGCTGGCCGCCTTCCGCCAACAGGCGCTGGAGCTGGGCGCGGAGGAAATGCACGGGCTGGTTCGCCAGATCATGCCCATGGGGCAGAGCTTTATGCTGCTGGTGGAAAACGACGTGGTGGAGGCCAAAGCGGTGGTGCTTTGCATGGGCGCTGCCAAGGCCAGGCCGCTGCCCGGCGAAGAGGAGCAGATTGGCCGGGGCGTAAGCTACTGCGCCACGTGCGATGGCATGTTCTACCGCGGCAAGCGCATTGCGGTGCTGTCCGCCAGCGAGCAGGGCGTGGAGGAGTGCAAATTCCTTGCCGGGCTTGCCGCCACGGTGGATTACTATCCGCTCAAGAAGCACGTTTCCGACGGCCTGCCGCAGAATGTGTCCTTCGTCAGCGAAGTGCCCACCGGCATCAGCCGTGATGATGCGGGGCTCATCCTCACCACCCGCGAGCAGAGCCGCGCGTACGACGGCATCTTCATCTTCCGCGCAGCCATGCCGCTGGGCATGCTGATGGCGGATCTCAGGACGGAAGGCAGCTTTATCCCCGTGGACCGCGCCATGCGCACCAACATACCCGGCGTGTTTGCCGCAGGCGACTGCACCGGCAACCCCCTGCAGGTGCCCAAGGCCGTAGGCGAGGGCAACATCGCCGCCATCTCCGCCGCAGAATTTGTTGCCAAGCTTGGATGAAACGCCCAATTTCAGGCGTTGTATCAATGGAACGAACCGGCGAAAGCCGATTTGCATGATAGGAGGAAACCAGAATGATGAAAAAGGTATTTTCCATGCTGCTCACCCTGTGCCTGATGCTGGGCGTGTGCACCGCCGCCACCGCGCAGTCCACGGCGGATTTTGAGGCGCTGATTCCCCTGATGGATCTGGTGTGCTCGGCCTCCCAGTACTCCGCCAAGGGCCCCGAAAGCGTGCCCGGCGCTGACGGCATGCTGACCGATACCTTCGTGGACGCGTTCTTCAAGGTGGGCAAGACCTACGGCCTGTCCGTTGGCATCACCGACAACACCCTCAACAGCGTTGACGCGCAGAAGAGCCTGCTGAGCCGCATCTTCGCCGCCCAGCTGCCCGAGCTGAAGGAAGTGACCGTCACCGAGGAAGTGAGCGGCTACATCGGCTTCCAGCCCGTGACCGTCAACAACGGCACCGATGGCCAGTCCATCCAGATCATTGGCGAAATGTATCAGGCCAGCAAGCCCCTGTCCCAGCTGAGCGAAGGCGACTTTGCCGACGTGCAGTGGAAGGACCGCGCCGTGTTCACCTTCCAGAGCGATGACACCGCCTTTGAGGGCTTTCGCCTCACCGGCTACAGCGTGGGCACCGACCTGGCGCTGGAAAGCGTGATGCAGGGCTACTTCCAGGAGATCGCGGTGGAATACGAAAGCAAGCTGGGCTTCATGCTGCTGTATCCCGCCTTCTTCACCGATGACCTGCTGGTGGAAGATGAAAACGGCGTTTCCGCCACCCTGCCCGATGGCAGCGCCAGCTTCTTTGCCAAGCGCGTGGACAACGTGAACGGCTCTTCTCTGGCTGATTACGTGAGCATCATTGCCAACGGCATCACCGGCAGCAAGTCCTCCGTCAACGAGCCCATGCAGTACGGCACCGTGAGCTACACCACCGAGGATGGCTACGCCGTGTTTGACGTGTTCATCGTCACCGACAAGTACATCTTCCAGGCCGAGCTGAGCTACCTGACCACCATGATGAGCCAGTACAGCATGTACAACGCCTATCTGGAGAACAGCTTTGTGGTCAACGAGCTGAGCCAGGGCTAAGGAGAAGCTAAATGAAAAAAGCTGTTCTGACATGGCTGCTTGCAGCCTGTGTACTGATGATGACGTGCGCGCTGTCGGAAGGGCTTGAACCAGCGGAACCCATCAAGGGGTCTGAGAGCGCGGGAGCGCCTCAGGCCTCTTTTTTGGTGGAATATGCGTATCCGCAGTTCAAGGCGCTGTATCCGGCAGATGAAAAGGTGAACGCGTATTATCAGCAGCTGGCGGATGAGCTGGATTTGGCGGCCTATGAGGCCGACGCCAGCATTGCCTGCGAGGTGACGCACAACTCCGACCGCTACCTCAGCGTGCTGGAAACCACCACCCTCCTGGGCGGCAATGGCGAAGTGCAGCTTCTCCGCGCCGATACCTTTGCCAGAGATGGCATGTACGCCGGGCAGAAGATTGGCTTGAGCCAGCTGCTGGGGCTGGAAGAACAGGCCGACGTGGCCGCACGCCTTGCCTGTGATCTGGTGTGGCAGATGGTGGAACGCGACGCGCAGAACCCCGATGCGGGGTATCTGGACGGCGTGACCCGGCAGCAGGTGGAAGGGGCGTTTGTGCCGGAGTGGGACTATTATGTGGACTGGGACGGGAACGTGGTGTTTTTCATTCAGGCGGGGGAGATCGCCAGCGAGATGGCGGGCGTTTTGCGCTACCCGTTTGGCGTTGCAGAACTTATGAGCGCGATGTGAGGCGGCTGCGCCGCCTGTGAAGGAGTGAAGTTTCCGGCCGTTGGACGGAAGTGAAGCACGCCTTCGGCGCGTTCTAACAACTTGATACTGTTGGGAAATGCGCGCGCGCCTTCCAGCTTCCCCTTGAGGGGAAGCTCCGCCGTAGGCGGTGATGAGGTGGCCTGTTCCTCGCCAGGTCGACTGGAAGAGGAGCAAAAGGGGTAACGCCGCTGCGGCGGCTACACCTCATCAGTCCCTCCGGGACAGCTTCCCCTCAAGGGGAAGCTTGCGCAGTTGGCGGCACGCCTCACGTGCGTGTTCTAATACGCTAATATTGTTGGGAAATGCGCGCACGCCTTCCAGCTTCCCCTTGAGGGGAAGCTCCCGCGGAGCGGGTGATGAGGTGGCCAGTTC
>JAQXJZ010000160.1 GCA_029009515.1 bacterium
CCTTGAGATCGCGGATGGCGACCTCGCCGAAATGGAAGATGGAAGCGGCCAGACCGGCGTCGATGGTGGGCAGCGTGTTGAACAGGGTGATGAAATCCTGAATGCCGCCCGCGCCGCCGGATGCGATGACCGGCACGGAAACGGCGTTCAATACCGCCTCCAGCATGGGCAAATCGAAACCCTGCTTCACGCCGTCGGTATCGATGGAGTTGACCACCACTTCGCCCGCGCCCATGTCCACGCAGCGCCTGATCCAGCTGATGGCCTCCATGCCGGTATCCTCGCGTCCGCCCTTGGCAAACACGTGATACTGTCCGTCCACGCGCTTGATATCGGCCGAGAGCACCACGCACTGGTCGCCGTAGCGCTTGGCGGCCTCTTCCACCAAATTGGGGTTGCGGATGGCGCCGGAATTGACGCTCACCTTGTCCGCGCCGCACTTGAGCACGCGGTCAAAATCATCCAGCGTGTTGATGCCGCCGCCCACGGTGAGGGGGATGAACACGCTTTTGGCGGTTTCGCACAGGATGTCGGTAAACAGCCTGCGCCCTTCGGCGGATGCGGTGATATCGTAAAACACCAGCTCATCCGCGCCGTTGTCGCTGTAGTATTTGGCCAGCTCCACAGGGGAGGATACGTCGTTGAGCTTCTGGAAGTTCACGCCCTTGACCACGCGGCCGTCGCGCACGTCCAGGCAGGGAATGATGCGTTTGGTAATCATTGGCCCACCTCGATGGCTTCCCGGAGCTGGATGGCCCCGGTGTAATAGGCTTTGCCGATGATCGCGCCGTGGATGTCCATGGCGGCCAGGGCGCGCACATCGTCCATGCTGGATACGCCGCCGGATGCGATGATCTGCATGCCGAGGGACTGCGACAGCTCGCGGTAGAGGTTCAGGTTGGTGCCCTGCATGGCGCCGTCGCGGGAAATATCAGTGCAGATGAGCGTGCGCACGCCGATGTCGTTCATGCGCCTGCAGAAGGCAAAGGCTTCCTCCTCGGATTTCTCCGTCCAGCCCTTCACGGCCACATAGCCGTCCTTCACGTCCACGCCCACGGCGATTTTCTCGCCGTACTTCGCCGCCGCTTCTGCCACAAAGCCGGGCTGCGTGACCGCCGCCGTGCCAAGGATGACGCGGTCGATGCCCGCATCCAGATAGCGGGAAATGACTTCCATATTGCGCACGCCGCCGCCGATTTCACAGAAGAGACCGGAGGCTTTTTTGATGCGCAGAACGGTATCGAAGTTGGGCGTTTCGCCGCTCTTTGCGCCTTCCAGATCCACCAGATGAATGCGGGAAGCGCCCTGAGCGGCAAAGTCCAGCGCGATTTCCTCGGGATGCTCGCTGTACACGGTCATCTGCGCGTAATCGCCGCGCAGAAGGCGCACAGCCTTGCCATCAAACAGGTCGATCGCAGGATAGATCAGCATCCGTCATCCCTCCATTTCGCTGAATGCGCGCAGAATGTTCAGGCCTACCGTGCCGCTCTTTTCCGGGTGAAACTGGCAGCCGAACACATTGCCCCTGGCCACAGCTGCGGTGAGCGTGCCGCCGTATTCGGTCGTGGCGATGGTGGACGAAGTACAGTTTTCGGCGTGATAGGAGTGCACGAAGTACACATGATCGCCTTCGCTGATGTACCTGAACAGCGGGCTTTTCTGCGGGAAGGCGAGTGCGTTCCAGCCGATGTGGGGGATTTTGTATTCCTCGGGAATGCGGCCGGAGATGGGGCAGACCTCGCCCGGAATCAGGCCGAGCCCCTTGTGCTCGCCGTATTCGTAGCTTTTGTCAAACAGCATCTGCATGCCCAGGCAGATGCCCAGCAGCGGCTTTCCGTTGCGTGCTTCTTCCACCACCACTTCGCCCAGTCCGCTTTCGTGCAGCTTGGCCGCCGCATCGGCAAACGCGCCCACGCCCGGCAACACAATGCGCTCCGCCCTGCGCAGCGCCTCCGGGTCGGAGGTCACCACGGCCTCCACGCCGATGGCCGCAAAGGAATGGCGCAGGGAAAACAGATTGCCCACGCCGTAATCCACGATGGCAAGCATCACAGTACCCCCTTTGTGGAGGGAATTTCATCAGCAAAGGCCGGGTCGATGGTCACGGCCTGACGCAGCGTGCGGCCTGCGGACTTGAACATGCCCTCGATGATGTGGTGGGAGTTGCTGCCGGCCAGCTGACGGATGTGCAGCGTGCAGTTGGCATTGCGCGCAAAGCCCAGCCAGAATTCCTCCACCAGCTGGCAGTCGAAGGCGCCCACCTTCTCGGTGGGAATGGATACGTCGTAGCACAGCGTGCTGCGGCCGGAAAAATCCAGCGCAGTCAGCATCAGCGCCTCGTCCATGGGCAGCATCATGCTGCCGTAGCGCACAATGCCGCGCTTGTCGCCCAGCGCCTGCGCAAACGCCTGCCCCAGCACAATGCCCACGTCCTCCACGCTGTGGTGGTCGTCCACGTCGGTATCGCCCTTGCAGACCACGCTGAGGTCAAAGCGGCCGTGCCTGCTGAACAGCACCAGCATGTGGTTGAGAAAGCCGCAGCCGGTGTCGATGGCGCTTTCACCCGTGCCGTCGAGGTTCAGGGTGAGCTGGATATCCGTTTCCGCCGTTTTGCGGCTGATTTGAGCCGTTCTCATGCGTATGCCTCCACTTCCTCACGCAGCGCCTGTACAACGGCCTGCATCTGCTCCTGCGTGCCAATGGTGATGCGCAGGAAATCGCTCAGTCTGGGTTTCGCAAAGTAGCGCACCAGCACGCCCTTCTGGCGCAGGTGCTGATAGGTGGCCGCGCCGTCCAGCGCCGGATGGCGCACAAACAGGAAATTGGTGCGGGAGGGCAGCACCTCAAAGCCGCATTCGCGCAGCGCCTGCGCCGTCCATTCGCGGGTTTCGATGATGGTGCGGCAATTCTGCCGTGTGTAGTCCTCATCCTCCAGCACGCCCACGCCTGCGGCCATGGTCATGGCGTTGACGTTGTAGGGGTTGGTGGCGTACTTGATGGCGTTGAGGTCGGCGATGAGCGCCTTGCAGCCCACGCCGAAGCCCAGCCGCGCGCCCGCCATGGAGCGCGACTTGGAAAACGTCTGCGTCACCAGCAGGTTGTCATACTGGTGGATGAGCGGCACGCAGCTTTCGCCGCCAAAGTCCACATAGGCCTCGTCCACCACGATCACGGCCTGCGGATTGCGCCGGATGAACGCTTCCATCTCATCGCGCGGAATGGCGATGCCGGTGGGCGCATTGGGGTTGGCAATCACAATCAGCCCCTCGTGCCCGTCATACTCCGTCAGGTCGATGATGAAATCCTCTTTCAGCGGAATTTCGCGGTACGGAATGCCGCTGAGCTGCGCAAACACGGGATAGAAGCCGTAGGTGATATCCGGGAAAAGGGCGGGATGATCCTGATCGCCAAAGGCCATGAAGGCAAAGTTGAGGATTTCATCCGAACCGTTGGTAGGCAGCACCTCATCTTTGTCCACGCCGCACAGCGCCGCCAGCTTTTCCTTGAGCAAGGTACATTCCGGATCGGAATACAGCTGCAGCTTTTTCAGCGCTTCGGCGGCGTACTGCTGCGCTCTGGGGGACGGGGGAAAGGGATTCTCATTGGTGTTGAGCTTGATGTACTGCATGTCGCGCGGCTGCTCGCCAGGGGTGTAGGGGGCAAGCGAGGCGTGCTTTGCGCTCAGAAAACGGCTCATGCGTCAGTCCTCCAGTCGGATGGTGGCGCTGCGCGCGTGGGCGGTGAGACCCTCCTTGCGCGCAAAGGTGTTCACGTCCCAGGCTACCTTTTCCAGCGCCTCTCGGGTGAAATAGGTGTACTGGGTCTTTTTGACAAAATCATCCACGGACAGGGGGCTTGAAAAGCGCGCTGTGCCGCTGGTGGGCAGGGTGTGGTTGGGGCCGGCCAGATAATCGCCCAGCGCCTCGGGGCAGTTGCGGCCCATGAAGATGGAGCCTGCATGGCGGATGCTGTCCAGATAATCGAAGGGATTGTCCACGCACAGCTCCAGATGCTCAGGCGCGATTTCGTTGGCGATCTCCACGGCGATCTTCAGGTCGTCCGCCACGATGATCTTGCCGTTCTGATCGATGGATGCGCGGGCGATCTCCTCGCGTTCGAGCTGAGAAAGCTGCACTTCCAGTTCCGACTGCACAGCCTTCGCCAGCTCCATGCTGTCCGTCACCAGAACCGCGCTGGCCAGCTTGTCATGCTCGGCCTGCGAAAGCAGATCCGCCGCCACGTGACGCGGATCGCTCCTGCCATCGGCCACGATGAGGATTTCGCTGGGCCCGGCGATCATGTCGATGGACACCACGCCGTACACCTGACGCTTGGCTTCGGCCACAAAGGCGTTGCCGGGGCCGACGATCTTGTCCACGCGCGGCACGCTCTGGGTGCCGTAGGCCAGCGCGGCCACGGCCTGCGCGCCGCCCAGCTTGAAGATGCGGCTCACGCCCGCAATGGACGCGGCGGCCAGAATGACCGGGTTCACCTTGCTGTCCTTTCCGGGAGGCGTGACCATGACCACTTCCGGACAACCGGCGATTTTGGCGGGAATGGCGTCCATCAGCACGGTGGAGGGATAGGCCGCCGTGCCACCGGGCACATACAGACCGGCGCGGTCCACCGGGATCACCTTCTGGCCCATGACGATGCCGTTGGCGTCGTTGATGATGAAGGAGTTGCGCACCTGCTTTTCGTGGAAGTGGCGGATGTTTTCCGCCGCCTCGCGCAGGATGCGCAGGAAGTCCGCATCCACCAGAGAAAGCGCCTCGTCGATTTCCTCCTGCGAAACCTGCAGGCTTTCCAGCTTTGCGCCGTCAAACTTTTCGCAGTAGCGGTACAGGGCTTCATCGCCGTTTTGGCGCACGTCCTGAATGATGTCCGTCACGATGGCTTCCACATTCACGGAAGGTACGGCACGGGCGAAAATATCTTCATTGGCAACCTCGCCGTATCTGAGAATCCTGATCATGGTTTTTCCTCCAACTGCGCGGCCATTTCCTGCATGATCTTCCGGATCTGCGCCGTGCGGAACTGATAGCTTGCCTTGTTGGCAATCAGCCTTGCGCTGATGGGAACGATGGTTTCCATCACCACAAGGTTGTTTTCCTTGAGGGTGGTGCCGGTTTCCACGATGTCCACGATGACGTCCGAAAGCCCCAGAATGGGCGCGATCTCTATGGAGCCGTTCAGGTGGATGATGTCGATGTCGCGCCCCTGAGACGCGTAGTAGCTGCGCGCGATATTGGAAAACTTGGTGGCTACTTTCAGCGTGCGCTCGGGATCGTCACGGAAATCCGCCTTGGCCGCCACAGCCATGCGGCACTTGCCCGTGTCCAGATCCAGCAGCTCGTACACGTCCGGCGTGTACTCCAGCAGGATGTCCTTGCCGGCCACGCCGATGTCCGCCGCGCCTCGCTCCACGTAGATAGCCACGTCGGAAGGCTTGACCCAGAAGTAGCGCACGCCCACTTCCTCGTTTTCAAAGATGAGCTTGCGGTTGTTTTCGCGGATGGAAGGGCACTCGAAGCCCGCCTTTTCAAACATGGCGTATACTTTCTCACCCAGCCTGCCCTTGGGCAAAGCGATGTTGAGCATCTTCACAGCACACGCACCTCCCCGTTTTCAAAGCGGAGAGTCTGGCGGCAGCGCAGCTTTTCGGGCAGCGTGCGCTGGGCAATCACCCTTGCGCCGTCCTTCTGCAGCTGTGCCACGGCGGCAAACACGGCGGCGATATCCGCCTGTTCGTCGTAGATGAGCACTGTATCCACGTCGTACACTTCTTCGGCGGATTCCATCTGCTCCAGAAGATCGGTGTATACGGCAAAGCCGATTGCGCCGGATTTGCGGCCCATCTTGTGCATCAGCCGGTCATACTGGCCGCCGGAGAGCACACTCTGCGGCACGCCCTCCACAAAGCCCTTGAACAGCACGCCGTTGTAGTAGTTGATGTCGCCCACAACGGAAAAATCGATGCGGAGCATGGGGGAGAGCGGCGTGGCGGCAAAGGCCTGCGCAAGGCGGCTCAATTGGCGGATGGCGGGCAGATCGCCCAGAAGCGCTTCGGCTTTTGAAAGCGCTTCTTCCGGCGTGCCGTAGCAGCCAAGCAGCCCAAGCAGCCGTTCCTTCTGAACGGTGAGCCCTGCGCCGTCGCACAGGCGGCTGAGCTCGTGCGCGTTCTTGTCGCGCACGCACAGCATGATCTGCCTGCGGAGTTCCGCATCCACACCGCGAAGGACTTCGTCAAACACGCCCAGATGCGAAAGGTTGAGCACGCTGTCCTCGCTGATGGCCTTGAGGCTCTGCGCAGCCAGCGAGAGCACCTCGAAGATGGAATAATCGTCGATGTCGCCAATGCACTCCAGACCCAGCTGCACGATCTCGCGGAAGGAATGGGTGCTGCCGGATACGCGGTAGACATTTTCGTTGTAATACACCTTCTGCACGCAGCCGGGCACGTCGCGCGTGTTTTTGACGATGGAAAGTGTCACGTCCGGCTTGAGCGCCATGAGGCGGCCGTTGGTATCAGTGAAGGTGATGACGCTGTCGGAGACGAGAAAATCCTTGTTGCGGACGTAAAAATCGTACTCCTCAAACTTGTTCATCTTATAGCGCAGATAGCCGTGGCTGCGGTAGAGCGACCGCAGGGCAAAGCTGATGCGCTCAATGCTGTGAATCATGGACATGCCTGCTGCGCCTCCCCGATGGTTTTCATTTTGTTCAGCGCCGCGCGGTATCCGCCTGCGCCGTAGTTGAGGCACTGGTTGACGCGGCTGATGGTGGTGGTGCTGGCGTCTACCTTGCGCATGATGGACTGGTAATTATGGCCCTCGTCCAGCAGCGTTGCAATCTGAAACCGCTGCGAAAGATCCCTCAATTCCTTGATGGTGCACAGGTCTTCAAAGAAGCTGTAGCAATCCTCAATGCTCTCCAGGTTCAGGACTGCTTCAAAAAGACGATCGTTGGCGTCGCTGCGAAGATCCATCCCATGCGCCTCCTTCCGGTCTGAATGGGTTTGCTTTATTACTGCATCATGTTAGCACGATAAAGCGATAAAGTCAACAATTCCATCAGACTTTTCTTTGCATTATGCGTGGATTTTGCTATAATGAAACACAGCATCCCCTAACCGAGGTGAAGGAACATGGTTTTGGCCATTGCCAGTGCTCCATGCAGAGCGTGAGGACCATTGCATGGAGGAACCCTTTTGGTCCTCGGGCTTTGCTTTTTTGAACCCCATTCAAAAACAAAGGAGCAAAGTCATATGAAAAAAGAATACCGTGAATTGAAACCCTGGCTGCTTTTGTGGAGCACGCAGGCGCTGTCGGCCTTTGGCAGCGCCATGACGCAGTTTGCGCTGGTGATCTGGCTGTATCAGAAGAGCGGATCGGCCTTGCAGACGGCGCTTTTGTCCATCTGCTCCTACGCGCCGTATGTGGTGATGAGCATCTTTGCCGGAGCGCTGAGCGACCGGTGGGACAAGAAGCGCACCATGCTAGTGTGCGATCTGCTGGCCGCGGCCTGCACCCTTGCGGTGTGGATACTGCTCAGGCGCGATCTGCTGGAACCCTGGCACATGTACGTGATCAACGCGCTGAGCGGCCTGATGAACACCGTGCAGCAGCCGGCCAGCGAAGTGGCGGCCACGCTGCTCATCCCTCCCAAATACTACCAGCGCACCAGCGGCCTGCGGTCGTTTTCCAATTCACTCAACACCATCCTCACGCCGGTGATCGCCACGGCCCTGTTCTCCTTTGCGGGCATGGACGCGGTGATCGCGGTGGATCTGTGCACGTTCGTCACCGCCTTTGCGGTGCTGTGGCTGATGATCCATCTGCCCGGGCAGGAGAGGACGGACGGGCCAAAGGAAAAGCTGCTTGAATCAGCCAGCTCCGGCCTGAAATGGCTCAGAGAACACCGGCTGATTCTGGAGCTGATCCTGTTTCTGGCGTGCATCAACCTGGTGGCGTCGGCCTTCAACGCCGTGCTGCCCGCACTCATCCTGCCCCGGTATTCCGAAACTGTGCTGGGCTGGGTGAACACCTGCGCAGGCATCGCCACGCTGGCGGGAAGCCTGATTGTGACCGCTCTGCCCGCACCCAAAGACCGCGTGCGCACAATCTGCGCCACACTGCTGTTGTCCATGAGCACGGAAAACTTCCTGCTGGCCTTTGGCAAAGCGCCGTGGATCTGGTGCGTGGGCAGCATTCTGGGGTGGATTGCCATCCCGGTGATGAACGCCAATCTGGACGTCATCTTCCGCACCAGCATTCCGGCCGATATGCAGGGCCGCGTGTTTGCCTGCCGCAACACCCTGCAGTTTTTCACCATCCCGCTTGGCTATCTGCTGGGCGGCTGGCTGGTGGACGAGTTGTTTGAGCCCCTCATGGCAAACGCAGGCAGCCTGCTGACCGCCCTGTTCGGCACAGGCAAAGGCAGCGGAGCCGCCCTTATGTTCCTCGTGCTGGCCTTAAGCGGTGTAGCTGTGTGTCTGATCTTTACCTATCGTTTACGCAACGATCACTGGACCAATCCCTGAGGCCGGAAAACGGCCTCAAAACACGGGATTCTCAAAGGCAAAGCCCTTGAGCAGGGTGCAGGGGCAGCGCCCCTGCGCTCGTCCCACTTCAGAAAAGGAGGAGAACCCCCATGACCTTTGCAGAACTGGAATACAAGCGCGTGGATATGGAAGCGCTCAAGGAGCAGCTGGGGCAGTTTACGCAGCAGCTGAAGGACGCCAAGACCTTTGAGGAGGCGGATGAGATCTACCTGAGCATGAACCACACGGAGTGCTCCACCATCCGCACCATGCGCACCATCGCGCAGATCCGCCGCGATATCGACACCCGCGATCCCTTCTACGATGCGGAAAACACCTTCTACAATCAGGAGATTCCCAAGCTGCAGCCGCTGCGCAAGGCGTGGACGGATACGCTGCTGCAGAGCCCCTTCCGCAAGCAGTTTGAGGAGAAGTACGGCAACGTGCCCTTCCTGAATGCCGAGCTGGACGCCCGCAGCTTCGTGCCGGAGCTGGTGGAGGATTTGCAGAAGGAAAACGCGCTGGTCAGCCGCTACACCAAGCTGATCGCCTCTGCGCAGATTCCCTTCGACGGTCAGGTGCTCACGCTGTCTCAGATGTCCCCCTACAAGCTCAGCCCCAACGATGACGTGCGCCGCGCCGCGTGGAAGGCCGAGGGCGAGTGGTACAACGAGCATGGCCAGGAGCTGGACGAGATCTACGACGAGCTGACCAAGCTGCGCCACGGCATGGGCCTGAAGCTGGGCTACGACAGCTACACGCCCCTGGGCTACGACATCATGAAGCGCAACTGCTACACCGAGAAGGACGTGGACGCCTTCCGTCAGGCGGTGCAGAAGTATCTGGTGCCGGTGGCTGCCAAGCTGTGCAAACAGCAGGCCGAGCGCATGGGCTTTGACTATCCCATGACCTTTGCGGATAAGGATCTGGCCTTCCGCAGCGGCAACCCCAAGCCTGCCGGCAAGCCCGATGAGATCCTCCAAATGGGCACCACCTTCTATTCCGAGCTCAGCCCCGAGACGAAGGAATTCTGGGATCACATGATCGAGCATCAGATGCTGGACGTGGAGAGCAAGCCCGGCAAGGCCGCCGGCGGCTACTGCACCAGCATTTACACCGTCAAGTCGCCCTTCATCTTTGCCAACTTCAACGATACCGCGCACGACGTGGAGGTCATCACCCACGAAGCCGGCCACGCCTTTGCCGCCTACGTCAACCGCAACCGCGTCCCTGCCGATACCATCTGGCCCAGCCTGGAGGCCTGCGAGGTACACTCCATGAGCATGGAATTCTTTGTAGAGCCGTGGGCCGAAGGCTTCTTCGGCAAGGACGCGCGCAAGTTCCGCTTCACCCATGTGGCGGATGCGCTCACCTTCATTCCCTACGGCACGATGGTGGACCACTTCCAGCATGAGGTGTACAAGAACCCCAACTGCACGCCCGCGGAGCGCCACCAGATCTGGAGCGACCTGCTGAAGGTGTACATGCCCTGGGTCAAGCTGGGCGACGTGCCTTTCTACGGCGAGGGCAAGGGCTGGCAGCGCCAGAGCCACATCTACAAGCGCCCCTTCTACTACATCGACTACTGCCTGGCGCAGACCGTGTCTCTGGAGTTCTGGACCCGAATCCGCAAGGATCTGAAGTCCGCCTTCGACACCTACATGGCCTACACCAACCTGGGCGGCAGCATGGTGTTTACTGATCTGCTCAAGGCTGCCGGCCTCAACAGCCCGTTTGGCGAAACCTGCCTGAAGAACATCAGCGAGGAAGCTGAAAAGTTCCTGGATGAATACGACCTGACGGGAATTGAATAACACAAAAGAAATCCGCTGTGTGAAACAACACAGCGGATTTCTTTTGATGGAAGGATTTATTTGCTTCCGGCGTAGCTGCTGCTGGTGTCTGCATAGACGGACACCACGTTTTCCTTGCGGCGGGAGGTGGCCACGCGCTTCATCAGCTCGTCGCGGTACAGCTCCTCGTCAAAGGGCAGCTCCACGGCTTTGCCGAGGAAGGCGGAGAGGTGCATGGCGTTGGAGAGCGTGAGGCCGTTGATGCCCTCCGCACCGTTGGCCACCAGCGGCGTGCCGCGCAGGATGGCGCCGCCCCAGGCGTTAAGCACGCCGATGTGCTGCGGATTCTGGCCGTCCAACTCCAGCTGCGCTTCCTTGACAGGCATGACGGCGAAGGGATTGCGGGTGGTGGCGGACAGCTCCTGCTCACTCTGTTCAAATTCCAGCACCGTCAGGCGGTCGGATTCGGCCACGATCTTGGCCTTGTCCAGCTGGATTTCAAAGCGGTTGGTGCCGCAGGCGTCGCCCGTGGTGGTGATGAACGTGCCGGTTGCGCCGTTGGCATATTCCACGTAGGTGGTCACGTCGTCCTCCACCTCGATGTCGTGCCACTTGCCAAAGTGCATGTGAGTCTGCACCTTCACCGGCATGCCGCAGATCCACTGCCACAGATCCAGCTGATGCGGGCACTGGTTGAGCAGCACGCCGCCGCCTTCACCGGCCCAGGTGGCGCGCCACGCGCCGGAATCATAGTAGAACTGCGGACGGTACCAGTTGGTGATCAGCCAGTTGGTGCGGCGGATCTGGCCGTACTTGCCGGAATGCACCAGCTCGCGCATCTTGCGGTAGATGCAGTTGGTGCGCTGGTTGAACATCATGCCGAACACCACTTCGGGATGTTTGGCGGCTTCCTCGTTCATCTCGCGCACCTGCAGGGTGTACACGCCTGCGGGCTTTTCCACCATCACGTGGATGCCGCGGCGCATGCACTCAATGGCATACACCGTGTGCTCGTAGTGGGGGACGGCCACGATGCACGCGTCGATGAGCCCGCTGTCCAGCATGGGCAGCGCCTCGCCAAAACAGGTCACGCTGTCGCCGAAGTGCTCGCGCGCCCAGTCCAGACGCGCAGGGTTGCGGTCCGCCACGGCGGTGAGCACAAAATCGGGACACTGGCCGCCAAACACCCATTTGGCATGCTCGGTGCCCATGTTGCCGATGCCGATGATCCCCAGACGGATCTTTTCACTCATGGTGGTTCCTCCTTATTCCAGCCCGCAGGCACGGAGATAGTCGTAGCTGCGCTTGAGACAATCGAAGGGATCCTGGCCGTTGCAGTCGTCCTGCTCCACCAGCATGTATTGCACGCCGGAGGTTTCGGCCTTTTCAAACACGCGGTCAAAGTTGATGTTGCCTTCGCCGATGACGGCCATTTTGCGGCCGTAGGCGTAGTCCTTCAGATGGATGCAGGGGATGCGCCCCTTCAGCGCTTCCACCCAGTAGGCGGGATCGCCGCCGCCAGCCTGAATCCAGAAGGTATCCAGCGTAAAACCCATTTCATCCGCAGGCATGCGATCGGCCAGATGGGCGAGGATGGTTTTTCCGCCAATCTTCTGGAACTCCTGGTCGTGGTTGTGATACATGAAATACTTGCCGCCTTCGCGCAGCGCTCTGGCCACCGGACCGTACTGCGCGATGAAGCCGTCGAGGGTTTCGGCCTTTTCGGGCTGGAAGCCGTACCAGCCAAGGCCCACGTATGCACAGCCGAACACGTCGTGATTGCGCGCCGCCTGCGCAGGATCAGCCGTCAGCTGATCAGCCGGAATGTGGGTGATGACGCACTCAAGGCCGGTTTTGTCAAGCTGCTCCTTCAGCCATTTGGGCTCGTAGGCGCAGGTGCCGGAAACCTGCACGGTGGTGTAGCCGATGTCGGCCACCTTGCGCAGGGACAGGGCGAAGTCATCGGGGGTTTTGCAGTGATCGCGGATGGTGTAAAGCTGTGCGCCGATCCTCATGCTCAGGCCTCCTTCAGAATGCCGGCAAACGCCTTGCAGGCCGCGTCGAAGGCTGCATCGCTGTTCTCGTAGGCGTGCGTCTGACCAATGCCGCTCTCAATGCCCTCGCGCTCCAGCAGCTTGAGACCGCTGAACACCGTCAGATGGGGCTCAATGGTAAAATGCCTGCCGCCCATGGCGATGAACTCGCGCACAATCTGCGGCACATTTCCCGCGCCGCAGCCGCTGGGAACGACATTGCCGTCGGGCAGAGAATCCTTGATGTGCATGTACTCGATAAAGGGCTTGAGCATCTCCCACGCGCTCAGCGTTTCCTGACCGCTCTGGATGAAGTTGGCCGGATCAAAGATGCCCTTGATCTGCGGGAAGGTGGTGAGAATATCCAGGCAGCGCGATGCGATATCGCCGTAGATGCCCTTCTCGTTCTCGTGACACAGAAGCACGCCGCTGCCCTCGGCGGCTTCCACCATCCGCGCAAGGCGTTCCATCACCTCGTCGCGGTACTGGGCAGGATCTTCGTTCACGGGCATGAAGAAGGAGAACATGCGCAGATGCTTTGCGCCCAGCTCATTGGCCACGTCCAGCGTGTGACGCAGCTGATCCAGATGCGGCGCAAATGCATCTTTGATGCCGATCTTGCCGATGGGGGAACCGGCCGACCACGTGATCAGACCATGGTCGTCCAGACGGCGGCGGATTTCCTTCGCCTTGGCAATGGAAAGGCCGGACACGCTTTCGCCGTCTACGTTGCGCAGCTCGATGCCGCTGAGATGGTTGCGCTTCAGCGCAGCGATCTGGCCGTCAAGATTGTCGCTGGCCTCGTCTGCAAATGCGTACACAAAGCAATTCTTCATCGTTTTCGCCTCCTGAAATCAAGCGTTTTTCGGGGGATGGTTACACGTTGGCTTTGCCGCTGGCAGCGATCGTTTCGCGGCACTTGCGCCAGACGGCATAGTACTTGCGCAGACAGGCGGGTTTGGCGGTGCGCAGCTCATAGTATTCGCCTTCATAGGTGAACACCAGAATCCTGCGCTGCACCAGCCCCAGATCGGTGATATCGCCCAGCGGGAAAGCATCTTCGCCGTGGTACAGCACACTGCCTTCCAGCTTCAGCACGCCGCTGCCGAGCGATTCAGTCGTGTGGTCGTTGTGCAGCTTGAACAGCGAAACATCCTCATCGGAGAAAGAAGGCCATTCCATACCGTGCAGCGTTTCATGCTGCCACTGATCCCACTGCGCCATGTTTTCAAACGGCACAGGCGGGTTAAACAGGCCGTATTCAGTGTACTCCACATCCAGTCCGCAGGAGCAGCGCACATGGTTGCCCTCGCCGTGCAGCGTGCCGATCTTGCGGCACTTGGGGCACATGAACAGGCTGGTTTCAATCTGCACAGCGCGGTTGCGGCCGCGGTAGCGGATGGGCTCCTGCTTCTGGCTGGCCCAGGTGTCCTCGTAGATATCGCGGTTGATGATATCGTTGATCTGCTGGGCGGTCAGCTTTTGGAGCTCCTCGGGCTGGTAGGTGTTCACGATGCGGCCCACCATGCGGCCCCTGCGGATGCCCTTGCCCCAGCGCGGCGCGGTGAGGAAGCCGCCCTCCAGACGGTAAGTGATGAGCGCCGCGCCGCTGATGCGGGCCAGATTGCCCGTGGCGGGAAAGATGGGGCTGGTGAGGCCGTTCCACGTGGTTTCGCCCTCGCCGAAGATGCACACCGATTCGCCCGCGCGCAGCTTGCGCATGCAGGCCATGGCGGTATCCATGCCGGTGGTGCCCTTGCGGCGCGCGATGGGCGCAGCCAGATAGCGGATGGCCTTGCTCATCCATCCCTTGCGGAAGAGATGCTCGCTGGCCACAAAGTACATCTGGTGCCTGGGGAAGGTGATCGCCAGAAGCAACGGGTCAAAATTGGTGACGTGGTTGGAAATGACCAGCACCGGCTGGCCGGGATGGTTGACCTTGTATCGGAAGGCGAACAGCCAGCGCAGCCCAGGCGCGATCAGCACGCACAGAATGAGCCATACCAGTCTGAGCCTTTTTCTTTCGTTCATCATGTGAACCTCCTGTACCAGGTTCTTTTATCATACCGCATCCGCCGCAATCCGGCAAGTTCCCAATGGCACAGAAATGCAAAAAACTCTTTACCATCCTTTTGGTTGCGAAGGGACAAAAGGTGTGATACTATATGATATAGCGTACATATATCCCCAGCTGTTTACCAAAGAAAGGGTTCTTATGGAAGCAAAGAAACGTTTTATTGTCAACTGCATGTTTTACGGCATCATTTTGCTGATTGTGGTGCTGGTTGGCAAGTACATCCTGCCCATCATGACGCCGTTCATCATCGCTTTCTGCGTATCCGGCCTGATGGAGTTTGTAACCAAGCGCATCATCCCGCGCAAGGAAAAGCTGCGCCGCCTGCTTTCGCTGGTGCTTTGCGGCGTGCTGTATGCTGTGGTGTGTGTGGTGGTGCTGCTGGTTGGCTCCAGGCTCATCAGCGAAGCCATCGACCTTGTCACCGCCATTCCCGGCTTTGTGACCAATGAGCTGATGCCGCTGCTCAATATGGGCGCGGAATGGCTGGAAAACACGCTCATTCCCGTCGATGCGCGCCTGGCCTCCATGGTGGACGAGCTGGCCTCCAGCATGATGAAGAGCCTCGGCTCCTTCGTCACCAACTTCTCCGGCAAGGCCATCGTGTGGCTCACCAGCAGCGCCACGTCTATTCCCGGCCTGATTGTGCAGACCGTCATCACCGTCATTTCCACCTTCTTTATGGTGCTGGATTTTTCCAAGGTGGTTGCCTTCCTCAAGAAGCTCGTGCCTGCCAAGCAGCGCGGCGTGATGGAAACCGGACTGCAGTACACGCGCAGCATGGTTGGGGTGTACATCAAGTCCTACTCCATCCTGTTCCTGCTCACCTTTGTGGAACTGACCATCGGCTTTCTCATCCTTGGCATCCGCCATGCGCCGCTGCTGGCGGCCGCCATTGCCGTGTTTGACCTCATGCCCATCCTGGGCACAGGCGGCATCCTGCTGCCGTGGGCGCTGGTGGCGCTGATTCTGGATAATCTCAAGATGGCCATTGGCATTCTGATCCTCTACCTGGTCATCACCTTCATCCGCCAGACGCTGGAGCCCAAGATTGTGGGCAAGCAGATTGGCCTGCATCCGCTGGCTACGCTCATTGCCATGCTGCTGGGCCTCAACCTGTTCGGGCTTGTGGGTCTGATTGGCCTGCCGGTGCTCCTCAGCGTGGTAACCGCCATGAAACGCACCCGCATGGCGCAGCAGGAGAAGGAAAAGCCCGCGGCCGAAGCCACAGCCTCCGCAGAGTGATGAAACAAAAGAAAGGCGCTTCCCGCATGAAAACGGGAAGCGCCTTTTTTGATATGATTACTTCTGCTTTCTGTCCGGAATGACGAAGATGAACAGCAGCGTGCTCAACAGCAGCATGTAGGGGTAGAACAGGCAGGGCATGATCTCAAACGCGGTCACCTGGAAGCCCAGCTCATGCGCCGCAGAAAGCGCCACCAGCATCTGCGCGCCGTAGGGGATCACGCCCTGGAAGATGCAGGAGAAGGTGTCCAGAATGGAAGCGGTCTTGCGGGGCGTGAAGCCGTAGTCCTGCGCCATTTCCTTGGCGATGGGGTTGGCCATGACGATGGCGACGGTGTTGTTGGCCGTGGCGATGTCCATGGCGCCCACCAGCAGACCGGCGCCCAGCTGGCCGCCCTTTTTGCCGCGGAAGATGCGCTTGATGGTGTACAGCAGGGCGTCAAAGCCGCCGTACTGGCGGATAAGCGCGCACAGCGCGGAGACCAGAATGGCCACCATGGAGGTTTCAAACATGCCGGATACGCCGCTGCCCATGCTGGCAAGCAGGGAGGTGGCGGCGGTGCTGCCGGTGAGCAGCATGATGATGGAGCCGGTCACAATACCCACCAGCAGCACCACAAACACGTTCATGCCAATCACGCCGCCGATGAGCACCAGCAGATAGGGAATGATCTGCACCAGGTTGTACTCGGGAATCACCAGCTCCTGCACCTGTTGGCTGGCAGAGGAAAGCAGGATGATCACCAGCGATACCAGCGCGGCCGGAAGCGCGATGGCAAAGTTCTCGCGGAACTTGTCCTGCATGGCGCAGCCCTGGCCGTTGCAGGCGGCGATGGTGGTATCGGAAATGAAGGAGAGGTTATCGCCAAACATGGCGCCGCCGATGACCGTGCCCATGCAAAGGGGAATGGAGAAGCCGGCAGTGGTGGAAACGGACAGCGCAATGGGAGTGATGAGCGTGATGGTGCCAACAGAGGTACCCATGGCCAGCGATACAAACGCGCTTACCACAAACAGCACCGCCACTGCAAAGCGCGCCGGGATGATGGACAGCAGGAAATAGGCCACGCTGTCGGCGCTGCTGCGGCCCACAACGCCCACGAAGGCGCCGGCGGTCATGAAGATGAGGATCATGGTGATAATGTTCTTGTCGCCAACACCCTTGCCCATCAGCTCCAGCTTTTCATCAAAGCTGAGCTCGCGGTTCTGCAGGCAGGCCACCAGCAGCGCAATGAGGAACGCAACCACGATGGGAATGTTGTAAAATCCCATGGGAATGTGCATGACGTATTCGAACAGAATGCCCAGGCCCAGGTAAATGACCAGAAAAACGGCGATAGGCAGCAAAGCGCGCGGGTTACCCTTTTGCATGGTTGTTTCCTCCAAATGTGTGTTCATGGATGCCAAACTCCAATGTAGACAAAATCTGCCTCGTTGTCAAGGGCACAGTGAATAATAAGGCTTCTCCACCAGCGCGTGCTCGTCAAACAGGCGCTGCGCTGCATCGCGGTAGCCCTCGTTGGTGCGGGATTTCTGGATGGCCTTGAGCGGCTTGGCAGGCTCCTCAAAGCAGGCGGACGTCCAGCTCATCATCATCCGAAGCCTCCTCAGCGCCAGATCACCCGGGCCCTGTGCGGCATAGGAATCATACAGAACATCGTGAAAATGACGCAGGCTTTCGTGCGTCAGCTTTTCGCCGCCCAGCCATTCCTGCGCCAGCGCCGGATTGGCCACCAGACCGCGCCCCAGCATCAGCCCGCTCGTCTGCGGATAGCGCTCCACCATGGCGGTTATTTCTTCGGGGGTGAAGAGATCGCCGTTGAGCACGATGGGGCAGCGCAGCATTTCAAAAGCGGCGTCCAGCGTTTCACGGTAGGTTTCGCCGGCGTAGAACTGCCTGCGCGTGCGCGGGTGGATGATGATCTCCTTTGCAGGATAGCGGCTGAGCACGCTTAGCAGCGCCGGCCATTCCTCCGGGCTTTCAAAGCCGATGCGCGTCTTGATGGAAACCGGGATGGGCGAGCGGGCAAAGATTTCGTCCAGAAACAGCGCAAGCGTATCCGGCGAGCGCAGCATGCCGCTGCCCTTGCCCTTGGCTGTCACCGTGCCGGACGGACAGCCGATGTTGAGGTTGACCTCCTCATAGCCCAGATCCTGCAGCGCGCCAGCCGCCCACACAAAGTAGTCGGGGTTCTTGCACAGAATCTGAGGAACGGCGTTCAGCCCCTCGTTGTTTTTGGGGGATACGGACGCAAACTCCCTGGGTGTGAACACGCGGTGCTCCGTGGGGCTGATGAAGGGGATGAAATAGCGGCTTACGCCCTGAAAGCACGCGTGATGCGCCTGACGGTACAGATGATCCGTCAGGCCCTCCATGGGCGCAAAGCAGATGGGCCGGATGGTGTGTGTTTGCATAAGGAAGCCGCTGCCAGAAGCAGCGGCCATTCACTCTCCCTTTTGTGCTGTACGCATGTGGTTGAAGCAGGCATGCATGTGGATGACGTGGGCGGAGGAAAAGACGAGATTGCGCAGCAGGTTCTTTTCATCCGATTCGGTCTCGCCAATCGCATCCAGCGTGTCCTTGAGGCCAAAGATAAAAAACAGGTTGTTTTCCATCTCGCGGCACAGGTAATCGTAGGCCACGGGCAGCGTGTAGGAATGCTTCTGCATGTCAATCAGCAGGCCGATATCCTCGATGGAAACTAGGTTTTTGGCAAACGCAATAAAAAACAGGTACGCGATATGCTCGGCATAGTACTGCTTTTTGACGGGCTTGGGCAGGATGCCTTTCTTGACGTAGTTGCTCACCATGGAAGAGGTGATTTCCAGACAGCCCAAAGGAAGCAGGCAGCTGTTGATGTACTTCACTGTCTGCTCCAGGTACAGGCCCATGTTGGGCAGTTCGTCGTACCTTGCCAGGCGGAATTTGCGGATGGGCGCGGCCATGAGCCGCTTAACTTCAGTATTCATACGGGACTATTCTACATCGTTAGCAAAAAACTGTCAATCGGTTTTTAAAAAACGCTTGACGGGTTGTGCAAAGCCTGATATAGTAAATGAGGACATCCATACTGATCACGAAAGACAGGTGGGAAACGGTATGAAACATAAAATCGTTCTGGATTCTTCCGGCAATCTGCACGCATTTTCCGGCGTGGATTTTGCCAGCGTTCCGCTCAAAATCATTTCCGGCGACCGCGAGTTTGTGGACAGCGCGGACTGCGACGTGGCCGATATGGTCAAGCACCTCAAGTCCTACAAGGGCAAGACCACCACGGCCTGCCCCGGCGTGGGCGACTTTCTGGAAGCCTTTGGCGATGCGGAGAATGTGTACTGCGTCACCATCACCAGCAATCTGTCCGGCGCGTACAACGCTGCCCGCCTGGCCGCAAAAACCTATCTGGAGAAGCATCCCGACCGAAAGGTCTATGTATTCGATTCCCTGTCCACCGCTGGCGAAATGGCGCTGCTGGCTGAAAAACTGCGTGATCTCATCCGCGAAAAGCTGGCATTTGACAAGATTGTGGAGCAGGTGAAGGCCTACCAGCAGAAGACCAGGCTTATGTTCTCGCTGGAATCGCTGCACAATCTGGCTGCCAATGGCCGCGTGCCGGGCGCCGTTGCTGCTGTGGCCGGCATTCTGGGCATCCGCCTCATCGGCAAGGCCAGCGACGCGGGCACCCTGCAGCCCACCGGCAAGGCTCGCGGCGAAAAGAAGCTCATCCTGGAGCTGGTGCGCCACCTGAAGGAAATGGGCTACAACGGCGGCAAGGTGCGCATCGATCACTGCGATAACCTGAATGCGGCCTCCACGCTCAAGCAGCAGCTGCTCTGCCTCTTCCCGGCGGCGGATATCGCCATTGGCGTGGCAGGCGCGCTGTGCAGCTTCTATGCCGAGCAGGGCGGCCTGCTCATTGGCTTTGAAGTGGCGTAAACTGAAGATCAGCAAAAAAATACCCGGAAGAATCGCTCTTCCGGGTGTTTCCTGTTTCGATGACTGTCAGGCGTTGTAGATGGTCTCGTCCAGCTTGCCTTCGCTCTTGGCGATGGCCACGGAAGCCACGGAGTCGCCCACGCAGTTGAGGCTGGTAACCAGCATTTCGATGGGGCGGTTGATGGCCAGGATGAGGGTGTAGCCCATCATGGCAGCCTCGCCGGTGAAGCCCACGCCGGACAGGATGGTGAACAGCACCACAGCGCCCGCGCCGGGAGCGGCGGGAGTGCCAACGCTGGCAATCAGCGCAAGGATCATGATCAGCAGCAGGGAGCCAACGCCCACTTCATAGCCGCCCACGCCAGCCAGGAACAGGGTGGCAACCACCTGCATGATGGCGGTGCCGTCCATGTTGACGGTCATGCCCAGCGGCAGCACGAAGGAAGCAATCTGCTTGTCCACGCCCAGTTCCTTGGTGGTGGTTTCCACATTCAGGGGCAGGGTGGCGGCGCTGGAGCTGGTGGAGAAGCCAAACACGATCACCTTGAAGATCTTCTTGACGAAGACGAAGGGATTCATGCGGGTGGAGATGGCCAGCACCACGGGGTAGAAGATGAACAGGAAGGCCAGCAGCAGCACAACCGTCAGAATGACGTAGGCAAAAGCGGGCTTGAGGTAGGTGATGCCGTAGGTGGCGAAGGTGCGGCTGAGCAGCATGAAGATGGCCACGGGGCCGAACTTGTCAACCACGAAGTTGAGGAACACAACGATGATTTCGCTGACTTCCTTGCAGAAGCGGTTGACGGTGCAGTTGGCGTCATAGCCCAGCTTGTTCAGGGCCAGACCCACCACGATGGCCAGGAACACCAGGCTGAGCACGCCGGAGTTGACACTGAAGGTGGCAGTGATGTTGCTGGGGATGATGTTGAGGATCACGTTGAGGGGGTTGGAGCCGGTGGAGCCGGTGGAAGCGCTCACGCCTTCGATGACGGTGTTGAAAGCGCCGGCGTTGTAGCAGATCAGGCCGATGACGCCGCCGATGAGCAGGGCGGAAACCGTGGTCATCAGGAAGTAGCCGAAGGTCTTGAGAGACACGCGGCCCAGCATGGAAGCGTCACGGATGGTACCAATGGCCAGCACGATGGAGGTGAACACCATCGGCACGATGACCAGCTGCAGGCTGCGCACAAACAGCTGCCCGCCAATATAGAACAGACCAATCGCCTGCTCGGCGCCCTTGGCAGTGATATCCTGGAACAGCAGGTTGTTCAGGGTGGTCCAAACGGCAGAATCAGCGCCAAGAGTCTCGCGGATTGCCATGAAAATGAGGCCAGCGGCAATGCCGGCGATCATCGCAATCAGCATCTTTACAGCCAGACGATTGTTGGTGGGTTTCTTAGTCATCGGTCCATCCTCCTTAAAATTGCCTAAATCTTCAACAGAATAACAGAGGATGGATTCGAATGCAAGTTTATGATGAAAAAGATCGAAAAATGTCGTTAAAAAGTAACAATTACAGACTGAGACGATCCTGAATGAAGCGGCTCCAGCGCTGCGCAATCTGCTCGTGCGCCTCCAGAGAAGGATGCACCAGATCCTCGGCCACCATGGCGGGGTTGTCCAGCAGCTCCAGTCCGTCGATGAAGGGCAGCTTGCCCTCGGTCTCGGCCTTCACAATCCGGCGGAAGGCCGCGCCCTTCTCCTGCGAATCCTCGTAGGCGTAGGCAAACAGGCTGGTGGTGAACACCGGGCGGCTATCCGCCTGCATGATCTCCACAAAGCGGCGCACACGCTTTTCAAATTCCTCCTCGCTGAAGGAGCCCAGCATGTTGATGCCCATCTCCACCGTGCACACATCCCAGTCCTTGCGGCTGCACAGGTACTGCGCCATGCTTTCCTCCAGATGGCAGCAACCGGCCAGACCCAGGTTGATGTGATCGCACCCAAGCGCACGGGCAATGCGGCTGGCATAGCTCTGCTGCGCGCCAAGGGCCAGGCTGCCGTGGGTGATGGAGGAGCCGTAGCTCAGGCACACGCGCTCGGGCGCATCGCCGGGATGGGGCGGCTCGATATCGCCTTCAATGCCCACATAGACGCATTTGCTGTAGGGCAGCAGCACGCGCACCATTTCAGGCCGGTAGAGCAGGCCTTTTTCTTCTGTGATCCTCTGCAGCACCGGCAGGTTCTGGGCAGGGCGAATGTGGATGCGGCTCATTTTGACACCGATGGCGCGGGCGGAATATTCCCATCCGCCCTGAAAGGAGCCGTAATAGATGAGCGCAGGCAGCGCTTCGGTAGCGTCCTCGGTGCGCATGTACAGATCCACTTCGCCGGAGCGGATGCGAAAGCGCAGCTCCACGCCGCTGCAGTGATAGGAAGCATTGGTGCGCGCGCCTTCGTTGAGCTGCTTTCGTACATCGCCGGGCAGACGGTTGAGCGCAAAGCCGCGTTTGCTGGAAACCAGTTCTTCTACATTATGAAAATCAATACGATCGTAAATCATGCCTTTTCCTCCCTACAGATAAAGAAGGTCGAATTTGAATCCATTATATAGCAAACGCCCGAAAAAGAACAGGGGGCATTTCCGGCAGCTTTGCATTTGACGGTATTTGTTTTCTCTCGGGTTTCGTGGTATACTGATGTGCATTTTTTCTTGTGAGGTACAGTTTACATGGGTCAGATCCTTGTGGTGGCTGAAAAACCGTCCGTGGCCAGGGACATCGCCCGGGTGCTGGGCGCAAACGCGCGCGGCGAAGGGTGCCTGCAAAGCGACGCCTATGTGGTGACGTGGGCCATCGGCCATCTGGTCAGCCTGAAGGAGCCGGAGGAGCTGGACGAGCGCTACAAAAAGTGGCGCGCGGCGGATTTGCCCATCCTGCCGGACAAGATGGAGCTGAAGGTGCTGCCCAAGACGCGCAGCCAGTACAGCATTGTCAAGAAACTCATGAACAGCAAGGAGATCGATTCGCTCATCTGCGCCACCGACTCC
>JAQXJZ010000161.1 GCA_029009515.1 bacterium
TTGGGAAGAAGGCGCGGTGTTTTGTATGTTTATTGGCTGGATCTAAGACCGCCCCTCCTCGGAGGGAGTCGGGGCTCGCTTGTCGGTACGCTTCTTCTTGTTTGTTGGATCAAAAAGACCGCCGTGACACGGAGGGTGTCACGGCTCGCTTGAGCGCAGGAAAAGAGAAGTCAAGATGTTCCCCTTCTTGACATCTAACTCCAATCCTCCTGCTTCAGCAGGAGATTTCACCCGCGAAGCGGATTTCACCTGCTGAATGCAGATTTCACCCGCCGCAGCGGATTTCACTCCGCCGAAGGCGGACTCTCTCAGTAGCCAAGTTTTTCTTCCACCAAAACCACCGTCATCGTCCTCTTCCTCGGCACCTTGTCCACCACCAGCGTAATGCGGCAGCTGGGGTCCACGCACTCATCCCCGGCGCACACGCCGGTTTCGGCGCAGGGGGTGTTCAGGCCAAGGCGCTTGCAGTTGGGCGGGGCGGCGTCGCGCTTGATGCGCGCAATGGCAGCGCCCGTGCCGCCTTCCACAATCTTGTCCGTGCTGGCCACGAAATAGACCTCGTGCGGGCCGTCGCAGATGGCGCCCACGCGGTTGCCGCGGCCGTCGATCATCACCAGTTTGCCGCCGCTGGTGATGGCGTTGACGGAGCACATGTACACGTCGGCCTCGCGGGCTTCCTTCATCTTCTGCTCGGCCTCGTCGCCTGCCGCGCCCCAGTGGGTCACGATGCGGCAGCCCTTTTCTTCCAGTGCGGGCAGCACCTCCATCTGGCGGATGGTCATGCTGCCGCCCACGCCGATGCTCTTGCCTGCGTCAATTTTGCCAGCCAGATAGTCCTTTGCCTCCTGCGCGGTGGCGCAGCAGACCACTTCAAAATCATTCTTTTTCAGATTGTCGATGGTTTTTTCCACAACTGCGTTCATGTTTTCACGCTCCTGTGCTATTGGATTTTGTACAGTATAGCACAATCTGTCAAAGAACCGCAATGGTCTTGTTTCATCTGGTTTCGATTCTTCCATGTTTTGATTTCTTCAAAAAAAATCAGATTTTTTTCAAAATTCGTATTGACAAATCCTTCGACATGAAGTAAGATATAACACGTCGCCGCGAGAGTGCGACACACGAGGTCGGGGGAGCATAGCTCAGCTGGGAGAGCATCTGCCTTACAAGCAGAGGGTCACAGGTTCGAGCCCTGTTGTTCCCACCACGAATGGCCCGGTAGCTCAGTTGGTTAGAGCGCCAGCCTGTCACGCTGGAGGTCGAGGGTTCGAGCCCCTTCCGGGTCGCCATTATGCCTTGGTAGCTCAGTCGGTAGAGCATGTGACTGAAAATCACAGTGTCGGTGGTTCGATTCCGCCCCAAGGCACCATGTGTGCGGTAGTAGCTCAGTGGTAGAGTGCCACCTTGCCAAGGTGGATGTCGCGAGTTCGAATCTCGTCTACCGCTCCACACACGGTACCATAGCCAAGTGGTAAGGCGAAGGTCTGCAAAACCTTTATTCCCCGGTTCGAATCCGGGTGGTACCTCCACTTTATCACCACTATGGTCGATAGCAAAAAGCCGTTCATCAGAACGGTTTTTTTGTATTCATTTTTCGCAAAGGCGTTTTCTGTTATGAAGTTCGGTCTGTTCACGGATTCGCACTACAGCTCTGCCCCGCTCACCCTTGGCGTGCGCTTCAACAGCCAGTAATACAAGAAAGGCTGGAGCAATTTGAAATGCCCCAGCCTTTTTTGTTGGGGAAAAGTCAAGTTTGGATCGTGGGACGAACTTGACTTTTCTATACCATGATCGATGTGCCACCGGCGCAGCCGGTTTACCCTTTTTTCAGCGTTTCGCACGCCGCCTGCAAAATGGCCTCGCACCCGCCGCCCTGGGCAAAGTCCGGCCTGCCGCCGCCCTTGCCGCCAAGGGGCCTGGCGCTGTCGCGCAGGAGCGCGCCCATGTTCACATCCACATCCGCCGACCGGCCGAACACGTACATGGCCTGGTCGCCGTTCTTTGCGCCCAAGAGCGCAATCACGCCGGGCCGGGCGATCATGGCGGATACCGCATCCCTGAGGAGCATGGCGTCCGCGTCCACAAAACCAGCGGCCAGCCTTGCGCCGCAGGGCAGCGTTTCCGCCGCTTCCAGCAGCTTCTGCGCGGTCGTCTCCAGCGCTTCCTTCTTCATGCGCACCAGCTCAAATTCCGCCGCTTTCAGCTTTTCCTGCAGCGCGCCCACGCTGGCGGTCAGGCTGTCCACGCCGGTGGTGAGCATTTCCGCCGCGCCGTGGGCGGCCTCGCTCACGCGGAAGTAATCCCCCAGCGCGCGCATACCGGCCAGGAAGGCCACGCGCATCTTGCCGCGCGCGGGCGTGACGGACACAATCTTCACCAGCCCAATCTGCCCCGCGCTGGAGGGATGCGTGCCGCCGCAGGCCACCATTTCGTCATCGCCGATGGCCACGATGCGCACGTGCTCGCTCACCGTGGGCTTCTTGCGAAGGGGCAGCGTCTGCAGTTCCGCATCGTCGGGAAACCAGCAGCGGATGGGCACATCGCGCTGGATGTGCTCGTTCACGTCCCGTTCAATCCTGCGCACATCCTCAGGCGAAATGCGGGTCACGCCCTCGGGCATGGCCACGTCGATGGTGGACACATCGCTGCTCACGTGCAGGCCGATGGTCACGCCGCCCATCAGGCGGTGCAGCGCGCCTGCGATCATGTGATCGCCCGCATGCTGCTGCATATGGTCAAAGCGCCGCGCCCAGTCGATCACACCGCGCACGCGCTCCCCCACCTTCAGTTCGCTTTGCACGGTGTGGTGCACCACGCCGTCCTCCACATTCACATCCACCACCCTTGCGCCGCCCAGAAGGCCCGTATCAAAGGGCTGGCCGCCGGAGGTGGGATAAAACGCGCTGCGGTCCAGCACCACGTCAAAGCCCTCTTCCAGCGCCTTACAGGCCAACACCTGCGCGTCAAACTCGGTGAGGTATGCGTTATTGTAATACAGCCGCTCCGTCATGGTTTTTTTCCTCCTTACATGGACAGCATCGCCAGGCTGATCACCGCCAGCGCGATGCCTGCAATGGCGTTGCGGCTCAGCTTTTCCTTAAACATCAGGGCGCTGAAGAGCACCGTGAGCACCAGCACCATGCCGTTTTCCACCGTGTAGAACACCGAGAGCGATTCCATCCGCCCAAGCAGCAGCATCAGCTGCACCACGGCCAGCGCGGCCACCACGCCTGCGCCCACGGCGTACAGAAGCGCCTTTTTGCTCATGCGGAAGGCCTTCAGCGTGCCGCCTTTGCGGGTAAAGGCAAGGGAGATGAGCGAGATGACGGCGGAGCTGAGAAAGGTGATCACGATCATCTCATTGCTTTCCGCCGCGCCGGTCAGCCGCTGCTGGCAGGCCATGAGCGTGCCGTACGCGCCGTTGACCGTGAACAAAAGCGCCACCCAGCCGATGTAGCCCTTGCGGATGCCCTTGAACGCCGCGCCATCGGCATTGATGACCACAAAGCTCACCAGCATCAGCACGAGGCCCGCCACCTGCACCGCAGACAGCGCATCCTGCCAGAAAAGCACCGAAAACGCCATGGGCACCACCACGCCGCCAAACAGGCGGAAGATGCTCTGGATGGAAAACGGCCCCGTGAGCGACGCCTTGATGACGCCCAGATTATACAGAAACAGCATCAGGCCGTTGAGCACGCCCAGCGCCCACGTGCCAGCGCTGGCGCTGAAACGGAAGCCCATGACCGCCGCAAACACGCTCACGCTCACAATCACGCCGTACAGGCACGAATACACCGGCGTGGCGTCGCTTTCCTGCCCGTCGTAGGCCGCGGCGTACAGCTTGCCGAACAGCCCCTGAAACACGTAGCAGATAATGCAGCCCGCCAGCATCACCATCGTCAGAACATCGCCCATTGTCTCATTCCTGCTTCCTTTCGGTATTCCTGAAAATCATACGTTTTTTCATCCGGCTTGTCAACCGGCGCATTTGTGCTATACTGAATATAGCTATTAATTAAGGGAGGTCTGCCCCATGGCCCTTCTCCACGTCACCTTCACATCCGCATGCTTAAAGCGCAGCGTGCCCATGCAGGTCATCCTGCCAGTGGACGGGCTGAAGCCCGCGTATGAAAAACCCTTCAAGACGCTGTACCTGCTGCACGGGCTGTTGGGCAGCTGCGGCGACTGGATCAACCAGACGCGCATCAAGCGCCTGGCGGAAGCCAAAAACCTGTGCGTCATCATGCCCTCGGGCGACAACGCCTTCTATGTGCCGCAGAAGGACCCGCATAACGATTACGGCGCGTTCATCGGCGAGGAGCTGGTGGATCTCACCCGGCGCATGTTCCCCCTCTCCCACCGGCGCGAGGACACCTTCATCGCGGGTCTGTCCATGGGCGGCTTTGGCGCGCTGCGTAACGGGCTGAAATACGCAGACACCTTCGGCAGCATCGCTGGGCTTTCCAGCGCGCTGCATTTCTTTGAAACGCCCGGGGATGGGCTGATTCACAACCTGTTTGACGAGGAAGCCTGCTTTGGCAATATGAAGCGCGCCGCAAAGAGCGACAAAAATCCGCGCGTGCTGGCCGAAAAGCTGGCAAAGCAGAAGGATGCCGCGCTTCCGCGCATCTATCTGGCCTGCGGCACGGAGGATGGGCTTCTGCGCAGCAACGAGCTCTTCCGCGACTGCCTTTTGGAAAACGGCTACGATCTCACGTGGGAGACCTTCCCCGGCGATCACAACTGGGATTTCTGGGACATGACCATCCAGCGCGTGCTGGAATGGCTGCCGCTTGAGGACGGCGCGGAGGGCATCAACAGCGGACATGTGATGGAGGCGGAAAGCAATGAGTGACGCAAGGACGATCATGGCTGAGCGCTTCGGCAAGGACAGCCTGCTGGCGCTGGCCACCTGCGCGGATGGTCATCCCCACGTGCGCACCGTGGACGCGTACTACGAGGACGGGGCGTTTTACGTCATCACGTATGCCCTGTCCGGCAAGATGCAGCAGATGGCGGAAAATCCCGCTGTGGCGCTCTGCGGCGACTGGTTCACCGGGCACGGCGTTGGCGAGAGCATGGGCTGGTTCGGCGCGGAGGAAAACCGCCTCATCGCGCAGAAGCTGCGCACGACCTTTGCCGCGTGGATTGACAATGGGCACAACAACTTTGATGATCAAAACACCATCATCCTGCGCGTGCGGCTCACGGATGGTGTGGTGTTTGCAAATGGGGTAAGGTACGAATTCAGGGCGGAGTGAGGATTACCCACCTGCTCGTGCAGACGAGTTGCTTTGATGTCTTTTCTCTTTGAGTTGAGCTGACGCGGAACAGAGATGCCTCCGGCGGCCAGAGGATCCAGGGGAAACATCGAGGTTTCCCCTAGACCCTCTGGACTCCCACACCCTTTCTCCGACCAGGGGCACAGCCCCTGGACCCCTGGAAGGGGTATTGTTTTTATTTGGGGTTGCTTGCGTTTGTTGAGCGCTTACTAAGACGCAAAAAGCCATCAACACCAGCCTGCGGCTGACAGTTGATGGCTT
>JAQXJZ010000162.1 GCA_029009515.1 bacterium
CTCCAGAGCAACCAGGGCGGAACCCTTCACGATGGGGGTGTCGTCGCCGGGGAAGTCGTAGGAGCTCAGCAGCTCGCGGATTTCCATCTCGACCAGCTCGAGCAGCTCTTCGTCGTCCATCATGTCGGTCTTGTTCATGAAAACCACGATGTAGGGCACGCCGACCTGACGGGCGAGCAGGATGTGCTCACGGGTCTGGGGCATGGGGCCGTCGGGAGCAGACACGACCAGGATAGCGCCGTCCATCTGAGCAGCACCGGTGATCATGTTCTTCACGTAGTCAGCGTGGCCGGGGCAGTCCACGTGAGCATAGTGACGGGTTTCGGTCTCGTACTCAACGTGAGCGGTGTTGATTGTGATGCCGCGGGCCTTCTCTTCGGGCGCCTTGTCGATCTCGTCGTACTTCATAGCAGCGGCGTTGCCCAGCTGAGCCAGAGTCATGGTGATGGCAGCGGTCAGAGTGGTCTTGCCGTGGTCAACGTGACCGATGGTACCGATGTTAACGTGCGGCTTGGTGCGTTCGAACTTTGCCTTAGCCATGGGAATCGACCTCCTGAGATGTATTGGATTTAATTGATCCGGCAGGGTTTCGTTTCATGCGGTTGGAGCGGGTGATGGGAATCGAACCCACGTGGCCAGCTTGGGAAGCTGGAGCTCTGCCATTGAGCTACACCCGCACGTCCGCATGGATAGACCTATTACCAGACATCATGTATTCTACCGCGTTTCCATCCTCTTGTCAACCGCATTTTTGCCCGATGCATTTTCACTGTTTTCTAATCTCGAGATACCTTGACAGGCGATGTATATATGCGTATAATGCAATCAGGAGGTGATCCTATGGCGATCACGGCGGATATCCTTCGCGGATATACCGATACCATCATCCTGCGCCAGCTCAGCCACGGCGACAGCTACGGCTACCGTATTTCCAAGGCAGTGGCGCAGATCAGCCAGGGTGGGCTGGAAATGAAGGAAGCCACCCTGTACACCGCGTTTCGGCGGCTGGAGCAGGCGGGCATGATCCGCTCCTACTGGGGCGATGAGCAGACCGGCGCGCGCAGGCGCTACTACGCCGTCAGCGAAGAGGGCAGACAGAAACTGGCCCAGGACTGCGCCGCGTGGGAAGAAACCAAAGCCATGCTGGACCGTTTGTTGAAGGAGGATGTGGAATGAACCCTACGATTGAAAAGATCGTGAACCTGCTGTTTGAAGATCTGGAGGAGACGGAGGAAGTCCGCGCTCTCCGCGATGAAGTGATGCAGAACTGCCAGGAGCGTTTCAGCGATCTGGTGGAAGGCGGCATGACCGCCGACGAAGCCACCGGCGCGGTGGTGGAAAGCCTGAAGGGCATGGAGGAAATGCTGCGGGAGTATCCCCGCAAGAGAAGCGAAGAACCTGCGGACGAAGGTGAAGAATGCAGCAGCTATGTCTTCAGCCCGGACAGCGTGCGCCGCATTGAAACGCAGCTGGTGAGCGAGGACGTGACCTGTCAGCTGTCACCGGACGGGCTGGTGCATGTGGAGGCCGACGGCACCGCGCGCGTCGCTTTGCAGGATGGCGTGCTGCACATCAGCCATGTGGAGCGCCGTCACGTGGGCGCCAGCTTCAAGCTCAGCTTCTTCAACTTCAATTTCAGCTTCTCTACCGACGAGGTCAAGCTGCTCCTGCCCGAACGTCTTCTGGCGGATGTGTGCCTGCGCACCACCAGCGGCGATGTGGAATGGAGCGGCGCGGGTGTTGAAAAGCTGAGCATCGCCACCGCCAGCGGCGACGTAACCGTATCCGATGCGCGCATGGCAGGAGAAATGCAGGTGCAGACCGCATCCGGCGATGTGGAAATGCTGCACAGCGCCGCCAGCCAGCTGGGCGTGACCACCGCCAGCGGCGATATCACCCTCAGCCAGCTCGACATCGCCCAGCATGCCCGTGTGAGCACCGCCAGCGGCGATGTGCACTGGAATGCCAGCTGCCCCGATGTGCAGGTGGGCAGCATCAGCGGCGATGTGACCGTCAAGGGCGAATGCGCCCGCATCCAGTGCAAAACCACCAGCGGCGATGCGCGCATTGAGGCGGAGAGCTGTCTGGAACGCATCACCGGCCAGACCACCAGCGGCGACGCCCGCATCCGCCTGGCCGCAGGCACGCAGGCGTTCCTCAACTGCCGCAGCCGTTTCGGCGACGTGCGCCAGCGCGTGGAATCCTATCCCAACGCCGCCGTCATCGTGGAATGGAGCGCCACCAGCGGCGACGTGACCGTGGAGTAAGGAGACACAAAAATGCATCGCGAATCCATTCTTCTGGAAAACGCTCTCCTCTCCAGCGACGAGCGCGCGTGGTACCGCGGCGAGCGCTGCTGGAATTGTGATCCCATTCCGCGCCGCAGGATTCTCGGAATCAAAATTCGAAAATGATTTTATAGCAAAAACTCACTCTCGTACTTTTGAGAGTGAGTTTTGCTTATTATTCAGGTTTTTCTGTAAGTACCACCGCAACTGCAAGGCTCGCTGAGGCTCTTCACGTAGTCAGCGACCATTACCTTTTTCATATCACCGCAGCGATCACATTTGAACCATCCATCGTTCGCCATGGTTATTCCTCCTTCTTTGATAATCTTACTTTTCCTCAAACTCCGGACATGTCGACGTAGAACGCACCTTACCGCCTTTCAGAATACAATAACCACTAAAATCGCAGTGTCTACAATTTGTACAGGTTCTTTTGGGATCGTAAGCCATGCCTGCTCAACCTCTCACTTTGATAATCTCTCCACAGCGCTCGCATATGTAGGTGATTACGTCACCATTTCTGCAACTTTGCCGACAAGAAAAACCACATTTCGGACATTCGATCATAAATGAGCCTCCTGTTATTACTCGAATAAAGCACCCCAAATATCATGGATTGAACTGTAGAAAGCGCTCTCTGCTACATATTCCATTTCATATTGATCGCCATGCAACAGCCGACTGACTTTTCCAGAAAATTTCAACTTGGATTCCAACCGACTAAACCACCATGTGTATAGTTCAACAATATTCCTTCTTCCATCACTAGCAATTACGCAGCAAAAACGCCTGTAATCCGCTTTGTGATCCGGATGAGTAATGACCAAGCAAGGATAGGTCTTTTTACTCAAAAGCCCTCCAGCAAATACTTGATCTTCACAAACATCAATGAAAATGCCACGTTTTTCCGCCTCGTCCTGCCACATGTTTGCCAACTTATTGATGTTAATCTCATATGGTAATACAACACCCTTTACACCATCAATAGTTTTCAATTCCTTATATGCAACCATGCTACCACTCCATTTCTTATCAAAAATAGATTATTCACATTATAACCACATATTATTCTAACGTCAAGTAGAACTTTCTACTTTTAGAAAGTTTGATTAACAGAAAAGCTAGCGTATGCTGTAGTTGCTGAATGCAAAGCAAACGAGGAGAGCGGTATCTTGAAGATTGATTATCAGGAAATCGGTCGCAGAATTGCAGTACGCAGACGCGAGCTTCATCTGAAGCAGAGTGTAGTATGTGAGGCATGCGATTTGAGCAACAAATATCTTTCTGCCATCGAATGTGCCCGTTCCATTCCTAGTCTTGATGTTCTATTGCGTTTGTGTGATGCACTTGATACCACACCAGATGCATTGTTATTAGGCACACGCCATGATGGAAACGATCTCCTCCGTCAAGAAATCAATGCAGAATTGCGTTCCTTGAATGAAAAAGAACTTGAACTGGTACGATCTTTTCTTGCATGGCTAAAAGATAACCATTTGCAGTAAAAAAGCTTTTCACCCCCCTGTTGCATTGTCGATGCAGCAGGGGATTTTGATCAAAAAGCTATCTTTTCTGTACAAAACTATGTTATTTGTTGTATGATATTGTGGATTAGTTATTTATATTATCTGGAGAAATTTTTCGCGGAAGCACTCGACCTCGCAAAACGCTGATCCGCGAATACTGTTTTGATACCGATACTTCTATCTATTCGCGCATGCCACCACGCAGGCCCTTTTCGTCAATTGACTGGCCCCCTGCAACAGGAGAGCAGCGCGCTATTCGTCCCTGCCCCTGATATGAAAGGAGGCGTGCTATGCGCATTGCTCAGATCAACGTGGTCTCTTCGTTCAGCACAGGGCGCATTGCGGTGCAGCTGTGCCGTCTGGCCA
>JAQXJZ010000163.1 GCA_029009515.1 bacterium
AGATCGCGCACGATCTGCATGACCTGCTCCTGATACACCATGCAGCCGTAGGTAACGCCCAGAATATCCTCCAGCATAGGGTGCGCGTATTTGACGGTGGACGGATCCTGCTTGCCTGCGATGTAGCGGGGGATGGATTCCATCGGGCCGGGACGGTAGAGCGAGATGGCGGCGATGATATCCTCAAAGCAGGCGGGCTTCATGTTCTGCAAAAACTGGCGCATGCCGCCGCTTTCCAGCTGGAACACGCCGTCCGTATCGCCCTGCGAGATCATGCGGTACACGCCCGCATCGTCCAGCGGAATGTCCTCCGGCTTCATCACAACGCCCATGTCCTTCATCATGTCCAGCGTATCGCGGATGACGGTGAGCGTGCGCAGGCCGAGGAAGTCCATCTTGAGCAGGCCAAGCTTCTCCAGCGTGCCCATGGGGTACTGGGTGGTGACCACCTCGTCGTTTAGTTGCAGCGGCACATATTCCGTGACTGGCTTTGCGGTGATGAGCACGCCGGCCGCGTGGGTGCTGGCGTGGCGCGGCATGCCTTCCAGCGTGCGGCTCATGTCGTACAGGCGCTGGAACTGCGAGTCGCTCTGCACCAGCTCGCGCAGCTGGGGGCTGACCTCGTAGGCCTTCTCCAGCGTCATATCCAGCGAGAAGGGGATGGCCTTGGCCACCTGATCCACGCTGGCGTAGCTCATGCCCAGCACGCGGCCTACGTCGCGCACGACGGCCTTGGCCTTCATGGTACCAAAGGTGATGATCTGGCTGACGTGATCCTGCCCGTACTTGCGCGCCACATAGTCGATGACCTCCTGACGGCGCTCGTAGCAGAAGTCGATGTCGAGGTCGGGCATGGACATGCGCTCGGGATTCAGGAAGCGCTCAAAGAGCAGGTTGTATTTGAGGGGATCCAGCAGGGTGATACTCAGCGTATAGGCCACAATGCTGCCTGCGCCGCTGCCGCGGCCGGGGCCCACCATGATGCCGTTGCGCTTGGCGTAGTTGATGAAATCCCACACGATGAGGAAGTAATCCACGTAGCCCATGCGGTGGATCATGTCCAGCTCGTAGGCAAGGCGGGTGCGCGGCTCGCTCTGGGGATCATCCGCCTGATCCGGGTAGTTCTTTTTCAGGCCCTCCATGCACAGGCGGGTGAGCATTTCAAGCGCGGTTTCGCCCGTTTCAATGGGGTAATGCGGCAGATGCAGCTTGCCAAAATCGAAGCTGACATGGCACATTTCCGCAATGGTCTGCGCCATGTCCACCGCCTCGGGGCAGTCAAAGAAGAGCTCGCGCATCTCGGCTTCACTCTTCACGTAGAGCTGATCGCTTTCCATGCGCATGCGGGTTTCGTCCTGCAGGGTTTTGCCCGTCTGGATGCACATGAGCACTTCCTGCGCGGGCGCGTCCTCGCGGTAGAGGTAGTGGCAGTCGTTGGTGGCCACCAGCGGGATGCCCGTATCGCGGCTGAGCTGCCTGAGGCGCGGCAGCACCATGCGCTCCTCCTGCAGGCCGTGATCCATGATTTCGATGTAGTATCGTCCCTTGCCAAAGAGCTCCTGCATGTCCAGCGCATACTTCTTTGCCTCTTCCATCTGGCCGGAGAGAAGCATCTTGGGCAGGTCGCCGCTTAAGCACGCTGACAGGCAGATGAGGCCTTCGTGGTGTTCGCGCAGCAGCTGGTAGTCGATGCGCGGGCGGTAATAGAAACCCTCGGTAAAACCGGCGCTGACCAGCTTGATGAGGTTGTGGTAGCCGGTATTGTTTTCGCAAAGCAGGATGAGGTGACTGTATTCTCTGGCCGCGCCGTGCTTTTCAAAGCGATCCTGGCAGATGTACACCTCGCAGCCGATGACGGGTGTGATGCCCGCGTCCTGACAGGCGTTGTAAAAATCAATCGCGCCGTACATCACGCCGTGGTCGGTGAGGGCGGCGTGGGTCTGTCCCAGCTCCTTGAGGCGCTTGACAAGCGGCTTGATGCGGTTGGCGCCATCGAGCAGGCTGTATTCGCTATGCAGGTGAAGATGAGCAAACGGCATGCGGGCGCCTCCTTTCCCAATCAGTCCAAAAACGGTCAGCCCAAAATACTGCCACTATAGGTTTCGACAAGCAATCCCCTGCTCCCTTCTGCATGCAAAAAACCGCCCTCCGTGCCAGGCACGGAGGGCGGGACGCGAGGCAAAAGCCTCTGTCCGTTTTGATTAGGCCCAGGGATTCTCGGTGGGGTAGGGCAGGTTGGCGGGCTGGTTGTAAGCGATGTCCTTCACGCCCAGGAACTTGAAGGTTTCGAACAGCAGCTTGCCAACATGGCCGAAGGCCACAGCGCCGTGATGGGGGTAGCCCTTCTGAATCAGCACGTGACGGTAGAAGCGACCCATTTCCTTGATGGCGAAGATGCCGATGCCGCCGAAGGACTGGGTAGCCACGGGCAGAACTTCGCCCTGAGCGATGTAGGAGCGCAGGTCGCCGTTGGAGTCGCACTGCAGGCGGTAGAAGGTGATGTCGCTGGGAGCGATGTCGCCCTCGAGGGTGCCGCGGGAGATGTCGGGCTCGGAGCCTTCGGGCTCAAGCACACGGTGCTGGATCAGCTGATACTTCACAGCGCGATCGGCGCACATCTTGCAGGAGGGGGTGTTGCCGCAGTGGAAGCCCATGAAGGTATCGGTGAGGGTGTAGTCGAACTTGCCCTTGATGTCGGTGTCGTAGATGTAGCCGGGCACGGAGTTGTTGATGTCCAGCAGGGTGACGGCGTCTCCGGTCAGGCAAGCGCCGATGTACTCGCTCACAGCGCCGTAGATGTCCACTTCGCAGGCAACCGGGATGCCGCGGCTGGCCAGGCGGGAGTTGACGTAGCAGGGCTCAAAGCCAAACTGGGACGGGAAAGCGGGCCAGCACTTGTCGGCGAAAGCCACGTACTTGCGGGAGCCCTTGTGCTCCTCAGCCCAATCCAGCAGGGTCAGTTCGAACTGAGCCATGCGGGCGTTGAGATCCTCGTAATACTTGCCTTCGCCCATTTCCTTCTTCATATCTTCGCAGATAGCGGGAATGCGGGGATCGTTGGCATGGTTCTTGTAGGCAACCAGCAGATCCAGCTCGCTGTTTTCTTCGATTTCGATGCCCAGCTCGTACAGGCCCTTGATGGGGGCGTTGCAGGCGAAGAAGTCCTGAGGACGGGGACCGAAGGTGATGACCTTGAGGTTCTTGACGCCGATGATGGCGCGGGCGATGGGCACGAACTCGGCGATCTTGTCGGCCAGCTCTTCAGCGGTGCCAACGGGATACTCGGGAATGTAGCCCTTCAGGTGGCGCATGCCCAGGTTGTAGGAGCAGTTCAGCATGCCGCAGTAAGCGTCGCCGCGGCCGTTGATCATGTCGCCGTCGCCTTCAGCAGCCGCAACAAACATGCAGGGGCCGTCGAAGTTCTTGGCAATCAGGGTTTCGGGGGTCTCGGGACCGAAGTTGCCCAGGAAAACGACCAGCGCGTTGCACTCGGCAGCGTTGACGTCGGCCACAGCCTTGAGCATGTCCTTCTCGTTCTCGACGGTCACGGGGCACTCGTAGATTTCGCCCTTGTAAGCCTTGACGATGTTGGCGCGGCGCATTTCAGACAGCGCGATGGGGAAGCAGTCGCGGGAGACGGCAATGATGCCGAGCTTGACCTGGGGAATGTTCTGGCTCATGGGAATCTCTCCTTTTCAAAATCAAAATCTAACTGACAGGCGAAACCGTTCGCCTGGGAGAAACAATGGGAAAATTACAGATCGGCAGCGATGTCGATGTTTTCGCCAACCAGACCTACGAAGGCGCCGTTAGCGGCTTCGCTGGTTTCGGGGTGGGCGATGAGCCACTTGTTGCGGGCCCACAGCTGCTTGTCCATCACGTTGGCGCCGCCGCCGGGACGGTGATCGGTGTTGGTGTTGAGGGGCAGGGCGATGAGCACGCGGAAGCCCTTGGCGGGATCAGCGTGGCAGGGGGCATAGTGCAGGGTGGTGGCGTAGCACTCCACCATCACGCCGGCGGGCGCGCGGAAAGCCTTGACCTTGGCGGTGTCCAGCTTGCCTTCTTCGTCCACGTCGCTCAGCGTGGCGACCAGCAGGATGAAGTCGTCAGTGCCCAGGTTGAACTCGCTGTCGCGATGGTACTCCAGGCAGTTGAGCTTGGTGTTGTGGCCGTTGCAGTAGCCCAGCTGGAAGGGCATGCCGCCGAACAGGCCGGCGCCGACTTCCTCGGCATTGGGGGCGGCGTGCAGGCTGTCGATCTTGGGCTCATACACAACGCCTTCGGGGCAGGGGCAGGCAGCCAGCGCTTCCAGAATGCCTTCCACGGGGTAGCCTTCCACCACGCGGCCGTAGGGCTTGAAGGCGGGATCGAAAACGGAAAGAATGGTCATGGGACTCAATCTCCTTTATATGAGAATCTTACAGGGTGGCCAGCTCGGCGTAGCAGTCCTTGAGGGCGGGATAGAGAGTGAGATAGTAGTTGTAGAACTTCTCGTACTCGCCTTCGTTCTCCGCGATGGGCATGACGGGCTCCTTCTCCTCCACCAGCTTGGCGCAGGCGGTGGGAACGTCGGCGTAGATGCCGGCGGCAACGCCAGCCAGGATGGCGGCGCCCAGCGCGGGGCCTTCGCTGACGGTGACGGTCTTGACGGGCATGTGGTACACATCCGCCATCATCTGACGCCAGAAGGGGCTCTTGGCGCCGCCGCCGCAGGCCAGCATGGCGTCGGCGGTCACGCCCAGGGTGCGCATGGTGTCAAAGTTCTGACGCAGGCCGTACACGATGCCTTCCATCACAGCGCGCAGCAGGTCGCGGCGGGTGTGCATGGCGGTCAGGCCGATGAAGGCGCCGCGGGCGTTGTTGTCCATCAGGGGGCTGCGCTCGCCCTGCAGATAGGGCAGGTAGATGAGGCGGTTGGCGCCGATGGGGCTCTGGGCGGCTTCCTCGTTGGTGAGCACATAGGGATCGGTGCCCATGGCGGCAGCGGTCTGGATTTCAGCCTGGCAGAACTGGTCGCGGAACCACTTAAGTCCCAGACCGGCACTCAGCACGCAGGCAAAGTTGACATACTCGCCGGGGATGCAGGAGCAGAAGGCATGCACGCGGCCTTCGGGCTCGATGTTGGGCTTGGGAGAATGGGCGAACACCACGCCGCTGGTGCCGATGGTGGTGAAGGCCTTGCCGGGCACGACCACGCCGGTACCCACAGCGCCGCACATGTTGTCGCCGCCGCCGCCAGCCACGATGGTGCCAGCCTTCAGGCCGGTCAGCGCAGCCGCTTCTTCGGTCACATAGCCGCCCACATCGGTGGATTCCATCAGCTCAGGCAGCAGGGACATGTCCAGATCCAGCTTGCCGCAGATTTCTTCGCTCCACTTGCGGGTGCGCAGATCCAGCAGGTTGGTGCCGGAAGCATCGGAGATTTCCTGCTTGATAACGCCGGTCAGCTTGTAGCGGATGTAGTCCTTGGCCAGCATCACGTGGCGCACCTTGGCCCAGTTCTCGGGCTCGTGGTTGCGCACCCACAGCAGCTTGCAGGCGGTGAAGCCGGTCAGAGCGGGGTTGCCGGCCAGCTCGATGAGGCGCTCGCGGCCAACCTTCTCATGGATCTCGTCGCATTCGGCCTGAGTACGGCCGTCGCACCACAGGATGGACTTGCGCACCACGTTGCCGTCCGCATCGGTCAGCACAACGCTGTGCATCTGGCCGCTGATGGCCAGGCCCTTGACGTCGGCAGCATCCACGCCGCTCTTTTCGATCACGGAGCGGATGGTGTCCTTCGCAGCGTTCCACCAGTCTTCCACTTCTTCCTCAGCCCAGCCGTTGTAGGGCTGGTACATGGGGTACTCCACGGAAGCGCTGGCAATGGCGTGGCCGTCCACGTCAAACAGGACGGTTTTGGTACCGGAGGTGCCAAGGTCGATACCGAGCAGGTAGTTCATGTTATCTCATCCTTTCTTGATAAAAGGTTCCGTTACAGTTCAACGCGCACAGCCTTGTGGCCGGTGAGCTTTTCGGTGAGCTGATCGGGCTGGCCCATACCCACGAAGAACACGGGCTTGCCTTCTTCCACGCGCTCGCCGGCTTCGTTGACCACCAGCAGCTGCTTGTCGTACACGCACAGCTCCACCTTCACGGTTTCGCCGGCGGGGCAATCGACGCGCTTAAAGGCGCACAGGCGCGGGTTGGTGGTGGCGTTGGGGCTGCCTTCGTTCTGCACATACACCTGCACAACGTCCTGCGTGCAGACCTTGCCGGCGTTTTCCACCTCGGCGGTGATCTTCCAGCAGCCGCATTCGCAGCGCGCGGCGGAGGCGTTCTTCACGGCCACGTCGCCGTAGGTGAGGCCGAAGCCGAAGGGGTAGAGGGGCTCGCCCTCAAAGTAGCGGTAGGTGCGGCCCTTCATGCTGTAATCGGTGAAGGCGGGCATTTCGTCCAGCTGCTCGTTGCGGTAGAAGGTGAGGGGCAGCTTGCCGGAGGGAGAAGCCTTGCCCAGCAGCAGTTCCGCCACGGCCTTGCCGCCGCGGGCGCCGGGATACCAGGCCAGCATCACGGCGTTGGCCTTGTCGGCCGCGTCGCCCAGGTCGATGGAGCTGCCGGCGATGAGGCAGATGACGGTAGGCTTGCCAACGGCCAGCACAGCGTCCATCAGGCGGCGCTGGGAAGCGGGCAGGAGGAGGTTGACCTTGTCGCCGGAAGCGTCGGAGTTGCCGGTGTCGCCCTGTTCGCCTTCGAGGGTTTCATCCAGACCCACGCACAGCACGACCACGTCGCTGCGCTTGGCCACGGTGACGGCCTCGGCAATGCGGTCGTCGTTCATGCCCAGGTTCTCCACCTTGTCGCGCCACAGGTGGCTGCCTTCGGAGAACAGCACGTGGGCCTTGCCCTCAAACGCATCCTGCAGGCCTTCGCAAATGGTGATGTAGCGGGAGGAGGTGCCGTGGTAGTTGCCCACCAGCGCGGCGCGGCTGTTGGCGTTGGGGCCGATGACGCCCAGCGTCTTGATCTCATCCGCGTTCAGGGGCAGCAGACCGTCGTTCTTGAGCAGCACGCAGCTCTTGAGGGTGGCTTCGTGCGCCTTCTGGATATGCTCGTCGCACTCGACCTTATCATAGGAAATGTTGTCGTACTCGCTGCCTTCCATGATGCCCAGCATGTAGCGGGTGGTAAACAGGCGGATGGCGGAGGTGCGAATCTGCTCCTCGGTCACCAGACCCTTTTCATAGGCCTTCATCATGTACAGGTAGGTGTTGCCGCAGTTCACGTCGCAGCCGTTCTTGATGGCCAGCGCGGCGGATTCTTCGGGCGTATCGGTCACGTGATGATACAGGTGGAAGTCGGCGATGGCCCAGCAGTCGCTGGTAAAATGACCCTCAAAGCCCCACTTGCCGCGCAGGATTTCCTCCATCAGCACGCTGTGGCCGCAGCAGGGTTCGCCGTTGGTGCGGTTGTAGGCGCCCATGACGGATTCCACCTTGGCTTCCTTGACGAGGGCTTCAAAGGCGGGCAGGTAGGTTTCTTCCATGTCCTTGGGGGTGACCACGGCGTTGAAACGGTGACGCTCGCCCTCGGGGCCGGAGTGCACGGCAAAGTGCTTGGCGCAGGCGGCGGACTTCATGGTTTCGCCATCGCCCTGCAGGCCGCGCACGTAGGCCTTGCCCATTTCAGAGGTCAGGAAGGGATCCTCGCCGTAGGTCTCATGGCCGCGGCCCCAGCGGGGATCGCGGAAGATGTTGATGTTGGGGCTCCAGAAGGTGAGGCCCTTGTAGATGTCGCGGTCGCCTTCGGCGGTGTAGGCGTTGTACTTGGCGCGGCCTTCGGTGGCGGAGATATCGCCCAGCGCTTCCACCAGCTCGGTATCAAAAGCGGCAGCCATGCCGATGGCCTGGGGATAGCTGGTGGCCACGCCGGCGCGGGCAACGCCGTGCAGCGCTTCATTCCACCAGTTGTAAGCGGGCACGCCCAGGCGCTCCACAGCGGGCGCATCAAAACGGAGCTGGCTGGCAGCTTCCTCCACGGTCATCTGTGCAACCAAAGCCTTGGCTTTTTCGCGGGCCTGTTCCCTGTTCATAAGAAGATCGCTCCTTTCAGGTATACGGCGCGCCCCATCGGGACATGCCGCCCAATGACACCTTACAAATCTGTTTTCAACGATATGGATGGTTTCGAAACAACATTTAATAACAATTCTATCATAAGATTGTTGACGCTTCTTGTCAAGATGGCAGCGGTGGAAAAAAGAGAGAAAATGTAAACAACCGAACGGGATTTACTGCGCCGGAAAATTGATAAAAAAAAGACGCACGCCATACAAATTGACATACTTTTGCCATAATCTACCGTTATGCTGAATGCAAAGATTCTCCCTGTGGGAGTGAATGATTAAAGGAGGAAACTGAACTAATGAAGAAATTCCTTTCTGTTCTGCTGATGGCAGCGCTCGTGCTGGGCGCTGTGGCCGGCGCTCAGGCTGAGGTGCTCAGCGGCATCGCCAAGGGCTTCGGCGGCGAAGTGACCGTTTCTGTGACTGTGGAAGACGGCAAGATCACCGCTGTGACCGCCGAGGGCGCCAACGAGACCAACGGCATCGGCACCAAGGCGCTGGAAGAGCTGCCCGCCAAGATCGTGGAAGCCAACAGCGCGGATGTGGACGTTGTGGCCACCGCCACCGTCACCTCCAACGCGATCATCGCGGCTGTGAAGAACGCGCTGGATCCCGTTGCCAACCCCTATGTGGTGGAGGAGAAGGCCGAGGCCGCTCCCATCACCGCTGAAGCTGCCGATGCCTACATCGGTCTGGGCGTGGCCAGCATGGGCCGCCTTGGCCCCGGCAGCGACGATCAGGGCGTGCAGGTGTACAGCTTCAACCAGGTCGTGGCCGGCGTGGTGTTCGACGGCGAGGGCCGCATCCTGCTGAGCAAGTTCGACCAGACCGAGGTTGCCACCCCCAACTACGACGGCGCTACCATGCCCCACTTCTCCGGCTTCCCCGGCCAGAAGGGCTACAACTATGACAGCGACCACGACGGCAAGGTGGACGGCGTGCTGGAAAACGACAACGACACCTTCCTGGCGGAGGTTGCCTCCTGGCAGACCAAGCGCGAGCGCGGCGAAGGCTATGTGATGGGCACCGGCTACTGGGCTCAGCAGATGGATACCTTCGAGCGTCTGTTCGTGGGCAAGACCGTGGAAGAGGTCAAGGAGTGGTTTGCCAGGTACTGCTCCGACCGCAATGGCCGTCCCCTGAAGGCCGGCAGCTCCAACGAGCAGGACGCCGCCAAGTACGACGCTCTGACCGATGAAGAAAAGACCATGCTGGCCGACGTGACCGCCGGCGCCACCATGAGCCTCAACGACAGCCACGGCAACCTGCTGGCTGCGCTGGAAAAGGCTTACGAAAACCGCCGTCCGCTGGACATCACCTCCGCTTCCGCCATCGGCCTGGGCGTGAGCAACATGGGCCGCATCGGACCCGGCGCTGACGACAAGGAAGTGCAGGTGTACAGCTTCAACGACGTGTTCGCCTTCGTCCTCTTCGACGAGAACGGCGCTGTGGCTGCCTCCTATGTGGATCAGCTGGAAGTTGCCACCCCCAACTACGACGGCGCTACCATGCCTCACTTCTCCGGCTTCCCCGGACAGGGCGGCTACAACTACGACGCTGACCACGACGCCAAGGTGGACAGCGTGCTGGAAAACGACAACGACGGCTTCCTGGCCGAGGTTGAATCCTGGCAGACCAAGCGCGAGCGCGGCGAAGGCTATGTGATGGGCACCGGCTACTGGGCTCAGCAGATGGACACCTTCGAGAAGCTCTTCGCCGGCAAGACCGTGGAAGAGATCAACGCCTGGTTCGCCGCCAACTGCTCCGACCGCAACGGCCGTCCCCTGAAGGCCGGCAGCTCCAACGAGCAGGACGCCGCCAAGTACGACGCCCTGAGCGACGAAGCCAAGGCTGAGCTGGCCGACGTGACCGCCGGCGCCACCATGAGCCTCAACGACGGCCACGGCAACATCCTGGCCGCTCTGGAAAAGGCCGAAGCCGGCAAGGTGGAAGTCACCCTGACCATCGGCAAGTAATCTCTTCAATCCCACGGGAGCGCAGAACCATCTGCGCTCCCTTTATAATGCACAGACAGATGAAAAGCCCCGGTTTTGCAGCACAGGCAAAACCGGGGCTTGAAATGTTTACGTCCGATTACTTCTTGAGCAGGGTGGCGCGGGCCGCGATGGGCAGGCCGAACAGGTTGATGAAGCCGGCGCTGTCCTTCTGGTCGTACACTTCGTCCTCGCCAAAGGTGGCAATCTCCTCGCTGTAGAGGGAGAAGGGAGAGGTGACGCCAGCGTTGATGATGTTGCCCTTGTAGAGCTTCAGCTTCACGTCGCCGGTCACGGTCTTCTGGGTTTCGGTGACGAAGGCAGCCAGCGCCTCGCGCAGGGGGGTGAACCACTGGCCGAAGTACACCAGCTCCGCATAGCGGTGAGCGATGAGCTCCTTGTAGTGCTGGGTGTCGCGGTCGAGGCAGATGGTCTCCAGCACCTGATGCGCGCGGTAGAGGATGGTGCCGCCGGGAGTTTCGTACACGCCGCGGCTCTTCATGCCGACCAGACGGTTTTCAACCAGGTCGCACAGACCCACGCCGTTCTCGCCGCCAACCTTGTTGAGGAACTCCATCATTTCCACGGGACCCATCGCCTGGCCGTTGACCATGGTGGGCACGCCCTGTTCGAAGTGCAGGGTGACGTAGGTGGGCTTGTCGGGAGCCATCTCGGGGCTCACGCCCATCTCCAGGAAGCCGGGCTTGTTGTACTGAGGCTCGTTGGCGGGATCTTCCAGATCCAGGCCTTCGTGGCTCAGGTGCCACAGGTTCTTGTCCTTGGAGTAGTTGGTTTCGCGGTTGATCTTGAGGGGAATGTTGTGCGCTTCGGCGTAGTCGATTTCTTCGTCGCGGCTCTTGATGTCCCACTCGCGCCAGGGAGCGATGATGGCCATCTCAGGAGCGAAGGCCTTGATGGTCAGCTCGAAACGGACCTGGTCGTTGCCCTTGCCGGTGCAGCCGTGGCAGATGGCGTCGGCGCCTTCGGCCTTGGCGATTTCCACGATGCGCTTGGCAATGATGGGACGGGCAAAGCTGGTGCCCAGCAGGTATTCGCCTTCATACACCGCGCCCGCCTGCATGGTGGGGTAAATATAATCGGTGATGAATTCTTCCTTCAGATCCTCGATGTAGAGCTTGCTGGCGCCGGTCTTGATGGCCTTCTCCTCCAGACCGTCCAGTTCGGTGCCCTGACCCACGTCGCCGGAGACCGCGATGACTTCGCAGTTGTTATAGTTCTCCTTCAGCCACGGGATGATGATGGATGTATCAAGTCCGCCGGAATAGGCGAGAACGACTTTTTTGATATCTTTCTTGGACTTGGCTGCCATGGGAAATGCCTCCTTGAATGTTTATGCATGCTATTATGCATAATATACAGGCGGTTGTCAAGGGGTAAACGTGTTTTTTGTTGACAGAATTTTTCGGATGGTACAAAACCGGTTGGCAGAAGCCGCGATGGCGTGATAAAATAGAAAGGCCGTCTGCATGGGCGGACGCAGCTTGAAGGAGTAAAAGAGGAAAAGAACCATGAATGAGCGTTCCACCCTGATGACCGAAGGGTCTGTGGGCAAACACATTCTCCGCTTCGCCATTCCGATTTTCTGGGGCAATCTGTTCCAGCAGCTCTACAATGTGGTGGACTCGCTGGTGGTGGGCAACCTGCTGGGCAGCGATGCGCTGGCGGCGGTTGGATCATCCGGCAGCATCATCTTTCTGCTGGTGGGCCTGTTCAACGGCATCTTCACCGGCGCAAGCGTGGTCATCTCGCGCTACTACGGCGCGAGGGATGAGGAGAACATGCGCCTGGCCGTCCACACGTCGGTGGGCTTCGGATTGCTGGCGGGCCTGATCATCACGGTGATCGGCGTGGGGCTTTCGCCGCATCTGCTGCGGTGGATGGACACGCCCGAAACGGTGCTGCCCAACTCGCTCAAGTACTTCCGCACGTACTTCTCCGGCGCCATCTTCATGGTGCTGTACAACACGGCGGCGGGCATCTTTCAGGCCCTGGGCGACAGCCGCCATCCGCTGTACTATCTCATCGTTTCTTCCATGACCAATGTCGTGCTGGATATCCTGTTCATCGCCGCGTTCGGCATGGGCGTGGAGGGCGCGGCGCTGGCCACGGTCATCTCTCAGGCGCTGAGCACGGTGCTGGCTTTCCGCACGCTCATCCATTCCTCCGGCCCCACCCGCGTGTGGCCCCGCAAGGTGTGCCTGCATCCGCGGCTGCTCAGGGAGCTGCTGGTGATGGGCATTCCGGCCGGCGTGCAGAACTCCATCATCTCGCTGGCTAATATCGTGGTGCAGTCCAGCATCAACCTCTACGGCGCGGCGGCCATGGCCGGCTGCGGCGCATATACCAAGATCGAGGGTTTCGCGTTTCTGCCGGTCACCAGCTGCAGCATTGCCGTGAGCACTTTTGTGGGTCAGAACCTGGGCGCGAAGGAATACGCGCGCGCCAGGCGCGGATCGCTGATGGCCATCATGGCGGCCATGATCATGGCGGAATGCACGGGCGTGCTGTTCAACCTCTTCTCGCCCAATCTCATCGCCCTGTTCAGCAGCGACCCGGCGGTGATTGCCAACGGCGTTCTGCAGGCGCGCACCACCACGCTGTTCTATTTTCTGATGGCGTTTTCCCACGGCGTGGCAGGCACGCTGCGCGGCGCGGGGCGCGCCATTGTGCCGATGCTTGTGATGATGATCTGCTGGTGCTTCATCCGCGTCAGCTACATCATGCTCATCGCCCGCGCATCGGACAACCTACGCATGATCTTCTGGGCGTATCCGCTCACGTGGGCGCTCAGCTCCATCGCATTTCTGGTCTATTACCTCAAGGCCGACTGGCCGCATTATCTGGATAAAAAAACAGCGCAAGCAAAGCAACAGGAGGCAGCAGCATGATTCAGCATTTCCTTTCCTTCATTAACGAATCCCCCAGCGCGTTCCACTCGGTGCAGGCCCTGTGCGGCATGCTCAACGAAGCGGGCTTCACCGCCCTGAATGAAAATGACGACTGGCACATCGAGCCCGGCCAGCGCTGCTATGTGACCCGCAACCGCTCGTCCGTGATCGCCTTTGAGGTGCCCGCGTGCGGTCTGAGCCATTTCCAGATCGTCTCCAGCCATTCCGACAGCCCCGTGTTCAAGCTCAAGCAGAACACGGAGGACGTGGCGTGCGGCCGCTTCATCCGCCTCAACACCGAGCGCTACGGCGGCATGATCATGTCCACCTGGTTCGATCGTCCCCTGTCCATCGCCGGCCGCGTGATCGTCAAGACCGAAAACGGCTACGAAACCCGTCTGGTGGATCTGGGCCGCGACGCGGTGATGATTCCCAACATGCCCATCCACTTCAACCGCGAGGTCAACGACGGCTACAAGTACAACCCGCAGGTGGATCTGCTGCCCCTGTACGCCGAGGGCAGCGAGACCGGCAGGCTGATGGCGGAGGTGGCCGAAGCCTGCGGCGTGAAGGCGGAGGACATCGTGGGCAGCGATCTTTTCCTTTATAATCGCATGGGCGGCAGCGTGTGGGGCGCGGACAACGCCTTCTTCTCCTGCCCGCGCATCGACGATCTGGAGTGCGCCTGGACCTCCATGAAGGCCCTGTGCGATACCCGCGCCGAAGGCCACATCAACGTGTGCGCCGTGTTTGACAACGAGGAAGTGGGCAGCGGCACCAAGCAGGGCGCGGATTCCACCTTCCTTGCGGACGTGCTCAGCCGCGTGTGCGCCGCCCTTGGCGCTACCGACAGCCAGACCCGCGCACTCATCGCCCGCAGCTTCATGGCCTCTGCGGATAACGCTAACGACGTGCACACCAACCATCCCGAAAAGTACGACGCGCAGAACCGCACCTTCATGAACGGCGGCGTGGTGATCAAGCACAATGCCAACCAGAAGTACACCACCGACGGCGTCTCCTGCGCCATTTTCGGCCAGATCTGCGAGCGCGCCGGCGTGCCCGTGCAGCACTTCGTCAACCGCAGCGATATCCTGGGCGGCTCCACGCTGGGCAACATCGCCAACACCCACGCCTCCATGAACACCGTGGATATCGGTCTGCCGCAGCTGGCCATGCACTCCAGCTACGAAACCGCCGGCGTGAAGGACGTCGCCCACATGGTCAATGCGCTCAGCGCCTTCTACCGCACCAGCATTGTGATGACGGGCGACGGCATGTTCCAGCTGGTGGACTAAGATTGAATACAAAAAAACAAAAGAAAAACAATTGGACATTTGCGCAAACGTTGCGCAAATGTCCCTTTTTTGCCCATTTTCCGCTTCTGTCTTTGCCTTGACAGGGTGGCGCGGAGCGTCTATAATGGTGTAGTCGGCTGAATAGGTTTATCGCCCCGTGGCGAAAGCCTAGCTGTTTTGCGAAATATATTCCCACCTGCTTTTTCCCATACCTTGCGGTACGGGTTTTGCTTCAAAGAACGCCGTGGGCGTTTGGGTATATGAACCGGGTTTGCGTATCCAAGTTCAACAGGAGAATGCTTTTACCTTGCGGAGGATTTTTCTGGACACCACTTCTGATGTTTTCGGAAGCGGTTTAGACGCGTAACCTCAAAAGCGAATCAACATCGGCCGAGCGGGCTTTTTGCCCGTCGGCTTTTTGTCTTTTCTGCAGGGAAAGGGACGAAAGCTGAATCCGGACTTCGTACAATCGCCCACCCAAAAAACGCAGAAAGGAGTTTGACAGGATCCATGAACGTTTTGGTAACGATTTTGATCGCGATCGTCACGGCTGCTCTGGGCGCTGCCGGCGGTTATCAGTACCGCAAGCAGGCCAGCGAAAAGAAGATCGGCCGTACGGAAGAATATGCCAAAAACCTTCTCGAGGACGCCCAGCGCAAAGCTGACGAGAAGAAGAAGGAAACCATTCTGGAAGCCAAGGAAGAAGTGCTTCGCCTCAAGACCGAACTGGACCGCGAATGCCGCGACCGCCGTGCCGAAGTGCAGCGCAGCGAACGCCGCGTGCAGCAGCGCGAAGAAACCCTGGACAAGAAGCTGGACGCGCTGGAGAAGCGCGAGGAAGCCATCGTCCAGAAGCAGGCCGACCTGCATGCGCAGGAGGAGGAGCTTGCCGCTGGCCAGCAGAAGCAGATTGCCGAGCTGGAGCGCATTGCCGCCATGACGCAGGACGAAGCCTGCCAGATGCTGGTGAGCCGCATCCAGAAGGACGCCTACCACGACGCCGCCGCCATGGTGCGCGAGATTGAAAGCCGCGCCCGCGACGAGGCCGAAAAGAAAGCCCGCAACATCATCGCTCTGGCCATCCAGAAGTGCGCTTCTGACCACGTGGCCGAGACCACCGTTTCCGTCATCAACCTGCCCAACGACGACATGAAGGGCCGCATCATCGGCCGCGAGGGCCGCAACATCCGCGCCCTTGAAACCGCCACCGGCGTTGACCTCATCATCGACGACACGCCCGAGGCCGTCATCGTCTCCGCCTTCGATCCCGTCCGCCGCGAGATCGCCCGCATCGCTGTGGAGCGCCTCATCATGGACGGCCGCATCCACCCCGCCCGCATTGAGGAAATGGTGGAGAAGGCCCGCAAGGAAGTGGATCAGCAGATCCGCGAAGCCGGCGAACAGGCCGTGTTTGAAACCCATCAGCACGGCATCCACCACGAGCTGGTCAAGATTCTGGGCCGCCTGCGCTACCGCACCTCTTACGGCCAGAATGTGCTCAAGCATGCCATCGAGGTCAGCCATCTGGCCGGCATGATGGCCGCCGAGCTGGGCGCCGACGTGGCGCTGGCCAAGCGTGCAGGTCTGCTGCACGACATCGGCAAGGGCGTTGACCACGAGGCGGAAGGCACCCACGTCACCCTCGGCGCGGAGCTTGCCCGCAAGTACCGCGAGAGCCCCGACGTGATCCACGCCATCCTCGCCCACCACAACGATGTGGAGCCCCAGACCATCGAGGCCGTGCTGGTGCAGGCCGCCGACGCCATCTCCGCCGCGCGCCCCGGCGCCCGCCGCGAGAGCCTGGAGAACTACATCAAGCGCCTTGAGAAACTCGAGGAGATCGCCAATTCCTTCCCCGGCGTGGACAAGTGCTTTGCCATCCAGTCCGGCCGCGAAGTGCGCATCATGGTCAAGCCCGAGGACATCACCGACGAGGGCACCAAGGTGCTGGCCAAGGAAGTGGCCAAGCGCATCGAAAAGGAAATGGAATACCCCGGCCAGATCCGCGTGAACGTGATCCGCGAGACGAGGTCGACGGAGTACGCGAAGTAAGGGCCTGAGGCCCTTAACCCGCTCTCTGAGCCTTCCCAAAGGAAGGCTCAGGGGGTGGGATTTTTTTGTCTGTTGGCTGCGCATAAGACCGCCGGAGCACATGCGGGTGCTCCGGCTCGCTTGTCGGTATGTTTCTTCTTGTTTGTTGGATGGGTCAGGCCGCCCCTCCCCGGAAGGGGTCGGGGCTCGCTTGCGTGCAGATGGGGTGGATGATGGCTCCGGCATGCTGGGCGATGGAGAGGGTTTTGGCTGCGCCGCCGAAGGGGTGCTGAACATAGAAGAGGACGTGTTCTGCGTGTCTGGCCAGCCATTCGTTACGGCGCGAGATGGCGAGACGGACGGGACAGCTGGAGAGATCGGGGAGGAATGTTTCATCGAAGGTGGAGAGATAACGCTGCGTTTCTTCATCTGATTTGGGCATATAGGCGAGTGCGAGTACGAGCTTGATGGCTGCGCCGCGGGTTTTCCATTCGCGCACGGCGCGCTCGCACATGTGGTCGAAATGGCCGTAGCCGCCTGACCAGAATTCGGTAATGCCTTGTGCAATCAGTTCGCCGATTGCTTCCAATATGACGGGGTAAAGATTGTCCGACGCATCGTGGTGGCCGATAAACAGGCAGGTGTTTGGGTTCTTTGCCATTTCTTCTCACCAACTGTTGAACTATATATAGCTTATTTTACTATATATAGTTCACGCGCGCTATATTTAAAGCAGCGTATCACGCATAATTTGTTACGCTTTTTCTATCATACATTTGGAAAGGCGTGATGAGCGATGTGGGAGTGTGTGGTCCGACGCATTGAAGAGCTGTGTGCGCAGCGCAACATTTCTTTTCGTCATTTGGCATACATATCCGGTATGTCGCCTTCGACAATTACGAATATTCTCAATGGTAAAAGTAAGAATCCTGGTGTCGTCACCATCAAGAAAATTTGTGACGGACTGGACATTACCTTCATGGACTTCTTTGATACCGACTATTTCCGCGCGCTGGAACAGGAAATTTACTAAGAAGGATGTGATGACATGACCACATGGGACTGCATTGTAAAGCGCATTTTGGAGCTTTGCCAACAGCGCAGATGGTCTGTCAATCACTTGTGCAACGAATGCGGCGTACCGCCCACCACCATCAAAAACATCCTCAACGGAAAAAGCAAAAATCCCGGCGTAGTCACCATTAAAATGATCTGCGACGGACTGGACATCACCTTGATGGATTTTTTCAATACCGACTATTTCCGCGAGCTGGAACAGGAAATCCGCTGAAAAAGACGTGTGCAGCAGCAACTGCACACGTCTTTTCTGCACTCAAGCGAGCCGGAGGTCCTTCCGACCTCCGGCGGTCTGCCCCATCCAACAAACTAGAATCCCCATACCGTCAACCGAGCCGGGAGGCCTTCCGCCGACCGGCGGTCTGAGCAGCAGCCAACAAACAAAAAAGACCCGCGCACCCAAAGGGTGCGCGGAGTGCCGTTGAGGGCTCAGCCCTTAGACGATGCCTTGAGCCATCATGGCTTCGGCTACCTTGAGGAAGCCGGCCGTGTTGGCGCCGATGACGTAGTTGGTGGGCTTGTCGCCGTATTCGGCGGCAGCGGCGGCACACTGGTTGAAGATGCCGGCCATGATGCCCTTGAGCTTCTCATCCACCTCTTCGAAGGTCCAGGACAGGCGCTGGCTGTTCTGGCTCATTTCCAGCGCGGAGGTAGCCACGCCGCCGGCGTTGGCAGCCTTGCCGGGTCCGAAGAGCACGTCGTTGGAAAGGAAGGTTTCGGTGGCTTCGAGGGTGGAGGGCATGTTGGCGCCTTCCGCCACGCAGTAGCAGCCGTTAGCCACGAGGGTCTTGGCGGCCTCGCCGTCCAGCTCGTTCTGGGTGGCGCAGGGCAGGGCGATATCGCACTTGATGGTCCAGATGCCCTTGCAGCCTTCGGTGTACACGCTGCCGGGAACGCGGGCGGCGTATTCCTTGATGCGGCCGCGCTCGACTTCCTTGATCTGCTTGACGACGTCGAGGTTGATGCCGTTGGCATCGTAGATGTAGCCGTTGGAGTCGCTCATGGCCACAACCTTCGCGCCCATCTGGGTGATCTTTTCAGCCGCGTAGATGGCCACATTGCCGCTGCCGCTGACCACCACGGTCTGGCCGTCGATGGACTTGCCGTTGGCTTCCAGCATGTTCTTGGTGAAGTAGCACAGGCCGTAGCCGGTGGCCTGCTTGCGGCCCAGGCTGCCGCCGTAGGTGAGGCCCTTGCCGGTCAGCACGCCCTCGTACAGGCCGGTGAGGCGCTTGTACTGGCCGTACATGTAGCCAATTTCGCGGGCGCCGGTGCCGATATCGCCGGCGGGCACGTCGGTGTCAGCGCCGATGTGGCGGTACAGCTCGGTGATGAAGCTCTGGCAGAAGGCCATCACTTCGCGGTCGCTCTTGCCCTTGGGGTCGAAGTCGGAGCCGCCCTTGCCGCCGCCGATGGGCAGGCCGGTGAGGCTGTTCTTGAGGATCTGCTCAAGGCCGAGGAACTTGAGGATGGAGAGGTTGACGCTGGGGTGCAGACGGATGCCGCCCTTGTAGGGGCCGATGGCGGAGTTGTACTGCACTCGGTAGGCGCGGTTGATCTGCGTCTTGCCCTGGTCATCCACCCACGGCACGCGGAAGAGGATGACACGCTCGGGCTCTACAAAGCGCTCCAGCAGACCGGCGGCTTCGTATTCGGGATGCTTGTCAAACACGGGGGAGAGGCTGTCGAGGATCTCGGTGGCCGCCTGCAGAAATTCGCTCTCGTGCGGGTTGCGGGCTTTCAGGCCTTCCAAAACGCGGGAAGTGTATGCATTCATGATGAAAAGACCCCTTTCCATTTATTCTGGCTGATCAATCAAGTCGGGCGCGGAAGGTGCCGCGCCATGGCCATGATTATAGCACAAAAGGCGAGCGATCAGAAAGTGGGAAAGGGGTCGAATGATGCATTTGTTTTGTATTTCGGGACGTTGACTTGTTGGGGATGGAATGGTAAAATAGCAGTAGGCGAGATGATCAACCTAGTTGCTGTAGGTTACGCGGTCAGCTCCCGAAAGTGCTTTAACCGTTACCTGGCCGGGTGGCGGTTATTTTAGTGCCATAATGACGCCGAAAACCACAACGGCGATAAGATTCAACAGAGCAATGACATCGCTTGTTTTCATCTGATCACCTCCCCATCTTTAGTGGGGAAGCAAACCGCTATCATCTCGCCCGGGAATCCCGAAGGATTCTGGAGCGATTATATCACAAAAACAGCAGCGCCCGCAATGAAAGCAAAGCGGCGCTGCTGTTTCAGTCTGTATCCAATTGTGCTGCGCCCTCCGCATTCTGGCTCACGTGCAGGAAAACATCCGCCTTGGCGTCGGCGGCGTCCTGACGGTCGGTGCAGGAAAGCAGGGTCTGGATGCCCTCGGTGCTTTTGAGAAGCGCGCTGCGGCGCTTGGGGTCGAGCTCGCTGAAGACATCGTCCAGGAGGAGCGTGGGGCTTTCACCCATTTCTTCTTCGATCAGGCGGATTTCGCCCAGCTTCATGCTCAGCACCGCTGTGCGCAGCTGCCCCTGACTGCCGAAGGCGCGCAGGTCGCGCTCGCACAGCATCATGGCCACGTCGTCACGGTGCGGGCCGAAGGTGGTGTACATGCGCTGCATGTCCTCGCGGCGGGAACGGGCAAGGCCGTCCAGCATGGTCCGGAAGGGATCGTCGCTCTGGGCAAGCGGGCCGACGTAGCGCAGGTGGAAGGGCTCGCCCGGGTTTTCGGAAATGGCGGCGTACTGCTGCGCGGCGTTCTGGCTCAGGCGGCTGAGGAAGGCCGCGCGGGATTTGACCAGCGGAACGGCGGCGCGGGCGAGCTGCTCATCCCATGTGTCCAGCTGGGTCACGAAGTCCGGCACGCCGAAGAGCTTGTTTTCACGCAGGAGGGCGTTGCGGCTTTCCAATGTATTGAGGTAGATTTTCAGCGTCTGCAGATAGCGCGGATGGATCTGGCTGAGCTGCATGTCCACAAAACGGCGGCGGGCGGCAGGGCCGTCGCGCACGATGCGGATGTCCTCCGGCGAGAACATGACCACGGTGGCGTGGCCCATCAGATCGGCAATGCGCTGCGCGGGCTTATTATACAGAAGCACTCGCTTATGGGGCTTCTCGTGCGGGTGCAGGCGGATTTCGATATCGTGGCCGCCGTCGTTGCGGCGGGTGAGGGCCTGCACCACGGCGCTGTCCGCGCCTGCGGCCACCATCTCGCGGTCCTGTGCGGTGCGGTGGCTGCGGCCAAGGCTGAGCAGGTGCATGGCCTCCAGCAGGTTGGTCTTGCCGCTGCCGTTGGGGCCGTACAGCACGGTGATGCCCGGGTGCACGTCCAGCTCCAGCGTTGGATAGTTGCGGAACTGCTTGAGCTTGAGGCGGGTAAAATGCATGGGCGGCTCCGCTCCTTTCCGGTCATAATTTCTATGTTGGATAGTATACCACAGTTTTGGCGAGCGCGGGAGAGCGAAAAAAGAAAGTATATATAGAGGAAGAAACGGCAAACGGGGGAGAATGATGGAGAAAATTTGCGTTTTTTGACCGCAGAACACATGAAATGCAAAAAGCGCGATAGACACGCCCGGAACCGTGTTCAAATTTGAGTGGAGAAAAGCTATATGACATAAGGATTTGAGCGAAAAAATTCAAAAAAATTTTCAAAAACCTATTGCAAAAAAGACGGGGATGTTGTATACTACGAAAGCTGTCTGTTTAGGGATGAAGCGGTAAGTTGCCGCCATGGCCATGGCGGGTAATTATCGTGGACCAGCCCGGCAATCGGGCGACGGACTTGAGGCATCGCGCTGGGCGGATAAGCACAGCGGCTGGAAGAAAGGCTTCTCACGGCCGGACTTCCGGGCCAAGAGGAGGGCGAGGGGTTGCCTCGCCTGCTTCAAAGCGGCCGATGGACACACCCGGAGCGGTGTACTTGAGACGAAATCAAGGAGGAACGAAAATGGCCAACCAGAAAATCCGTATCAAGCTGAAGGCTTACGAGCACAACCTGATCGATCAGTCTTCCGAGCGGATCGTGGA
>JAQXJZ010000164.1 GCA_029009515.1 bacterium
ACGACTTTGCCGTATTCATGAAGGCGCTCAACACCGTGACCGTGCACCTGTGCCAGCTCATCGCGGGCGATGGCGAGGGCGCGACCAAGCTGCTGGAGTGCAAGGTGAGCGGCGCGGAGGATCTTGCCACCGCGCGCACCGTGGCCAAGAGCGTCATCTGCTCCAGCCTGCTCAAGGCCGCCATGTTCGGCGCGGACGCCAACTGGGGCCGCGTGCTGTGCGCCATCGGCTACAGCGGCGCGGACGTGGATGTGAGCAAGGTGGACGTGTCCTTCGCCTCCAAAGCCGGCAAGGTGGATGTGTGCCAAAACGGCGCGGGCATTCCCTTCTCCGAGGAGGAAGCCAAGCAGGTGCTGCTGGAAAAGGAAATTGAAATCCTCGTCTCCATCGGCAGCGGCGAGATCAGCTGCACCGCATGGGGCTGCGACCTGACCTACGATTACGTCAAGATCAACGGCGATTACCGCACCTGAGGAGGTACGCACATGGATTACATGGCATTGACCAACGGCGACCGCGCCGAAGTACTGGTGCAGGCGCTTCCCTATATCCGCCGCTACAACAACAAGATCGTCGTCGTCAAATACGGCGGCAACGCCATGATCAACGAGCAGCTCAAGCAGCAGGTGATGGAGGACATCGTCCTTTTGTGGCTGATTGGCGTGAAGGTGGTGCTGGTGCACGGCGGCGGCCCGGAAATCAGCGACCTGATGAAGAAGCTGGGCAAAAAGAGCGAGTTTGTGGACGGCCTGCGCGTGACGGATGAAGAAACCGTGGACATCGTGCAGATGGTGCTGGCCGGCAAGATCAACAAGACGCTGGTCAACCTGCTGGAGATGAAGGGCGGCAAGGCCATGGGCATCTCCGGCATGGATGGCCGTCTCATTGAAACCAGGATGAAGGACGAGCGCCTGGGCTATGTGGGCGAGATCACCAAGGTGCACATTCAGCCCGTGCTGGATCTGCTGGAAAAGGGCTACATCCCCGTCATCTCCACCCTGGGCTGCGACCGCACCGGCCACGCCTACAACATCAACGGCGATACCGCCGCTGCCTACATCGCAGGCGCGCTGCAGGCCGAGCGCCTCATCATGATGACCGACATCGCCGGCATTCTGCGTGACCGCGAGGATCCTTCCTCGCTGATTCCGGAGATCACCCTTGCCGAAGCAGCCGCGCTGCATGAGGAGGGCGTGATTTCCGGCGGCATGATTCCCAAGGTGGACTGCTGCATCACTGCCATCCATCAAGGCGTGAAGAATGCCATCATCATGGATGGACGCGTGCCGCATTCCATCCTGATGGAAATCCTCACCGACGAAGGCGCCGGTACCATGGTGAAGGGAGAATGAGCATGAGCCAGCTTCAGCAGATTGATCAAGCCTACGTGGCGCGCACGTACAACCGCTTTCCTGTGGAGATCATCTCCGGCAAGGGTTCCACCGTGTACGGCCCGAACGGCAAATCCTACATCGACATGGGCTCCGGCATCGGCGTGACGGCGTTTGGCATTGCGGATGACGAGTGGATTCAGGCCGTCACCGCGCAGCTTGCGCAGGTGCAGCACATGTCCAACCTCTACTACACCGAGCCCTGCGCCCAGCTTGCCAAGCTCCTGTGCGAGCGCACCGGCATGAAGAAGGTGTTCTTCGGCAATTCCGGCGCGGAGGCCAACGAATGCGCTATCAAGGTGGCGCGCAAGTACGCCGCTGAAAAGAAGGGCGCGGAACATTTTGCCATCGTCACGCTGGAAAACAGCTTCCACGGCCGCACGCTGACCACGCTTGCGGCGACTGGTCAGGATCATTTCCATCAGCTTTTCCAGCCCCTGACGCCCGGCTTTGCGCATGCTCCGGCCAATGATCTGGACGCGTGCATCAAGGCCATTGAAGACAGCAAGGCTGCCGCCATCATGATTGAATGCATTCAGGGTGAAGGCGGCGTGAAGGTGCTGGATCAGGCCTTTGTGAAGGGGCTGGCCGCCTATGCCGCCGAGCACGACGTGCTGCTCATGGTGGACGAAGTGCAGACCGGCAACGGCCGCACCGGCGCGCTGTATGCCTACATGCGCTACGGCGTGCAGCCGGACGTGGTCACCACCGCCAAGGGTTTGGGCGGCGGACTGCCCATCGGCGCATGCATGATGAGCGAGAAGGTGGAAAGCGTACTGGGCTTTGGCGATCACGGCTCCACCTACGGCGGCAATCCCGTGTGCAGCGCGGGCGCGCTGAGCGTCATCCGCCGTCTGGATGACCCATTCCTTGCGCAGGTACAGGAAAAAGGCGTGTATGTGAAGAATGAATTGATCGGTGCGCCCGGCGTGGAAAGCGTGAGCGGCATGGGTCTGATGATCGGCGTCAAGACGGTCAAGCCTGCCGGAGAAGTGCTCAAAGCCTGCATGGCAAACGGCGTTCTGCCCCTCACCGCCAAGGACAGGGTGCGCCTGCTTCCCGCGCTGAACATTTCGTGGAATGAACTCAAGCAGGCCGTTGCCGTCATCAAACAGGCATGTGCCGAATAACAGGAGGATCAACCGTATGTCTATGAAAAACAGGAGTTTCCTGACTTTGCTGGATTTCACGCCCGAAGAGATCAGCGATCTGCTTGCGCTTTCCGCCGACCTCAAGGCCAAAAAGAAACAGCATATCCCCCACCGCCTGCACGAGGGCAAGGTGATCGCCCTCGTTTTTGAAAAGACCTCCACCCGCACCCGCTGCGCGTTTGAAGTGGCGGCGGCGGACCTGGGCATGACGGCGGTCTACCTTGATCCCAGCGCCAGCCAGATTGGCAAGAAGGAAAGCATTGCCGATACCGCCCGCGTGCTGGGCCGCATGTTTGACGGCATCGAGTACCGCGGCTTTGGCCAGGAGCGTGTGGAAGCGCTGGCCAGCTATGCCGGTGTGCCCGTGTGGAACGGCCTGACCAACGAATATCATCCCACGCAGATTCTGGCCGATCTGCTCACCATTCAGGAGCATTTTGGCACGGTGAAGAGCAAGAAGCTGGTTTACATGGGCGACGCCCGCTATAACATGGGCAACTCCCTCATGATCGGCTGCGCCAAGATGGGCATGCAGTTTGTGGCCTGCGCCCCTGAAAAATACTTCCCCAATGCGGAGCTGATTGCCAAGTGCCAGGCCATCGCCGCCGAAACCGGCGCGACCCTGACCTTTGAAACCGATCCTGCCAAGGCCGTTCAGGGCGCGGATGTGATCTACACCGACGTGTGGGTTTCCATGGGCGAACCGGACAGCGTGTGGGAGGAGCGCATCCGCGAGCTGACCCCCTACCGCGTCACCAGCGAACTGATGACCATCGCCGGCCCGCAGTGCCGCTTCATGCACTGCCTGCCCGCCTTCCACGATCTGGAGACCACCGTGGGTCAGCAGATTCATGAAAAATTCGGCCTCACCTGCATGGAGGTCACCAACGAAGTGTTTGAAAGCGAGCAGTCCATCGTCTTTGACGAGGCGGAGAACCGCATGCACACCATCAAGGCGGTCATGGCCGCTACCCTGTAAACAGGAAGTGCGAAGTATGGCATATCTGGTTTTGAGCAATGGCATGACCTTTGAAGGCCAGCGCATCGGCGCGCAAGGCGTGGCCAGCGGCGAAATGGTGTTTACAACCGGCGTAGTGGGCTATCTGGAGACGCTCACCGATCCCGCTTATGCCGGGCAAGTCGTGGTGCAGACCTTTCCGCAGATTGGCAACTACGGCGTCATCAGCGAGGATCTGGAAGGCGCCGCGGCTGTGGCTGGCTATGTGGTGCACGAGCTGTGCGATGCGCCGTCCAATTTCCGCTGCGAAGGCACGCTGGACGAGTATCTCAAAAAGAACGGCGTGGTGGGCATCAGCGGCGTGGACACGCGCGAGCTGACCCGCATTCTGCGCTCCTCCGGCCCCCTCACCGCCGTCATCTGCGATGAAGCGCCCGCCGACATTCCGGAGGCGGCCAGCGTGCGCGCAGGCTGCACCGAAACCACCGTCTATCCTGCGCAAGGCGAAAAGAAATACGCCGTCACGCTGGTGGACTACGGCGTGAAGAAGAGCGTCATCGCCCATCTGTGCAGCCTTGGCTGCGAGGTGAAGGCCGTGCCGCAGGAAACGCCCGCTGCCGCCATTCTGGCTGAAAAGCCCGACGGCGTGATCCTCTCGCCCGGCCCCGGCGATCCTGCGCAGATGGCGCAGGCCATCGCCCTTTCGCAGCTGCTCATCGGCAAGGCGCCGCTATTGGGTCTTGGCCTCGGCCACCAGCTGATCGCCCTGGCCATGGGCGCAAAGACCGTCCGCCTGCCCGTGGGACACCGCGGCAGCAATCACCCGGTCAGGGCGCTGGGCGGCAGCCGCACCTACATCACCAGCCAGAACCACGGCTATGCGGTCTGCGCGGACAGCCTGCCCGCCTCCGCCGTGATGACCTTTCAGAACGTCAACGACCACAGCTGCGAAGGCGTGGCGTATCCTGCGCTCAGGTGCATGACGGTGCAGTTTGAGCCGGATACGAACAAGAGCTTCATCGGCACATCCTTTGTGTACGACCGCTTTATCGCCATGATGGGAGGGAACGCGGATGCCTAAGGACAATACCATACGCAAGGTGCTCGTCATCGGCTCCGGCCCCATCGTCATCGGACAGGCGGCTGAGTTTGACTACGCCGGCGCACAGGCCTGCCGCGTGCTGCGTCAGGAAGGCGTGAACGTGGTGCTGGTCAACTCCAATCCCGCCACCATCATGACCGATCAGCATCTGGCGGACGAAATCTACCTGGAACCCCTCAACGCCCAGACCGTTCGCCGCATCATCGAAAAGGAACGCCCGGACGGCCTGCTGGCAGGTCTTGGCGGACAGACCGGCCTGACCATCGCCATGCAGCTTTCCCGCGACGGCACGCTGGACGAATTCGGCGTGCGGCTGCTGGGCTCCGGCATCGACGCCATCGACAAGGCCGAGGATCGCGAGCTTTTCCGCGATACCATGAAGGCCATCGGCCAGCCCTGCGTGCCCTCCGGCATCGCGGAGGATCT
>JAQXJZ010000165.1 GCA_029009515.1 bacterium
ATGGATCTGCCCATCACCGAGTCTCAGGTGCACTCCGTGGCGGTCATGCTCACGCTGCTGGGCATCTGCCTGTATCTGACCCATGGCATTTCCGTGGTGCCTCATTCCAAGCGCCAGCTGGCAGCGGAGTTTCTGGTGGAAAAGGCCAACGGCCTGATCCGCGACAACATGGGCGCCAAGTACATGGCCTTTGCGCCTTTTGTGGCGGCCATCATGGGCCTCTCCGCCCTGTCCAGCCTGTCCAGTCTGCTGGGCCTTTTCCCGCCCACCTCTGACGTAAACATCGTGGCTGGCTGGGCCATTCTGGTGTTTGTGCTCATCACGCACTACAAGCTCAAGGGCGGTCTGCTCCCCTATCTGAAGGGATTTACCGAGCCCGTTTTCATCTTTACGCCCTTTAACATCATCGGCGAATTTGCCACCCCCATCTCCATGTCCTTCCGTCATTACGGCAACGTGCTCTCCGGCGTGGTCATCTCCACGCTGGTGGCCTATGCGCTGCGCTCCCTGAGCAGCATGCTGCTGGGCTGGCTGCCTGGTTTCCTGGGCAGCATTCCCTTCCTGCAGGTTGGTCTGCCTGCCATCCTGTCGCTGTACTTTGACATCTTCAGCGGTCTGATGCAGGCGTTCATCTTTGCGATGCTCACCATGCTCTACATCGCTACCGGCGCTCCGGAAGAGGCCTGATTCTTCCCCACCCGAGGCGTTTGGCAAAGCAGGCTGCTTTGCTTCGCACAATAAAAGTGAAACCCATTACAACATAAGGAGGATTCCCACATGCTCGAACTCGCTATTGGTCTCATTCTCGCTGGTTGCGCCATCGGTGCCGGTCTGGCCCTGATTGCCGGTATTGGCCCTGGTATTGGTGAAGGTAGTGCTGTTGCCAAGGCTTGCGAAGCCATCGGCCGTCAGCCTGAGTGCAAGGGCTCCGTTACCTCTACCATGATCATGGGCTGCGCCATTGCTGAAACCACCGGTCTGTACGGCCTGGTCGTCGGCATCCTGCTGATCTTCGTGGCTCCCAACCAGTTTGTGAACATCCTGCTGCGCGCCATCGGCAAGTAATCTGGGCATACCGCAGCCAAAGAAAGGCAGAGAACGATGCAGTCTTTGGATATTATTTCCGTAAACCTGTGGCAAATTCTCATTTCTCTGGCCAATCTGCTCATCATGTTCCTCATCCTCAAGCGCTTCCTTTTCAAGCCCGTGCAAAATGTCATGGCTGCCCGTCAGGAGCAGGTGGATAAGCTGTACGGCGACGCCGAAGAGGACCGCAATGCCGCCAAGGGCATGAAGGAAGAGTACGAAGCCCGTCTGGCCACTGCCCGCGAGGAAGCCGACGGCATCGTCAAGAACGCCGTGCAGTCCGCACAGCGCAAGGGCGACGCCATCCTCAGCGAAGCCAGCGCGCAGGCCAGCCACATGAAGCAGAAGGCCGAAGAAGAGATCTCCATGGAACGCAAGCAGATGCTCATGGATGTGCGCAGCGAAATCAGCGACATCGCGGTCAGCATCGCTTCCAAGGTCGTGGAGCGCGAGGTCCAGAAGAAGGACCATGACAATTTCGTGGACGAATTCATCAGGAACGTTGGTGAAGAACAGTGACAGAACTGGCCAGAGAATACGGTGACGGCCTGTATGCCCTGACGGAAGAGGAGAACATCAGCAAAGAAGTGCTGATGCAGCTCATCGAGCTCAAAAAGCTGTTTCAGAGCCAGCCGGATTTCATCCGCCTGCTTGGCAACATGTCACTGAGCAAGGAAGAGCGCGTGCAGATCATCGACCGCGTGCTGCGCGGCCAGGTGCACCTCTACCTGCTCAACTTCCTCAAAATCCTGTGCGAGCGCGGTGCGCTCAACGAGTACGAGGGCTGTCTTGCCGCCTTCAAAACGCTTTACAACCAGGCGCACGGCATTGTCGAAGCTACGGTGACGACCGCTGTGCCGCTGGACGACGAACAGCGTGTGCGCATGAGCGAGAAACTGTCTGCCAAGACCAGCAAGACGGTTGTGCTGACCGAAAAGGTTGACGAGAGCCTCATGGGCGGCGTGCTGCTGGAGATGAACGGCCAGCGCTACGACAACACGCTCAAAAACCGTCTCAAGTCCATTCACAGCGCTATGGTTCAGGGCGCGTAAGAGACCCATCTACTGAAAGCTGGTGAAACGATGCAGTTGAAACCCGAAGAGATCTCCAAGCTCATTAAAGAGCAGATCAAGAATTACGAAAACCAGATCACCCAGACCGATACCGGCACCATCATCACCATCGGCGACGGCATCGCGCGTGTATCCGGCCTGGACAATTGCATGGCCAACGAGCTGGTTCGCTTCCCCAACGGCGCATACGGCATGGCGCTGAACCTGGAAGAGAACTCAGTTGCCATCGTTATGCTGGGCAGCGACGAGGGCGTGAAGGAAGGCGACGTGGTGGAACGTACCGGTACCGTCGTTTCCGTGCCCGTTGGCGAAGGCCTGATTGGCCGCGTTGTCAACGCGCTGGGTCAGCCCGTGGACGGCAAGGGCCAGATTGAAGCGGCGGATCACCGCCCCATCGAGCGCAATGCCCCCGGCATCATT
>JAQXJZ010000166.1 GCA_029009515.1 bacterium
TTCAAATCCTGTCACCTCGACCAGAAAAAGCCGGAAACCGAAAGGTTTCCGGTTCTTTTTTTGTCTCTTTTGCACAAAGCGCCGTCTTTGGCGCTTTTTTCATGCAACGGATGTGCAACCTTGGGAAAAGGGCCAAAGACAGATGGATATGCGTTATGAATTTGCCGGATTGCTTCTTCGTCTCCTATGAAAAAGCCATATTATGTGTTATAATGGAAAATAGAGAAAATATGCTAGGAGAATCAAACCATGGCACAAAAAAAGAACCTATGGCAGCGATTGTTTTCGAGTGCTGACGATGAAGAAATGGGGCTATCTGTGGCTGAGAGAAATGCCATCCAAGAATCATTGGAATCAGAATATGGTTTGACTATCCAACAGGATAATGTGACCGCCAGCGAACTGACTACACGAAACTACCGCAAGCTGACCGGAGAAGAATTCTCTCGCATCAATCAGATTTTTCAGTTCATTCCACAGATTGCCGCAAACAGTGCGAATCAACAAGCGGTTAACGCTGCGTTTAAAGCTGCTACAGAAGGAACCTACCGAGTTAGTTTGGGCGCGGGTATGCATTTGTGTCGCTCGCATCTTACCCCGGGAGCTTATCGAGCAGTTGGTCTAAGCGATGCGACAAATCAAATTGCCGGCAATGCAGAGTTATTTGCTAACAATGCGTCCTTGACTGTAAGCAATGCTCCGCAAATTGCGCTGGGTTTCTTTAATGCAGCTTCGCTAGCGACTGGACAGTATTTCATGTCACAGATCAATACAAAGCTATCTACACTTTCTTCGAGTATTAGTCGAGTAGAAAATCTGTTGAACGCTCAACGACATGGAGAATTGAAGACAGCCACACAGGAACTGTCTGATATCATGGAGAGAGCTGAATTCATTATTTCTGATACGCACAAGACGAACGATGCCATTAATCAACTTCATCTTATTCAGCATATCGCAAGCAACACGATGAATACTTGTCAGAAGCTGATCAATGATGAAATTCAAGGAATGTCGCCCGACGATAAGATTGAGCAAATCAAATCGCGAATAGAGATACTGAACCATGAGTTTATCGAATATCACTATGCCGCACAGTTATATGGTATTGCAACACTGTTTGAGATACAGTTGCGTAATGCGACAGATCCCGGTGAGCTTCTCAAATACAGAGAGCAAATTGAGCGCCGAATCGCGCAATTCAAGCAGGATTACGATACTGGATATGCGGCTACTCTGGATTACATGGATAAAACACATGCATTGAACGACAGAAGCCTCATGCAATGGATAGCATCCGGTGCAGCTGCAGGTGCGGCTGCACTAGCTAGTGGTAAGGCTGGAATTATCGCCAACATCGGTGGAAAAGCCTTTTCATTTGTGGATGGGTTGTTTTCTGATCGTCAAAAACGAAAAAAGGAGGAGCTATCCGATCAGGTCAATAATTGCTTTGAACCTCTAAAAGATACCTTATCCTTAGAATCTCCATCGTCGGCTATCAATTTCTATATAGAAACCGTCGGAAAAGAAATTGAATTTATCAAAATCGGCGAAGAGTACTATACCAACCTGCCTTTAAGTTAAGTAATAAACGGCTTTCTTACACCGAACAAAGGCCATGACGTTCATAGCGCCATGGTCTTTAATGTACCAGTCAAAACTTCCCCGCCCACGGCAGGCTCATATCCAGTACCGGTTTCCGGGAACGCTTATCCCTAGTGGTCTGCGCTTTCGCCAGCGCGCTTTTCGCTTCCTGCTTTCGGCGGAATACGTCCTCCATATCCACGCTGGATTTTATCATCCCCTGGAGTCCAATTGCACAGCATTGAAATCCAATTTCCTTTTTGATATAGGAAACCTCCCAAAAGCCATGCAACGTCAGGCTTTCGGGAGGTTATTACTTTGGTTATGCTTTTTCTTACACCACAATAAATGTGCAGGTGCCGGGCGCCAGCTCCACCTTGCCGCTGACGGCCTCGCCGGACAGGTCGGGCAGCTCGTCGTTTTCGCCCAATACCAGCTCGCGGCCATTGAGCGTCATCACGGTGCTGCGCAGGCCGTCTCGGCCGGCCAGTGTGTAGCGCACTGCTTCTCTGGGCAGTTCCACGGTGGTGGAATCCGTCAGGGAGTTGTTGATGATGAGATACGCATAGCCGTCCTTGCCGTCCTTGCGGGAGTGGCAGTACACGTGTGCGCCCTCTCGGATGGGCTCAGCGGAATCGTAGACGGTGGTGCCCATCAGGGTGTTCCACAGCAGAACCGCAAAGTAATTGGGCCGGGGCTCGAAGGTGCCGTGCTTCAGCCAGCCGTAGTCGGACGAAGCCAGCGTGTTGTGGAAGATGACGCCATCCGAAATGGTGGCGAAGGAGCCCAGCTCGTTCAGCGTGCGGAAGACGTCCAGATAGGTGGAGGCCCAGGTGTCGCCGCCACCGCCTGCATCGCCGGATTCCGTCACCCACAGCTGCGCGCCGGGCATGTACTGATCGCGCAGCTTTGCGGCGGCTCTTGCACAATAGGCCGCTGCATCCAGATAGGCCTCGGTGTGCACCTGATCAGCGGGCCAGTGCACAAAGCTCATGCCCGCGGCGATGCGCTCGGACACGCCGTTGTAGTAGTGGTAGCTGAAAACCTCCATCTTTTCTTTGGCGCCCTTCAGCAGCCGTTCCGTGCCCACCAGCTTGCCCACAATCTTCAGCAGGCCTTCTTCCAGCTTCATTTTGCCCATCTGGCCGCCGCCAACGGAACAGGGGCCGACCGCCAGCGTTTCCGGATAATTCTCGTGAAGCCATTTGTTGAAGATGTCCTGATCGCGGATGTAATCGTCGAAGCTGTAGCCCTTGGGCGCGCCGGAGCCGGAGAGCATGTTGGGCTCGTTCATGAACTCGGCTGCGTCAATGGGCACGCCATACTCCTTGCTGAGATCAAACAGCAGCTTTGCCTGAGCGGGCAGCCAGGGCTCGTGGGCAGAGTGGATGCCCTCGCAGTTGGCAACAGATACCAGCAGCTTGCCGCCCACCGCTTTCACAAAATCCAGCACGCCAATCCACTGCTCTCTGGTCAGCACGTTCTGGAAACCTTCCGGCGCCACGCCGTTGCAGGCACCGTCAAAGTCGTAGTAGGTCTTGGTAGACCAGGTGCCGGAAACGCGCACCCACACGGGTCCGAGCTGTTTGGCCATCTTCCGCAGGCGTACATTGGTCAGGTCAATGGGCGGATACACCTGCATCAGGGAGCCTTTTTTGGCAAAGCCGATCATGGGAAACTTGCCGTTTCCGGCGATTTCCTCCGGGGTATAGGCCTTCCAGAAGGTGCCGCCGGTGACCTCCGTCATTTCAACGTTGTAGGAAACCAGCCTGGGATCGATGGAACGGATGGCGCGCAGGTTTTGGGCTTTCAAAGAAATCGTCTGTGCCATGGTCTTTCGCCTTCTTTATCGTTTGTTGTTTTGGGTGGATCAGCACAGCGCCGTCAGAATCATGAACAGCACCAGGCTGATGAGCGTGAGTGCGGACAGCGCGCTGGATACATCCGCGCGTTCCTCCTCCACATCGGCAAACACGGGCAGCACGTAGGGCGGAGGCAGGATGAACAGCAGAAGCAGCGCGCCTGAATGCATCAGGCCGCCCAGCAGATAGCGATCCACAAGCAGCACCACCGCCAGCGCAATGGCGGCGATGATCAGCCGCAGCAGCACCAGCCGGAAGGTTTTGCGCCATTCGATGCTTCCCGAGCCAAGATCATAGCCGATGGTGAGCAGGATGACGGCGCTCGTGGGCGCGGCAACGAATGCAGCCGAGGCGTCCAGCACGCTGCTGATGCCGCTGGGCTCCAGCGCCCGGTACAGGCCGGTTGTGCCAAAGAGAATGCCGATGACGATGGCCCACACGGTGGGGGCATGCAGCGCCTCGCGCACCACGCCCTTCAAACCGCTCCGTCCGGCCAGCAGCGCCTTGTACAGCGTGAACACAAACAGCACCTGGCCCAGATCCACCATGGCAAAGGAGGCGGTGGGCTCGGCGGGATACAGAAGCGCAAACAGGGCATAGCCCAGCATGCCGGCCTCAAAGCCGGTGGCCAGATAGGGCGAAAGCCTTCCGTGCAGACCGAGCATCCGGCAGCCGGCCATGCCCGCAAGCAGCATGAGCACGCAGACAGCAAAGATGATCAGCGGCGTCCACAGGCTCTGTGCGGAGTATTCCGCCGAAGCAAAGGCCGAAAACATGACGGCAGGCAGCGTGATGCTCACGGCGAAGGTCTTCATGGCGCTGATGCCTTCGCGGGAGATGATCTGCTTTTTGCAGCACAGTACGCCCAGGGCCAGCATCAGAAATACGGGCAGGGCTTTTTGCAGGATGATGGTCAGGTTCTGCACAGGCATTCCTCCTGAATGTTTTTTCCAGTATAGCGTTTTCTGCCTCAAGCGTCCATCCTTTTTTCTGATATTTACCCCATGATTTTTGCTTTCACACACATGTGATGTTTGATTTGGTCGAATGAATTCCGCAAATCAAACTTGTTCGCCAAAAGTCAAAAAAATTCTGAAAAACCGCTTGACTTTGGTGGGGAGGGTGTGTATAATAGCATTCGTGCTCGTGAGGAAATCAACCTCACAACACGAAAAGAATATCTGGGTGTAGCGCAGTTTGGTAGCGTGCTTGAATGGGGTTCAAGAGGCCGGAGGTTCGAATCCTCTCACCCAGACCATTAAAGCTCTTTGTGAAAACAAAGAGCTTTTTTGCATATCGAAAACCCCACGCTAGGCGTGGGGTTCAGCAAAGCTTACAGCTATGAGTGTGAAATCAAAACTCCTTTTGCAAGAACGAAACGGCCTGACAACAGCATCGAAAGCAAAAGGAGGTCATTTGAACACCAAATGACAAATACAATTGTAACATAAGTAGCGGAGAAAAGTGAAGAAAGCGTATGATAAAGGATAAGTAACTGAGAACGGGCGTGCGGGAAAGAAGTAGCATGAGAGTGGCGAGAAAATGCAAGTTCAAAAGCCTGTTTACAGGCAGCAGGGAATAGGTTTTAAGCAAATGACAATCGTATATGCGCCTGCGAGGGCGCTGCTAGTATTCTAGGGCTATGCCCGCACATGTAAAACCCCCGGCTACGCCGGGGGATCATTATTTGCAAGTATTTCCTTTTCTGTATCGTTGGATCAATATGGAAAGGGGAGAATGATGGTGAAGAAACTGCTTTGCATGTTGATATTGCTGGTGCTGATGGCTCCTGCTGCTTTGGCCAAAAGCTGGGTGGAGGACACCTCCATGCGCTACGATTACCGCTATACGGAGTTCGGGACGGACGGGCCGCAGGACTTTGCGCAGGCGCTGGCGGATTGGGGATACGATCCGGTGGATGTGGTGTGCGGCGCGCTGCGCGAGCCGGTGCCGCTGGATGAGCAGGCGTTTGGCTCCATTGCGCTTTTGGGTATCCGCACGGAAAACGGCGTTAAGCTGGTGGGCGGTGCGCGCAACGGCGTGTGGCCGTGGGCGTTTTATGAACTGGGAGAAAAGATGATTTTTCAGGATCGGCCGTTCCGCATTGTGTTTCCGTCCAGCAACCGGCTGTGCCTGGAGTTTGATGCGGAAGATGGCGCACGGGAGCGCTATGCCTTCTGGTGGGGAATGGGCGATCCGTCCATGTGGCTGGTGGAGCGCTACGAGCGCGAGTATGACGACGGCAGCGGTTACATCATCGACAACATGTATGGCAGCGGCGGCTTCCGCGTGGCGCCGCTGAATGCACAGCCTGATGAAGGTGCGCTTTATTACGGCAACTGGGCTGGCTGGACGACGTGGATGAACAGCCTTGCGGACTTTCCCACCACGGAAGAAGCTGCGCGCGAAAAGGCTGAAGCCTCGTGGCAGACCATCGACGGCAGGGACATTGTGATGCTCTACGGCAACGTCAACCTGCGCACAGAGCCCACCACCCGTTCCAGCAGCCTCGGCCGCTACCGCGACTGTGCGCTGGCCTATCGTCTGGACGTGAAGGGCGAATGGTACCGCGTGCGCGTGGGCGGCGTGGAAGGCTGGGTGCACAGCAACTATGCACGCGAGCCCCGCACGCAGATGTGGCAGCTCACGCTGTACCACGGGCCCCTGTCCTTCGGCCTGATTCCCGTGGAAATCACCCTGCGCGCCCAGCCATCCGCCAATGCGGATGCGGTGGCAAACCTGCCCGCAGGCAGCATGACCCGCGTCATCGCCGAGACGGATGACGGCTGGCTGCACGTGGTGCTGGCGGAGGACAACCGCTGCGAGATGAATCCCGATGCGGTGGGCGGCTATGTGCGCGCCTCCGAGGTGATGGAGGGTTCGGCCAGCTGGCATGGGATTGAATGATTCAGGAGGAAAAGAACATGAAACGGATGCTTGCGGCGCTGCTCGTGCTGATGCTGCCCTGTGCGGCGCTGGCTGCGCCATGGATCGAGGAGACGGAATATCATGCGGATGGCAGCCTCGCATGGCGCGCTATCTGCTTTGCTGACGAGCTGCCGCCGCTGCTGGCAGGCGTTCTACAGGAGAAAACCATCAGCGGCGCAAGCGTGGAGATTCCGGCCAATCAGCTGGCAATGGCCGTGCTGACGGCTGGGGATGGCCGCACCCTCGCATACGTGCAGGAGCACGGCGGCGCATGGAGCTGCACCGATCTGAGCGGCGTGCTCTCCGGCTCGGTCGGCCTGCACGACCGGCAGGGGACGTATCCCGCGTTCTGCGTGTTCAACGCCTATCGTTCGCAGGAACCTACATGGCATGTGGACGATCTGGATGGACAGCTGCATCTCACGCCGTATACCCCGCAGGAGCATCAGGCGCTGACGGGGCAATGAACCGCCGCTCAGGAGATGCGGCGGCAGAATTCGATGATCTCATCCTTCCGCGCTTCCACGTCCTCCCTGTATTCGATGGAGCACAGCCCCAGGCTGCCGCAGCGGGCGATCTTCAGATGGCCGTAGAAATGCTCGATGCTCTCTATGATCCGCTGGCATTCCCGCATGCCCGGCCCTGTTCTGAGCGCAATGGCATATCCGCGCTTGCCGCCGCGCAGACGCGCATGCGGTTCATGCGTGTTGCACCACGGGGTGCAGCGGTCGATGAACGCCTTGAACTGCCCGGGAATATCCGCCCAATAGGAGGGCGAAACGCAGACAATGATATCCGCCTCGTCAAACAGCGCCATCACCCTGTCCGCGTCATCGTGCTGAACGCACCGGGCCGTGGCATGGCAAGCCCTGCACCCCTTGCAGAACCCGATGGAAAAATCGTCAATGCAGATCGATTGGACTTCGTTCGCCGCATTCAGCTGCTCAGAAACGATGCGGACAATCTCCGCCGTTGCGCCATTCCTGACCGGGCTGCCATTCATGATCAGTACCTTCATCGCGCTCATCTCCTTTTTCATTAACCAGATACTACCACACAAAAGCAAACGGCACAAGCGGAATGGAAACTGACTATGCAACCGGTCCGCAGGTGTGGTATAATGATGCTGGAGGTGAAGCATCGTGGCACAAGTGTATACCCTGCAGGAACTGCAGGAAATCATCACGCCCATCGCCAATAAGCACGGCGTGAAGCGCGTGTCTGTGTTTGGATCCTACGGGCGCGGCGAGGCTACGCCGCAAAGTGATGTGGATCTGTCCATCGAATGCGGAAAAATCACCACATTGTTTCAATACTTTGATTTTGTGTCCGATCTGGAAGATACGCTGCACTGCCATGTGGATGTGGTATCCTCAGGGAGCAGTGACCGGAAGTTCCTGGAAGCGATCAAAGCGGATGAGGTGAAGATTTATGAACAGTAGAACGGCTGCCATCTTTGAGAAAATGCTGGATTACTGTTCGCAGATCAAAGAAGCCCGCGCGCGTTTTGGAAACTCGCTGGAGGATTTTCTGGCGGATACGCACTACCGCAATTCGTGCTGCATGTGCCTGCTGCAGATTGGCGAGCTGGCCGGCAAGCTGAGCGATGAGGAACGCGCGACCTATGCTCACCTGCCGTGGCGCAATATGCGCGGGCTGAGAAACATCTGCGCCCATGCTTATGGCTCCATCGATTATTCCCTGATCTGGGAAACGATTTCGCAGGATATTCCGGCACTTGAAGCAGAAATGAAAAGAATTATGGAAGCGTGAATGCTTTTTGCCATACTCCTTGAGGCCGCCCACGGGCGGCCTCAATCCATGGGATTCCAAAGGGCGAAGCCCTTTGGCGGGTGCAGGGCAGCGCCCTGCCGTGCCCCTGCCGTCCCTTTTCCGTATTTTCCTTGACAAAACAGCGCCTTTCGTTCTATCATAAGCTTTACGACAGCCGAGGCTGTCTTTGGATGATATAGAAAGGAAGGCGCATTATGGAAACTGCCGTTACGAAGAGCAACTTTATCTGGGACGCCGTGGAAGAAGATTTACGGAGCGGGCGCTATCAAAGCGTTCATACGCGCTTTCCTCCTGAGCCCAACGGCTATATGCACATCGGCCACTGCAAGGCGCTGATCATGGACTTCCTGACTGCCGAAAAGTACGGCGGTCAGTGCAACCTGCGCTTTGACGACACCAACCCCGCCAAGGAAGACACCGAGTACGTCGAGGCCATCAAGCGCGACATCAACTGGCTGGGCTTCCACTGGACCGGCGGACTGTACTACGCCAGCGATTACTACGACAAGTGCTACGAGATCGCCGAGGATTGGATCAAGCGCGGTCTGGCCTATGTGGACGAGCTGAGCAAGGAAGAGATGCGCGAGTACCGCGGCACCCTCACCAAGCCCGGCAAGAACAGCCCGTGGCGCGACCGCCCCGCGGAGGAGAGCCTGGACCTGTTCCGCCGCATGAAGGCCGGCGAATTTGCCGAGGGCCAGTACACCCTGCGCGCCAAGATTGACATGGCCAGCCCCAACATCGTCATGCGCGACCCCGCCATGTACCGCATCCTCTACAAGGAGAACTGGCGCACCGGCAGCACGTGGTGCATCTACCCGATGTACGACTTTGCGCATCCCATCGGCGACGCGCTGGAGGGCATCAGCCACAGCCTGTGCTCTCTGGAGTACGAAATCCATCGTCCCCTGTACGACTGGGTGGTGGAAAAGAGCGCGCACATGCTGCCCGCCAAGCCCCGCCAGATCGAGTTTGCCCGCCTGAACATGACGCAGACCGTCATGTCCAAGCGCTATCTGCGTCAGCTGGTCGAGGGCGGCTATGTGCGCGGCTGGGACGATCCCCGCATGCCCACGCTGTCCGCGCTGCGTCGGCGCGGTTACACCGGTGCAGCCATTCGCGACTTTGTGGACCGCATCGGCATGAGCAAGGCCGATTCCACCGTGGACTTTGCCATGCTGGAAGCCTGCGTGCGCGACGACCTCGGCGCAAAGAGCATTCGCGCCATGGCGGTACTGCGCCCCCTGAAGGTGATTCTCGACAACTGGGAGGACGGTAAAACCGTGCAGCTGACCATGGAGAATCACCCCGATCATCCTGAGATGGGCACGCATACCGTCTCCTTTGGCAAGGAGCTGTATATTGAGCAGGACGACTTCATGGAGGTGCCCGCGAAGAAGTTCCAGCGCATGTATCCGGGCTTTGAGGTGCGTCTCAAGGGCGCGTACATCGTCAAGTGCGTGGGCTGCGATAAGGACGAAAGCGGTAACGTCACCGCCGTACACTGCGAGGTGGATCTCTCGTCCGCTTCCGGCACGGAGGGCGCCAACCGTAAAATCAAGGGCAAGGTGCTGCACTGGGTCAGCGCGGCGGACTGCGTGCCCTTCGAGGCGCGTCTGTACGAGCCGCTGCTCTCCGCTAACGAGGAGCTGGAAGCAGCCGCTGAGCCTGAAATCGCCGATACCGAGGCTACCGACGAGGTCGCGCCCGCTGGCGCGCTGAAGAAGGATTTCATCAGCCGCCTGAACCCGAACAGTCTCACCGTCCTGCGCGGCTACGCAGAGCCGCTTGTGCGCGACGCTGAGGTGGGCACCACCTTCCAGTTCCTGCGTCTCGCCTACTTCTGCAAGGATCCGGATTCGACCGGCGAGCTGCCCGTGTTCAACCGCACGGTGGAGCTGAAGGCCGCGTTCGTCGCCCCTGCCAAATAACTCAACCGAGGAGGCTTCCACTGATGGAGGTACGCACAAGATTCGCGCCGTCCCCCACGGGCTTTATGCATCTGGGCGGACTGCGCACCGCACTGTATAATTATCTCTATGCCAAAAAGATGGGCGGCAAATTCATCCTCCGCATTGAGGATACTGATCAGGAGCGCTTTGTGGAGGGCGCCACGGAGGTCATCTACGATACGCTTCGCGGCTGCGGCATGCACTGGGACGAAGGCCCCGACGTGGGAGGCCCGTACGGTCCCTACATCCAGTCCGACCGCAAGAGCCTGTACCTTCCCTACGCGCAGCAGCTGGTCGAATCGGGCCATGCCTACTACTGCTTCTGCTCCGAGGAGGAGCTTGGTAAACG
>JAQXJZ010000167.1 GCA_029009515.1 bacterium
GGCGCATCCGCCCGGCAGCCCCACGCAGGCGCTGCCGCTTAAACGGATGCCGGACGGCGTTTCGCGTATGCCCACGCCGGTTTCGCTCAGCTTGAACAAAAGCGACCGCAGATGCTCCGCGCACGCGCCCCGCACCAGCACGCTGCCCTCGGTGATGGCCGCGGCGCACAGCAGCGTGCCGGCCTCCACCCGGTCCGGGATGGGGTGATAGACCGCGCCGTGCAGCCGCTCCACGCCCTGAATGACCACCGTGCCCGTGCCTGCGCCGCTGATCTTTGCGCCCATCTGATTGAGGCAGTTGGCCAGATCCACAATCTCCGGCTCCTTGGCCGCGTTTTCAATGGTGGTCACGCCCTGCGCAAGGGTTGCGGCCATCATCAGGTTTTCCGTCGCGCCCACGCTGGGCAGGTCGAGGTACACCCGCGCGCCCGTCAGCCTGCCGCTCAATTGCCGCATACCGCCCACGGCGTGCACCTGCGCGCCCAGCGTCTGCAATCCTCGCAGATGCAGGTCAATGGGCCGCTGCCCGATGGCGCATCCGCCCGGCAGCCCCACGCAGGCGCTGCCGCTGCGGGCCAGAATGGGCCCCAGAATGAGGATGCTGGCGCGCAGCCTGCGCATGTGCTCCTCGTGCTGCGGGCTTTGCGGCTGCAGCGCGCATACCGATACGTCCATGCCGCTGCGTTGGATTTCCGCGCCGCAGTCGCGCAGGATTTGCAAGAGCATTTCCACATCCGTGATGCCCGGCACGGATTTGACGATCAACGGATCCTCCGATAACAAGCCTGCCGCCAGAATGGGCAGCACCGCGTTCTTCGCGGTGGAAACCTCCACCTCGCCGCTCAGATGCGGCGAATGGCGGATGAGATACGTAGCCATGTTCCATCCCTCCCACGCGCTCATTTTGGCCGCGCCGCCTGGGGTGCATGAGGCGTGGAAGTGTTTTTCAGCAGGGCGCAAAGGCGCTGGAAAGCAGCATCTTCCATCATACGGCGCATGGGCGCGCGCTTTTGGGCCGCTGCCAAAACAACATTTCACAGCCGAACAAACGTGCCCCTTTCCTCTTGCTGACGGAAGGGGGCGCATGCTATAATGAAGGCACATCAGCGAAAGGAAAAGTTGAAGCGATGAATCAGTTTGTGCTCAAAGCGCCCTATTCCGCCAGCGGCGATCAGCCTGCGGCCATTGCATCGCTTGCGCAGGGCGTGAAGGACGGCCTGCGTGATCAGGTGCTGCTGGGCGTAACCGGCAGCGGCAAGACCTTCACCATGGCCTCCATCATCGAAAAGGTGCAGAAGCCCACCCTTGTGCTTGCGCACAACAAGACGCTGGCCGCCCAGCTGTGCAGCGAGCTGCGCGCGTTTTTCCCGGACAGCGCAGTGGAATACTTCGTCAGCTATTACGATTACTACCAGCCCGAGGCCTACATCGCCTCCACCGATACCTACATTGAAAAGGACGCCTCCATCAACGAGGAGATCGACCGCCTGCGCCACTCGGCCACCGCCGCCATCCGTGAGCGCAAGGACGTGATCATCGTGGCGTCCGTCTCCTGCATCTACTCCATGGGCGACCCCAGCGAGTACGAGGGCATGATGGTGTCCATGCGCCCCGGCATGCAGATCAGCCGCAACAAGCTCATCGACCGCCTGGTGGAAATCCAGTACACCCGAAACGATTTCGAGTTCACGCGCGGCAGCTTCCGCGTGAAGGGCGACGTGCTGGAGATCATTCCCGCAAACGAGAAGGAGCATGCGCTGCGCATCGAGTTTTTCGGCGACGAGATCGACCGCATCCGCGAAGTGGAGGTCGTGAGCGGCAACGTGCTGTCTACGCTGGAGCACGCCATGGTGTTCCCTGCGACACATTATGCGATGGACCGCGACAAGATGAACGACAACATCGACCAGATCGAAAAGGATCTGGAAGTGCGCGCACAGGAGCTGGAGGACGAAGGCCAGCCGCTGTACGCGCTGCGCCTGCGCCAGCGCACGCGCTACGATATCGAAATGATGCGGCAGATCGGCTTCTGCACGGGCATTGAAAACTACAGCCGCTACTTCGACGGCCGTCAGCCCGGCGATGCGCCCTACTCGCTGCTGGATTACTTCCCCAAGGATTTCCTCATGTTCATCGACGAAAGCCACGTCACCATTCCGCAGGTGCGCGGCATGTACAACGGCGACCGTGCGCGCAAGAAGAATCTGGTGGATTACGGCTTCCGCCTGCCGTCCGCTTTTGATAACCGTCCGCTTCTCTTCGATGAATTCCGCGCCCGCCAGCACCAGACCATCTACGTTTCCGCCACGCCTGCCCAGTACGAGATGGAGCTGGCCGAGAACGTGGTGGAGCAGATCATCCGCCCCACCGGCCTGATCGACCCGGAGATCATCCTGCGCCCCGCCACCGGGCAGGTGGACGACCTGATTGGCCAGATCAACCAGACCGTGGACAAGGGCGGAAGGGTGCTGGTGACTACGCTGACCAAGCGCATGGCCGAAAACCTGACCGATTATCTGAAGAACCTCGGCATCCGAGTGCGCTATCTGCACTCCGACATTCAGACCATGGAGCGCACCCAGCTCATCCGCGACCTGCGCCTGGGCGAATACGACGTGCTGGTGGGCATCAACCTGCTGCGCGAAGGCCTGGACATGCCCGAAGTCAGCCTCGTCGCCATCCTCGACGCGGACAAGGAAGGCTTCCTGCGCTCTGAAACGTCCCTCAACCAGACCATCGGCCGCGCCGCGCGCAACGTGGATGGCCGCGTCATCCTCTACGGCGATTCCATCACCGAAAGCATGGAGCGCGCCATCACCGAAACCAACCGCCGCCGCGCGCTGCAGCAGGCCTACAACGAGCTGCACGGCATCACGCCGCAGAGCGTGAAGTCCACCGTGCAGGCGCTCATTCGCATCACCGACAGCATGCAGCAGTCCAAGCCGGACTCCATGTCGCAGGAGGAGCTGGAGTCCCTCATGAAGAGCGTCGAAGACCAGATGCTCTCCGCCGCCAAGAACCTCGACTTCGAAAAAGCCGCCAAGCTGCGAGACGAGCTCTTCCGCCTCAAAGGCGAATCGACCGCGGACATTCAGAAGCCGCAGACGAGGAGGAGACGGAGGGAAAGGGTACGAAAGTAGGGGAACGGCCTCCGGCGGGCAGGGGCAGTGCCCCTGCACCCCAAGCTGCGCCTTCCTTTGGAAGGCGCAGAGGGGGAAGATTGTGTTTGGGGCTGCGCATAAGACCGCCGGTCGGCGGAGGGCCTCCCGGCTCGCTTGAGTGCAGGGAAAATAGAAGTCAACCCGTTCCCTCTCCTGACATCTAACTTCAATCCTCCTGCTTCAGCAGGAGATTTCATCCGTCCCCCGGACGGATTTCACCTGCCGCAGGCAGATTTCACCCGCCGCAGCGGATTTCACTCCGCCGAAGGCGGACACACTGGAGGTAGAAACATGCTCCTTACCAAAGCGATTCTCTTCCTTCTCGTCGGCATGCTGTTTGTCGGCATCCTCGTCTTTCTTCCGGCTGGCACCCTCTCTTTCCACAACGGCTGGCTTCTGATGGGCGTTTTGTTCATTCCCATGCTTCTCATGGGCGTTGTCATGTTTTTCCGTGCGCCGGATCTGCTCCAAAAGCGCCTCAATCACAAGGAGAAGCAGGGCGAGCAGAAAGCGGTGGTTTCGCTCAGCGCGCTGATGTTTCTCTGCTCGTTCGTCGTTTCCGGGCTGGATTTCCGCTTTGGCTGGTCGGCTATGCCCAAGTGGCTGATCGTTCTGAGCGCGGTGCTGTTTCTGGCTGGCTACGCGATGTATGCCGAGGTGCTGCGCGAGAATGCGTATCTGTCGCGCACGGTGGAGGTACAGGCCGGGCAGAAGGTGGTTTCCACCGGCCTGTATGGCGTGGTGCGGCATCCCATGTATTCTGCCACGCTGCTTATGTTTCTTTCCATGCCGCTCATCCTGGGTTCGTGGTGGGGATTGATCATTCAGCTGGTGTATCCGGCGCTGATCATTGTGCGCCTGCAGGCCGAGGAACGGCTGCTGGTGCAGGAGCTGGACGGATACGCGGAGTACCGGCAGAAGGTGAAGTTCCGGTTGATTCCGGGAATCTGGTAAAAACCAAAAAGGCTGTCCGCCATTTGCATCGGACAGCCTTTTTTTGATTTACTTTTCGTTTTTGTCTGTCGGCATCAGCGATGCGCCGCCAGAGAACAGGATGACGTTCAGCGCCCGGAAACCGCGGCTGACGCTTTGGGGAAACACGGTATGGATGAACTTGAACACCGGCTGCCACATGGGATGCTGACGCGTGGCCAGCAGGCTGGCGTGCAGCGCGGGGCGGATTTTGGCCGCGTAGAGGCTGGCCAGCGCATCCGACGCCACCAGCAGCACAACCGTGATGATGCAGCACGTGACGAAGCCAAACCGGTATTCCTCCAGGAACAGGCGGCAGAAGAGGCCGGAGAAGGTGAGCAGCGTCCAGTGGATGCAGTACACCGCGTTGATGTTGCGGCTCAGGCGCGTGAGCATGGGAAACTTCCATCCCTTGCACAGGCGCAGCAGCAGCGCATTCTGCCCAAGCAGGCCAATGCCCAGCAGGATGATGAAGAGGGCATCCACCGTGGTCAGCAGGAAGTAGTCGGCGGCTTCGGACAGGTACTGGGTGCGGGTGACGAAGGCGTACCACACGTAAGCCGTGCCAATCAGCAGGCAAATGGGCGAAACGCGCAGGTAGACGGCGTTTTTGTCGCGGCAGTGCAGCAGCGCATGACCGATGCAAACGCCGGCAATGGGAAAGATGATCCACCCCAGGAAGGGGAAGCTGGTGTATTCGCCCGTGCCCCAGAACCAGGAGCAGATGTAGTCGACGGCTTCATTGCCGGTGGACTGGTAGCGCAGCATCCATGCCAGAAGCGAGCAGCTCACACCCACCATCACCAGCTTGCCAAGCGACCACTTGCGCCAGCGTGCAAAGGCGAAAAACAGGAAGGTAAAAGCGGCAAACTGCAGAATATCGCCGATGAACAGATCACCGAACAGATACTCACCGGTATAGCTGATCCCCGTGACCTGAGCATAGAGAAAGGATGGCAGCACATAGCGCGCCACATTGAGTAGCAGTCCCACCGCAAAGATGGACACAGCCCGGAAAGCAAGGCGCGCCGCGCTTTTGCGCTGGCTGAAGCATATGCCCACGCCCAGTGCCATCATAAACATGGGCGCGGCATAGGGAGAACCCAGAATGTCGTTGACGATGAAGAAAGGCAGCTTCAGGTCGTTGTTGCCCATCTGCCCGGTTACATGAACCCACACCATAAAGATGATGGCAAACCCCTTGAGCAAATCCAGCTCCATCTGTCTGCCGTGGTTCACCTGCTCGGCGGAGAAGTATTTGCGAATGTTCATAATGCCTCCTGATTGTTGAAAAGCAGAACAATTGTTACAATATTGTTACGTCTTCATTGACATTATAACGCAAACACCATCTTGCGGCAATAAATGATTAATAATTTTAAAAGTGTTACATCCCGCCCCCACACAAGCGAGCCGGAGGTCCCTCCGACCTCCGGCAGTCTGAGCAGCAGCCCCAAACACAAAAAAACCCGCGCACCCTTTCGGGTGCGCGGAGAGAGGTTAAGGGTTCAACCCTTAGTCGGCCAGGGACTTGTACTTGAGGTAGCGGTTCTTGGCGTCGACTTCGTTCTGAGCGAACAGACCGTCAGCGACAGCGGGGAACATCTTGGCCAGAGAAGCGTAACGGTTCTCGGACTTGATGAAGGCCTGGTAGTCGCCGCTGGGCTCCTTGGAGTCCAGAGTGAAGGGGTTCTTGCCCTGCTCGGCCAGATCGGGATTGAAGCGATACAGGTTCCAGTAGCCGCACTCCACAGCCTTCTTGATCTCAGCCTGGGCATGGCCCATGTTGATACCATGGTTGATGCAGGGAGCGTAGCAGATGATCAGGGAGGGACCATGGTAGGCTTCCGCCTCGGTCATGGCCTTGATCAGCTGAGCGGGGTTGGCGCCCATGGCGACCTGCGCCACGTACACGTAACCATAGCTCATAGCCATCATGCCCAGATCCTTCTTCTTGGTGCGCTTGCCAGCGGCAGCGAACTTCGCAACGGAACCGGTGGGGGTGGACTTGGAGGACTGACCGCCGGTGTTGGAGTACACTTCGGTGTCCAGAACGAGGATGTTGACGTCTTCGTTCTGAGCCAGCACGTGGTCCACACCGCCGTAACCGATGTCATAGGCCCAGCCGTCGCCGCCGAAGATCCAAACGGACTTCTTGGTCAGCAGGTCGGAATCCTTGATGACTTCGTTGGCCAGCTTGCAGGCTTCGCAGTCGCAGTCTTCGATGACGCCTTCCTTGCAGGCAGCCAGCAGCTTCTGACCGGCGATCTTGGAGGCGTTGCCCTCTTCCATGACATCCAGCCATTCCTGACCGGCCTTCTTGATCTCGTCCCAGCACCAATCGATGGCGATCAGAGCCTTGACGTTGTCGGCCAGCTTGGCGCGGCGCTGGTTGATGGCCAGGTTCATACCAAAGCCGAACTCAGCGTTGTCTTCGAACAGGCTGTTGGCCCAAGCGGGACCGTGGCCTTCATCGTTGGTGGTGTAGGGGCAGGTGGGGGCGGAGCCGCCGTAGATGGAGGAGCAGCCGGTGGCGTTGGCAATCACCATGCGGTCACCGAACAGCTGGGTAACGAGCTTGACATAGGGGGTCTCGCCGCAGCCAGCGCAGGCGCCGGAGAACTCGAAGAGGGGCTTGAGGGCCTGGCTGTTCTTGACAGTGGCCACGTTCTCGATACCCTTGACTTCGGGCACGGTCATCGCGAACTCCCAGTTGGTCTCTTGGACCTTCTGGCTGTCCAGAGACTTCATGATCAGAGCCTTTTCCTTGGCGGGGCAGACTTCCACGCAGTTGCCGCAGCCGGTGCAATCCAGGGGGCTGACCTGCATGCGATACTGCATGCCGGCAAACTCCTTACCGGTGGCGTTCTTGGTGGCGTAGGTTTCGGGAGCCTTCTCCATGACCTCAGCAGAGGCATAGATGGGACGGATGGCAGCATGCGGGCAAACCAGAGAGCACTGGCCGCACTGGATGCACTTGTCAATCTGCCACTCGGGAACGGTCACGGCGATGCCGCGCTTCTCGAACTTGGTGGTGCCGGTGGGCACGAAACCGTTGGCAGACAGGGCGCTCACGGGCAGCTTGTCGCCTTCCTGAGCCAGGCAGGGAGCAACGAACTCGTTGAAGTACTCGGTAGCGGGAACCTTCACGGGCTCGGCGCCGGTGGTGCAGTCAGCCCACTCGGCGGGAACGGGAATCTCGACCAGGCCGGAGATGGCGATGTCGATGGCGTCCCAGTTCTTCTGGACGACGGCGTCGCCCTTCTTGCCGTAGGCCTTCTTGGCATACGCCTTCATGTACTCGTCAGCCTGCTCGTAGGGGATGACGTCGGCCAGCTTGAAGAACGCGGCCTGCATGATGGTGTTGATGCGGTTGCCCATGCCAACCTGCAGAGCCAGCTTGGTGGCGTCCACATTGTAGAACTTGGCATGCTTCTTGGCCAGCTGCTGCTTCATGGAAGCGGGCAGACGGTCGTTCATCTCTTCAGCGGTCCAGGGGCTGTTGAGCAGGAACACGCCGCCTTCCTTCAGCTTGGAGGCCATGTCGTACTGAGTGACGTAGCTGGACTTGTGGCAGGCCACGAAGTCGGCGGCGTCGATCAGATAGGTGGACTGGATGGGGGTCTTACCGAAGCGCAGGTGGCTCACGGTGATGCCGCCGGACTTCTTGGAGTCGTAAGAGAAGTAGCCCTGGGCATACATGTCGGTGTGGTCACCGATGATCTTGATGGAGTTCTTGTTGGCGCCAACGGTACCGTCGGAGCCCAGGCCGTAGAACATGCAGCTCACGGTGCCTTCGGGAGCAGAGATGACCTGCTCGCCCAGCTCCAGGCTGGTGTTGGTCACGTCGTCCACGATACCCACGGTGAAGTGGTTCTTCAGAGCGCCGTCGTTCAGGTTGTCATACACAGCCTTGACCATAGTGGGGTTGAACTCCTTGGAGCCCAGGCCGTAACGGCCGCCCACAACCTTGATGTCAGCGCGGCCTTCTTCCAGCAGAGCAGAGCACACGTCGGTGTACAGGGGCTCGCCCAGAGAGCCGGGCTCCTTGGTACGGTCCAGAACGGCGATCTTCTTGCAGCTGGCGGGGATGGCAGCCATCAGGTGCTTGACGGAGAAGGGACGATACAGGCGAACCTTGATCAGACCCAGCTTCTCGCCCTTGGCGTTGAGGTAGTTGATGGTCTCTTCGATGGTTTCGCAGCCGGAACCCATGGCGATGATGACCTTTTCAGCGTCGGGAGCGCCGACGTAGTTGAACAGCTTGTACTCGCGGCCGGTCAGCTTGGAGATCTTCTCCATGACTTCCTCGACGATGGCGGGGGTGGCTTCGTAGTACTTGTTGGCAGCTTCACGGCCCTGGAAGTAGATGTCAGGGTTCTGAGCGGTGCCAGCCTGATGGGGATGCTCGGGGTTCAGGCCGTTCTTGCGGAAGGCTTCAACCTTCTCGAAGTTGACCAGGGGACGCAGCTCTTCATACTCGAAAGCGTCGATCTTCTGCACTTCGTGGCTGGTGCGGAAGCCGTCGAAGAAATGCAGGAAGGGCACGCTGGACTCGATGGTGGACAGATGAGCAACCGCAGCCAGGTCCATAGCTTCCTGAACGGAGTTGGAAGACAGCATCGCAAAGCCGGTCTGACGGCAGGCCATAACGTCGCTGTGATCGCCGAAGATGTTCAGAGCGTGAGCAGCCAGAGCGCGGGCGCTGACGTGGAACACGCTGGGCAGCAGTTCGCCGCTGATCTTGTACATGTTGGGGATCATCAGCAGCAGGCCCTGAGAAGCGGTGAAGGTGGTGGTCATGGCGCCAGCGGCAAGGCTGCCGTGCACGGCACCAGCGGCGCCGGCTTCGGACTGCATTTCGCTGACATGCACGGACTGGCCGTACAGGTTCTTCTGGCCACGAGCGGCCCACTCGTCGACAACTTCAGCCATGGGGGAGGAAGGGGTGATAGGGTAAATGGCTGCCACATCGCTGAACGCATACGCAACGTGGCCGACAGCAGTATTGCCGTCTACGGTCATTTTGATGGCCATTGGGGTTCCCTCCTAAGTTTTATGTTTGAAAGCCGTCTGTCTGCCTGTCGCCTGTTTTTGGGCATGCCAAACAGACAGACGGAGGTTTCCAACGTATTTATTATAAAAGGATGGGAAAAGGTTGTCAACCTTTGTGAATTTATAACATGGCTTTTTATGTGGAAAAACCGTTCACGAAAATTCACAGTTGACTTTTTCTGCGTATGGCTCTATAATCTGCTTATCCAAATGCGAACATATGTTCGCATTAAAAATGCATGAACAGCTGAAAGGAGCGGGAAGCAGATGATTGAAGAGAAGATTGTGGCGCAGAAGCAGAGTGTGAGGACGAACGCTTCCGCGTTATTGGACGCCGACATGCAGGACGTGCGAACGTTTTTGAGGGAGGTGCGCCACGGCTACCTGTACACGCAGGTGCTGTGCGAACGCGCCGAACGCTACCGTGAAATGGCCACCAGAGCCACCAGCCGCGCAGACGCACTGCGCACCAGCGGCACCCCGGGCCGCAGCAAGGTGGAAACCTACGTGCTGGAACTGGTGGACGTCCACGACGAACTGAAGCGCGCAACGGAGAAACTGATGGAAAAGTCGCGAAAGGCGGAGAAAGTGATCAACCTTCTGGAAGATCAGCGCTATCGGGCTGTGCTGCAGCTGCGCTATCTGTGCGGCATGAAGTGGGAGGAGATGTCAGAAAAACTGCATTATTCGCCGCGCTGGGTGCATAAAATGCACCGGGAGGCGTTGAATATGCTGGAGCTGATGCAGCGCCGCGAACGGATTATGAATGGTTATGTGGAAAACTAGGACATGGTAATGCACTGTTTTTCGTGATATAGTGGTAATGTCGAAAGACAGGGAAGCCTGCTGCAGGAGGATGCGGCGGGCTTCTGCTGTTTGATGAGGGAGTGGGGGGCGGAGATTGACGGCCGAGTCACGCCTTGCGGCCTTTGTTAGGCGCGCACGTCGGGGCCCGCTCCGCTAGGGCCAGAGGATCTGGGGGGATTTCGATTTCCCCCCTTAGATCCTCTGGACTCCTGTAACCCCCTTGAAACGACCAGGGGTAAACCCCTGGACCCCCGTGTGCGGGGATGGTAAGGAGTTTGGAGCTGGACTTATCAAGTAGCTGTCGCCGTTTGATCCGCCTCACCTTTGCCCAAGGGCAAAGCGAGGCTACAGCTCGGGTGCATAGGTAATGAACTAAGTTACCTGTCGCCAACGGGCGCACACGCAGGTGCGCCCCTACAAGGCAGCCGAACTGGTCTGCATTTCAATACAGCCCCGGTACCATACGGGCACGGCAACCAAACCTGTCTGCATTACAAATTCAACTCCGATACCACCGTAGGGGCGCACCTATGTGTGCGCCCGTGCGCGAACGTCCCGGCTCGCCTTTATTCCTTACCTACACAAGCAGCCAAAACCCATCAACTGTCAGCCGAAGGCTGGTGTTGATGGGTTTTGGCGTTTTAGATAGCGCACAACAAACATGTGCAACCCGAAAGAAAGATACACACAACTCACAGGGGTCCAGGGGTATCCCCTGGTCGGAGAAAGGGTCAGGGAGTCCAGAGGGTCTAGGGGAAACCTCGATGTTTCCCCTGGATCCTCTGGCCGCCGGAGGCATCTCCTGTT
>JAQXJZ010000168.1 GCA_029009515.1 bacterium
CGGATTGTTTCAATGTTATGAACCAATTGTTACGAAGATTTTTGACTGAATTTCTGCATTACCTATTGCCAAACCGGTCAAACCGTGATACAATGGTCAGGCTGTTAAGAATGCAAACTCCCGTTAGGAGGTGTAGTTATGGGCAAGTTTTGTGAAGTATGTGCGAAGGGCACCATCAGCGGCCACAACGTGAGCCACTCCAACCGTAAGACCAATCGCATTTGGGCGCCGAACGTGCAGCGCGTTCGCGTGGTGGTCGATGGTACGGCGAAGCGTATGAACGTGTGCACCCGTTGCCTGCGCAGCGGCAATGTGCAGCGTGCTCTGCCCACCAAGTCCAACGTTGAGGCCTAATGGGAGGATCGATTGGACGATGAATGCTCTGCGGTAAACCGCAGAGCATTTTTGTGCACCTGTTTATCACTGCAGATGGAGTTAAACGTATGAGCGTACGCAATATGACCGAGGGCAGGCCCATTGGCCTCATCCTGGGCGTAGCCTTTCCCCTGATGCTGGGCAATGTGTTCCAGCAGCTCTACACCGTGGTGGACGCGCAGATCGTGGGCTCGGTGGTGGGCGTATCCGCGCTGGCGGCAGTGGGCGCGGCGGACTGGTTCAACTGGCTGTTTCTGGGCGTTGTGCAGGGCTTGGCGCAGGGCTTTACCATTCCCATGGCGCAGGCCTTTGGCGCGAAGGACCATGCAAAGCTGCGCCGCTGTGCGGGCAACGCCATTGTGCTGTCCGTGGTGACGGCGGCGCTGATCACGGTCATCGCGCTGCTCACGCTCTCCCCCGTGCTCACGCTTCTGGATACGCCGGCGGAAATCCGCCCCATGTCCACGGCCTATCTCACCATTCTGTTTTCCGGCCTGCCGGTGGTGATGGCGTACAATCTGGCCGCGGGCGTGCTGCGCGCGCTGGGCGACGGACGTTCTCCGCTGCTGGCCATGGTGATAGCTGCGCTCATCAACATCGGCCTGGATCTGCTGTTTGTGGCGGGTTTGGGCTGGGGCGTGGGCGGCGCGGCGGCGGCCACGGTGATTGCGCAGCTGTGCTCCTTTGTGTTCTGCCTCTACCGGCTCAGCCGCATTGCCTTTGTGCGGCCTGCAAAGGCGGATCTGCGCCCCGAGGTGCCGGTGTGCGCCAACCTGATGCGTCTGGGCTTGCCCATTTCGCTGCAGAACGCCATCATCGGCGTGGGCGGCATGGTGGTGCAGGCTATCGTCAACCCCTTCGGCGTCACGTTCATTGCGGGTTTTACGGCCACCAACAAGCTCTACGGCGTGCTGGAGGTGGCCGCCATCTCCTACGGCTACGCGGTGTCCACCTACGCCGGGCAGAACCTGGGCGCAAAGAAGCCGGAGCGCATCCGCAGCGGCATCCGCGCCTCCGCGCTGACGGGCATCATCACCGCCGGGGTGATCACGGCGTTCATGTTTCTCTTTGGCCGCTCCATCATTGGCAGCTTCATCTCCGGCACGCCGGAAGAGGTATCCGCCTCTTTGCAGATCGGCTGGGAGTTTCTCCGGCTGATGATTCTGTGGCTGCCGGTGCTGTACCTGCTGCACATCTACCGTTCGGCCCTGCAGGGCATGGGCAACACCGTCATGCCCATGGCCAGCGGCATTGCGGAGTTTGTCATGCGCACGCTCAGCGCGCTTGTGCTGCCGGGGCTGATTGGCTACAGCGGCGTGTTCTGGGCCGAGGTGCTGGCGTGGATTGGTGCGGATCTGATCCTGATGCCAAGCTATTTTGTTTCCCTTGGAAAACTGTTCCATTCTCAGAAAATACAGGCATAAAAAAGCGGGAGGCTGCAGCATTTGCAGTCTCCCGTTTGGTTTATTCTTCGTCTCTGAGAACCCGGATGCTCAGCGGCGGCACGGCGCAGTGCTCGTAGCACAGCTTGTCGGTCATCACCTCGTGCATGGCGTCGGGCAGTTCGATGGTTTTCTCGTCCATAGCGGCGTTCATGGCAAACAGGAAGCGCTTTTCGCCCTGATAACGAGCCGTCACGGTCACGCCGTCCGGCAGATCATCCAGAAGCGGCCACACGCCCTCCTCGTTCATCACGTACTTCAGCATATCGTGCAGGAAGTCCGCATCGGTGCGGGCGCCCAGATAATAGCAGCTGCCCTCGCCGAAATCGTTGACGGTAAAGCACGGTTTGCAGGCGTAGAAGCGGTCGGTGTAGGAAGCCAGCGGCGTGGCGGTGAGGGGCGTGACCAGCTCGGCCACCTCCTTCACGCGGTAGCGATGGCCCTTCCAGCTGAAGTGGCCGAAGGTCACATCGTCCAGCGCATCGCACTCGTCCACATGCACGCCGGTCAGCTCCTGCAGCGGGCTGGGATCGGCGTCCATATAGGTGAGCAGCTCCTCGTTCACCCAGCCGCTCACGTAGGTGGTCACCAGCGTGCCTCCGCCGGATACAAACGCTTTCAGCTTTTCGCCAAACCCCTCGCGCATCATGTACGCCATGGGCGCCACCAGCACGCGGTAGCGGCTGAGATCGCAGGTTTCATCCACAATGTCCACGCCGTAGCCCAGCTTGCTCAGCGCCGTGTGGAAGGAAAGCACGGTTTCTTCGTATTTCTGGTTGCCGCGGTGCAGCATCCACGCGTCATCCAGCGCCCAGCGCACGTTCCAGTCGTACAAAAGCGCCACTTCGTTGCGCGTTTCGCTGCCGGAGATGGCCCTGAGCTTCTTGAGCGCGCTGCCCACCTCCGCCACCTCGCGGAAGGTGCGGGTATTGGCGGTGCCGGTGCGGTCGATGACGGCTCCGTGATACTGCTCGCTGCCGCCGCGTCCGGCGCGGAACTGGAAGTACTGCACGCTGTCCGAGCCGTGGGCGATGGCCTGCAGGCCCTGATAGAGAATGGTGCCGGGCTTCCTGAGCGGGTTGATGGTGTGCCAGTTGACCGCAGAGGGAGAGGACTCCATCATCAAAAACGGCTTCTGATCGCACACGCCGCGCATGAGGTCGTGCTTGAAGGCGGTCTCCAGGCTCACGGCCAGATCGCGCGCATCGCCCGTCCACGCAGGATAATTATCCCAGCTGGACACATCGATGGCCTGCCCCACCTTGAAATAATCAAGGCCGGGGAAGGTGTGCATCAGGTTGGCGGTCACGGGCACATCGGGCGTGATGCGGCGCAGGGGCTCCGTCTCGGTGTGGATGAAGCGCACCAGATTGTCCGTGGAAAAACGCCTCCACGACAAAAGCAGCGCGGGATTGACGCTTTCGCCGATGGAAGAGGGGCTTTCGATCTCCTCAAAGCAGGTGAAGCGATGCGACCAGAAGCCGTTCCACCAGCAGCGGTTGAGGTTTTCGATGGTGCCGTAGCGCGCCTTGAGCCACTCGCGGAATCGCTCCTGGCAGCGCGGGCAGTGGCAGTCGTTGTTGTACTCGTTGGACACATGCCACATCAAAAGCGCCGGATGATCCTTGTACCGTTCGGCCAGCCGGGTGTTGATCTCCTGCACCTTGCGCTCATAATCCGGCGATGAATAGCACGCGTTGTGCCTGCCGCCGTAGAGATTGGGCAGGCGGTTTTCCGTCATGCGCAGCACCGACGGATATTTCTTTGCCAGCCACGGCGGACGGGCTCCGCTGGGCGTGGCCAGCACGGCCTTGATGCCGTTGGCGGCCAGGTTGTCCATCACCTCGTCCATCCACGAAAAATCGTACACGCCGTCCTCCGGCTCCAGATACGACCACGAAAAAATGCCCACGGACAGGGTGTTGATGCCCGCCTCGCGCGCATAGCGCATGTCTTCCTTCCAGATGGTGTCCTTTTGTTCCATCCACTGCTCCGGATTGTAATCGCCGCCGTGCAGCAGCTCGGGGTAGTGAAAACGCATATGCTTCTTTCCTTTCGAATGCGGCCCGGAACGCCGCTTTATGCCTGATTCGCTGATAATTCATTCTGCATGCGCATGCAAAGTTCCTGCCGCCTTGCAGAAGGAAAACAGGCAATCTGCACGAAATTGTACAAACAAGGTTTATTTCTGCCGAAAGGATGGAAGTACATATGAAATTCACGCACGGATACTGGGTGATCCGCGAAAACTATACCATGAACTACGCGCGTCAGTGGGTGCGCACCGAGCGCAGGGGCGATGAGCTGCGCATCAAATCCGCGTGCAATCCCATCTACGGGCGCGGCAGCACCGTGGGCGGCGCTGTGCTGGATGTTTCCTTCACCGCGCCAAGGGCCAATGTGATCCGCGTTAAAATCACCCATTTCGCCGGAAAGGCGGACAAAGCGCCGCATTTTGAAACGTATGAGGAACCCGTCGCGCCCGTTATCACCGAGAATGAAAAACACGTGGTGTTCCAGAGCGGCGACCTGCGCGCCGAAATCCAGAAGCCCGCAGGCGGAGACTGGCAGGTGGCCTTCTACGGCCACGACCGTCTGCTCACCACCAGCGGCTACCGCAGCATGGGCCACGCGTGGGACCGCGACACCCGCCAAACGTGGATGGTGGAATCCCTCGAGCTGGGCGTGGGCGAATGCGTGTACGGCCTGGGCGAGCGATTTGGCGCGTATGTGAAGAACGGCCAGACCGTGGACATGTGGAACGCCGACGGCGGCACCTGCAGCGAGCTGGCGTACAAGAACGTCCCCTTCTACATGACCAACCGCGGCTACGGCGTGTTTGTGGAGGACACCTCCGACGTGAGCTTCGAGGTGGCCAGCGAGAAGGTGGAGCGCGTGCAGTTCAGCGTATCGGGCGAAACGCTCACCTACGATATCATCTACGGCGGCACGCCCAAGAGCACGCTGGATCTCTACACCGCGCTCACCGGCCGTCCGGCGCTTTTGCCTGCGTGGAGCTTTGGCCTGTGGCTGTCCACCAGCTTCACCACCGATTACGACGAGAAAACCGCGCTTTCTTTCATCGAGGGCATGGCGCAGCGCGATATTCCGCTGCACGTGTTCCACTTCGACTGCTTCTGGATGCGCGGCTTCAACTGGTGCGATTTCACGTGGGATCCGGAAACCTTCCCGGATCCGGAAGGCATGCTCCGCCGCTACCACGAGCGCGGGCTGAAGATCTGCTGCTGGATCAACCCCTACATCGCGCAGGCCTCTCCCCTGTTTGAGGAGGGCATGGAAAAGGGCTATCTGCTGCGCACCAAAGACGGCGACGTGTGGCAGACCGACATGTGGCAAAGCGGCATGGGCATTGTAGACGTGACCAACCCGGAAGCCCGCGAGTGGTACTGCGGCCATCTGCGCCGCCTGATGGACATGGGCGTAGACTGCTTCAAGACCGACTTCGGCGAGCGCATTCCTGTGCGCGATATCGTGTACCACGACGGCTCCGATCCGCTGCGCATGCACAACTACTACACGCATCTCTACAATCAGATGGTGTTTGAGACCATCCGCGAAAAACGCGGCGAGGGCGACGCCATCGTGTTTGCCCGCAGCGCCACGGCCGGCGGCCAGCAGTTTCCCGTGCACTGGGGCGGCGACAACAGCGCCACCTATATTTCCATGGCCGAAACGCTGCGCGCGGGTCTGAGCCTGAGCCACTGCGGCTTTGGCTACTGGAGCCACGACATTTCCGGCTTTGAATCCACCGCCCCTGCGGATGTGTACAAGCGCTGGTGCGCCTTTGGCCTGCTTTCCAGCCACAGCCGTCTGCACGGCTCGCAGAGCTACCGCGTGCCGTGGCTGTTCGATGACGAAGCCTGCGATGTGGTGCGCTTCTTCACCCGGCTCAAATGCCGCCTGATGCCCTATCTGTACGCCTGCGCGGTGGAGGTTCACGAGCACGGCACGCCCATGATGCGCCCCATGATGATGGAATTCCCGGACGATCCCGGCTGCGACACGCTCGACCGCCAGTACATGCTGGGCGCAAACCTGCTCACCGCGCCCGTGTTCACCAAAGAAGGCACGGTGGATTTCTACGCGCCCAGGGGCGTATGGACGAACATTCTGGATGATCACTGGCTGCTGGGCGGCGGGTGGCAGCGCGAAAACCACGGCTTTATGAGTCTGCCGCTGATGGCGCGTCAAGGCAGCATCATCCCCATGGGCAAGTGCGATACGCGCCCGGATTACGACTATCTGGACGGCGTGGAGCTGCACGTGTACGCGCTTGCGGAAGGAAAGAGCGCCAGCTGCACCGTCTACGACCTGCACGGAAACCGCGCGGCGGATTTCACCGTGACCATCCAAAATGGCCAGCCCGTCGTTGAAACCGACAGCCCCAGGCCCTACACCGTCCATCTGCATTAAGAACGCAGCCAAAAAAACAGCCCACCGGAGCGCTTGACTTCGGTGGGCTGTTTGTGTGTTTTTCCATCAGCCGAGGGGACGGACAGCGGTGATCTCGTAGAACATCGTGCCTTCGCGGGCGCCTTCCATCAGCTTGGCCAGCACGGCCTCGTCAGAGACGTTCTGGAACCAGATGCGCGCGCCGGACACGGCGTAAGGCATGGCGCCCTCTTCGCCGCTGGGATTGGCGGCGTACACGGCCAGGCCGCAGCCGTTGGCCAGCAGGTTGGCCTTGCTCTGGTTTTCAGCCAGACCCAGCTGCAGGTAGTACTCGCCGTCCAGCTTCACCATGGAGTAGATGAAGAAGGCGGTGTTGGGGGTGCCGTCGGGGTTGGTGGTGCTGATGAGGTAGGTGCCGCTGAAGGAGTTGAGGGCGTTCATCAGGTCGTCGCCGGTCAGGGCATACTGGGCGTAGAAGTCCGCCACGGAGGCAGAAGCCACGGTGTCCTCAGCCATGGCAGGGATAGCGCAGGCGAGCAGCATGAGGCTCAGAACCAGAGAAAGCAGCTTTTTCATGATGGAAAACCGTCCTTTCCAATTGTGATTTTTTTATCACAATCAGTATAAATCAACTGCCATCAGATGTCAAACGGCGCGTACTCGCCATTTTTCTTTACAATCCTGCATACAAAAGCTATAATAGAGGGCGGATGCGCCGTGATCCTTCGGGAAGCGGACGCAAATCCACCCGGTTTTCCCCCATTCCTCGGCATCGTCGGGTATCCCCACAACGAACTCGAACGGAGGCAAGAAAAATGAAAAAGATGAACCGTACCCAGCAGAGTAACCGCATCCGGCAGATGGTCATTGCCGGCATGCTCAGCGCCATCGTGGCCGTGCTCACCTTCACCCCCATCGGCATGATTCCCCTGCCCCCGCCTCTGCCCAACGCCACCACCGTGCACATTCCGGTGCTGCTGGCCGCGCTGGTGGAAGGCCCTGTGGTGGGTCTCATCGTGGGTCTGGTATTTGGCCTTTGCAGCTTCATCCGCGCGTGGGAAACGGGCGCTGTGGGGCTTACGCTGTTCTTCCGCAATCCGCTCGTCAGCGTGCTTCCGCGCCTGATCGTTCCGCTTGCGGCGTTTGGCGTGTGGGCGCTGTGGCGCAGGGTGATCAAACCCGGCCGCGTGACGGACAAGGCGGGCGCAGCCGTGGCCGCCGTTATCGGCACCATCACCAACACGGTTCTGTGTCTTGGCAGCATCGTGCTGCTCTACGGCGCGGATCTGACCGTCATGATCAACGAAATGATCGCCGCTGGCAATGCGGAGGCTGCCTATCTCAATAACGCAGGCGCGTGGCTGGTGGCCGCGGTGGGCGTGCCCAACGGAATGGGCGAATGCTTTGTGGCCGCCTTCATCGTGCCCATGATCAAAACGGCGGTGGAGGCCGTTACCCGGCGCACCCGCCCCAGCGCATCTCCCCGAAAGGAAGGAACCAACCAATGATCTTTACCATGGACGTTGGCAACACCAACATCAAGACCGCCCTGTTTGAGGGCAGCGAAATGAAGCACTACTGGCGCGTGTCCACCAACCGCACCTACACCAGCGATGAATACGGCCTCATCTTAAGCGGCCTGTTTGCCCATGAGGGGCTCAAAATGGACTGCGTGGAAGGCATCATCATGTCCAGCGTTGTGCCCACCATCAATTACACCCTGGAGCACATGTGCAAGGATTATTTTGGCAAAGCGCCCATGATCATCGCGCCCGGCATCAAGACCGGCATCAACCTGAAATACGAAAACCCGCGCGAGCTGGGCAGCGACCGCATCGCCAACGCCGTGGCCGCGCAGGCCGAGTACGGCGGCCCCTGCATCTTCATTGATTTCGGCACCGCCACCACCTTTGGCGCGATTGATGCCAGCGGCGCATTTGCCGGCGGCTGCATCTGCCCCGGCCTGAAGCTGACCAGCGAAGCCCTCGTGAGCGGCACGGCCAAGCTGCCCCGCTTTGAGCTGGTGCGGCCGGATCACGTCATTGGCCGCACCACCGTCACCAACCTGCAGGCCGGCGTCATCTACGGCTACATCGGCCAGGTGGATTATCTGGTGCGCAAGTTCCGCAAGGAACTGAACGCGCCCGACGCCCTTGTGGTGGCCACCGGCGGCATGGCGCGCATGGTGGCTGAGGAGGACGGCATCATCGACAAGCTGGACGGCAACCTGACCCTGAAGGGTCTGCGCCTCATCTACGAACGCAATCAGTAACGAAAGGAACGACTGACGATGGACAAGATCATCAAACTGGGCTTTCTGGGCTGCGGCAATGTGGGCGGCGGCGTGTGGAAGCTGCTCAGCGGCTTTGCCAAGGATATCGACCACCGCACCGGGCTGAAATTTGAAGTCAAGCGCGCCCTTGTGCGCGACCTGACCAAGAAGCGCGACATCGACTTCCCCGCCGGTGTGCTCACCGACAATGTGGAGGACTTGCTGGGCGATCCGGAGATCTCCATCGTGCTGGAGTTCCTGGGCGGCGAAAAGCCCGCCTGCGACTGGATCAAGGAAGCGCTGCGCCGCGGCAAGACCGTGGTGACCGCCAACAAGGTGGCCTTTGCCCTGCACTGGCCGGAGCTGCAGAAGGCGGCTGAGGAAAGCGGCGCGGGTCTGTACTACGAGGCAGCCGTGTGCGGCGCCATCCCCATCATCCACACTTTGGAAGCCAGCCTGCAGTCCAATGCCATCAGCTACATCTACGGCATTGTCAACGGCACCACCAACTACATCCTCACCCGCATGAGCCGCGAGGGCGCGGAATACAGCGCCGTTCTGGCGGATGCACAGCGCCTGGGTCTGGCCGAGCCGGACCCCTCCAGCGATGTGGAGGGCCTGGACGCCGCGTACAAGCTGAGCATTCTGGCCAGCCTTGCGTTTCACGGCCGCGTGCCCTTCGAGCACGTGTATGTGGAGGGCATCACCTCCATTCAGGCCGAGGACATCCTCTGCGGTCAGGAGCTGGGCTACACGCTCAAGCTGCTGGCCATCGCCAAGCGCGACGGCCTGAAGGTGGAAACCCGCGTCCACCCCACTTTCATCCCCGACAAGCACCCCCTTGCCAGCGTATCCGACGCGTTCAACGCCGTGTTCCTCAAGGGCCACGCCTGCGATGAGATGATGTTCATGGGCCGCGGCGCGGGCGATCTGCCCACCGCCAGCGCCATCGTGAGCGATCTTTTGCGCGCTGCCGCCGCGGAAAAACACGCCTACCCCACCTTCAACAACGATCCGCACCCCGCCATCCCCTACGAGAACAACACCGACTGGCAGACCGCCTTCTACGTGCGCATGCTGGCGGTTGACAAGCCCGGCGTGCTCAGCCACGTGGCCCAGACCTTCGCCTGCTTCGGCGTGAGCATCGCCGTGATGCAGCAGAAGGGTGCCATGTCCGACGGCCGCGTAACGCTGGTGTTCATCACCCACAAAGCCAACGAAAAAGCCATGCGCCAGGCTCTGGCCACCATCGACCCGTCCTTCGCGACCGTGGAGAGCGTACTGCGCGTGGAGGAGTAACGGAGGGGGACGCTGGGCTCTGCCCAGACCCGGCAGGGGGCTGAGCCCCCTGCACCCCGCACACCGCGCCTTCTTGGGAAGAAGGCGCGGTGTTTTGTATGTTTATTGGCTGGATCTAAGACCGCCCCTCCTCGGAGGGAGTCGGGGCTCGCTTGTCGGTACGCTTCTTCTTGTTTGTTGAATCAAAAAGACCGCCGTGACACGGAGGGTGTCACGGCTCGCTTGAGCGCAGGAAAGAAAATAGAAGTCAATCTACGCTGTTGCACAGCTAACTTACATCTTTCTGCCGAAGGCAGAAAACTTCACTAGCGAAGCGGCTTCACTTGCCCAAGGCAAACTTCACTTCCAGCCATAGGCTGGAAACTTCACTCCGCCTCCGGCGGACCTCAGTAGCCAAGTTTCTCTTCCACCAAAATCACCGTCATCGTCCTCTTCCTCGGCACCTTGTCCACCACCAGCGTAATGCGGCAGCTGGGGTCCACGCACTCATCTCCGGCGCACACGCCGGTTTCGGCGCAGGGGGTGTTCAGGCCAAGGCGCTTGCAGTTGGGCGGGGCGGCGTCGCGCTTGATGCGGGCAATGGCAGCGCCCGTGCCGCCGTCCACAATCTTGTCCGTGCTGGCCACAAAATAGACCTCATGCGGGCCGTCGCAGATGGCGCCCACGCGGTTGCCGCGGCCGTCGATCATCACCAGTTTGCCGCCGCTGGTGATGGCGTTGACCGAGCACATGTACACGTCCGCCTCGCGGGCTTCCTTCATCTTCTG
>JAQXJZ010000169.1 GCA_029009515.1 bacterium
GGGGTCTGGGGCAGCGGGGGGGCTTTGGTGGGGCTGGGGTGGGGTTGTGGGCCGGGGGGGGGGGGGGGGTGTTGGTGTGGGGGTGGGGGTCGGTGGGGGCGTGGGTGTTGGGGTGGGTGTGGGCGTGGGGGTAGGAGTGGAGGTGGGCACGGGAGTGGCCGTGGACGTGGGCTCCGGGGTTTCCATGGCCTCGCCGCCCAGCTGCACGGCTACGCTGTAGCTGGAGGGAGTGAAGCTCAGGTCATCGCCCAGAGTGTACTGCGCGGTGTAGCTGCCGGTGTAGTTGCCCATAATCTCGGTGCTCAGGGTCCAGACGCGCTTGCCGTCCTCTTCGGTCATCGTGCCCCAGTCGCTGTTCTCATCGGTATCATCCATGTTGAGCAGCGGGCTGTTGTTGTCATCCACCACGCGCACGGCGGTTACCTCGTCGGAGGTGGTGATGGTGAAGGTGATTTCAGCCGGAATGGCGGAAATGGCGGTATCGCAGGTGAAACCCTGCACGGCGGGAGCCTGCTGCCTGGAGGCGGCGATGCTCACGGGCATGGCGCACACAAGGCCTTCGGTCTCCTTGCCGTTTTGCTTGGTGGCGTAGATGGTGTAGCTGCCTTCGTAGCCGTCGCTGACGGTGCAGGAGGGTTTCCACAGCAGCACGTTGCTGTTGGAGATCACCTCGCCGGTGGCTTCCATCTGCGCGGAATATTCGCCGGCATAAACCGTCATGCCGTAGTCATCCACAATGCGGATGCTCTTGACGTTCTTGGCGGTCTGCACGGTGAAGAGCACCTGCGTGGGGGCGGTGCTGTCCGCGGGGGTGGCGCTGAAGCTCTTCACGGCGTCATCCTCGGGTATGATCATGCCCTTGACGTTTTCGTAAACGCCCACGATGGCTTCCTTGATGGGCGCGATCTTGGAGCCCACGGGGCCGCCGATCCTGTTCCAGTCGGGCACGCAGATGCCGGCGATCATGCCGGCGACGACCACCAGCAGCAGGATGATGGGCAGCAGCAGGCCGCCGCCTCCCTCATCGTCGTCATCGTAATCGTCGTCGTCCCCGTCGTCATATTCTTCCTCAACGGGGGCCTTCTTCTTGCGGCGGAATTCCTCGTCCTTGGGACGGCGGGCAGCGGGGCGCTTGCCGCGTTTATCCTCGGCTTCGGGCTGCATCACATCCTGCTGGAGACGCTCTTCTTCAGAGGGCATCTCCTGCACGGGCTGCACAGGGCGGCGCGCAGGCTGCGCGGGACGCTGAGCGGGCTGCACAGGGCGCTGGCCGGGCTGCACGGGACGCTGACCCGCCTGCGCGGGGCGCTGAGTGGGCTGCATGGGACGCTGGCCGGGCTGTACAGGACGCTGCATGGGGCGCTGGGCGGGCTGCACGGGCTGACCATCCGCGGTGCGGGCGCGCACGGGGCGCTGCTGAACCGGCTGCTGCTGCGCAGGCGCGGCGCTGCGGCTGCGGGGCTGCGGGCGCTGATAGGGCGCTTCGCTGTCGCCAGCCTGGAAGAGATCGGCCATGGGCGGCTGCACAGGAGCCTGCACGGGCTGCTGCTGCACAGCGGGCGCTTCTTCTTCCGTCTGGGCGCGCTCGGCCACGCGGCTGCGGCGGCGGCGCACAGGCGCTTCGGCGGCAGGAGCGGCCTCAGGCTGCGCGGGGGCAGCCTCGGGCTCGGCAGGCTGGGAGACGCTGGTGCGGCGGCTGACCATGGGAGGCATCACAGGACGGCCCACGCGGGTGGGAGCGTCGTCAGTCAGGAAATCCTGATTGGGATACAGCGGCACGCCGCCCTGCTGCATCTGCGCGCCCAGCTGGGCGGGATCATCCGTCAGGAAGCTGCTGCCGGCCTGACCCTGCTGCCAGTCGGCAAAGGGCTGGTTGGTATCTTTCTGGCTGCGGTAGTAATCGCTCAAGATTCTGCACTCCTTATTTTTGGTTGCATATAGGCTGTTGCAATCGGATTGTGATGAAATTGGAAAGGAAATGGCACACGAATTCGATCATATACCATCATCTATTATAACAATAATTGTGCAAGTCTACAACCCCTCATTTTTCTGATGGAGTGGTTGGGCACATCAGTTTTACATTGATGAAAGCCGACCGTACATTTGGAAAACCCTGCATGCAGGGTTTTTCGGTGCATGTGTAGAATGATTAACCGGATAACCCTCATGCTGATGGATACAGTGAGGAGGTTTTTCGTTTGAAAGATACAACGCTGGTTTTCTGCCGCGACGTGCAGCAGGCGGGGCTCGTTGCCCGCACGCTTCGCTACCGCGAGGTCAACTGTCTGCCCCTGCCCTTTGATACCCCTGCGGCGGAGGCTCTTTTGCACAAGCCGGGCGGCATCATCATCATTGCCGACAGCTACGAGTCCGACGCGCTGGACGGGCTGGATTTTTCGCTGCTTTCCTGCGGCGTGCCGGTGCTGGCGCTGGGCGGTGCTGCGGCGCATCTTTGCAGCCATTTCGGCGGCGATTTCAGCGTGGTGGGGGATGAGCACACCTCCGTGACGCTGGGACTGTCCAACGAGCCGCTGTTTGAGGAGATCGACCCCGGCGAGCGCAAGCTGGGCAGCCTGGCCGAACTGACGCTTCCCGAGGCGCTGGAGCCCATCGCCACGGCCACGGAGCGCGTGATCGGCTTCAAGCACAGGGCGCTGGATCTGTACGCCATGCAGTATCCCATCGAGCGCAACGACCCGGACGCGGCGCAGCTTTTGTACAACTTTGCCGTGAACGTCTGCGGCGCGCAGCCGGACTGGACGGATGACGCCATCATCGACCGCGCCGTCAGCCGCATCCGCGAAATGGCGCCCAAAGGCCGCGTGCTGTGCGCGGTATCCGGCGGCGTGGACAGCGCCGTGTGCGCCCGCCTGGCCAGCATGGCTGTGGGCGACCGGCTGGTGTGCGTGTTTGTGGAGACGGGCCTGTTCCGCAAGGACGAACCGGAGCGCGTCATCCGCACCTACATGGAAACCATGGGCCTGGTGGTGGCGCATGTGGACGCCAGCGAAACCTTCCTGCGCGCGCTCAGCGGCGTGTCCAGCGCCAACGACAAGGAGCGCATCGCCAGCCAGCTGATGACGCAGGTGCTCATCAAGCAGCTCAACTATGACCCGGAAATCCGCACCATCGTCAAGGGCACCAATTTTAACGATCGACTGTTCGGTTTCGCTGCCGAGCCGGCCGAAAAGGAAACGCCTCTGGGCGATGTGGCCGTGTGCGAGCCCATCAACGACCTGTTCAAGGTGGAAATCCGCCGCCTGGCCACGGCGCTGGATCTGCCCGCCGTTATCACCGCCCGCCAGTCCTTCCCTTCCAGCGGCCTTGCGCTGCGCGTGATGGGCAGCGTGGACGCCGAGAAGCTGCAGATTCTGCGCGAGGCCGACGCCATCTTTACCGAGGAAATCCTCGAAGGCGGCCATGACCGCCGCCTGTGGCAGTACTACGCCACCCTCACCTACAACCCCGACCGCACCGGTTCCTACGCCGTCATCCTGCGCGCCACGCAGGCGGCGCAGAACGGCGCGTATTCCGCCAGGCTTCCATTTGACGTGCTGGAGCGCGCCAGCGAGCGCATTTTAGCCGATCTGCCCGTCGTCACCCGCGTGGTGTACGATCTCACGCCCAGCGCGCATTACGGCGAGCTGGAATAATCCATAAGGAGCAACAGGCGCATGCTGATTTGCGATACTCATGCCGATACCCCGTGGAGCATGATTGACCCTGACCACAACCCCTCCGTCCCCTTTGATGTTCTGCGCGAGCATCTCACCCAGTCGCCCAGCGACGTGCGTGTGCAGGCGCAGGCGCTGTTTGCCGGTACCGATGGCCCCGAGGTGTGCCGCGAGGTGGTGCGCCGCGAGCTGAATGCGCTGGACGCGCTGAAAAAGCAGGGCTGGCGCCAGGTGCGCGACCTCAGCGAGGCGCTGCCGGGCGAGGCCAATTACCTGCTGACCATCGAGGGCTGCGAGGTGTTTCTGGACGATGTGGACCGCGTGGATCTGTTTGCGGATCTGGGCGTGCGCGTGGCAGCGCTGACGTGGAACAACCCCAACGGCCTGTGCCATCCGGCGCTGAGCGGCGTGAAGGACGGCCTGACTCCGCTTGGCAGGCAGATGGTGAAGCGCATGCGCGAAAGGCACATGGCCGTGGACGTGAGCCACCTCAACATGCGCGGCATGTTCGACCTCGTCGAGGACGGCGGCAAGCCGCCCATGGCCTCGCACAGCTGCGTGTACAGCCTGTGCCGTCACGCCCGCAACCTCACCGACGACCAGCTGCGCGCGCTCTTTGAAGCGGGCGGCTTTGTGGGCGTCAACTTCTTCCCCGGCTTCCTGTCTGAGGACGGCGTGGCGGACATCAACCGCGTGATTGACCACATGGCCTACATGTGCGATCTGGGCGGCGAAAACTGCGTGGGCTTCGGCAGCGACTTTGACGGCATTGACGGCTGGCCGGAAGGCCTGCGCAATGCGGGCGATGTGCCCAAGCTGGTAGACGGCCTGCTGAAGCGCGGCTTTGGCAAAGAGTTGACGGAGAAGATCGCAGGACTGAATTTCAAGAACTATCTGGAGCGGCTGTAACCGCTCCACATTTTTCTCAGCACAGAAGGATTATTTGATGAAACGCAAGACTTTTCAATGGAGCCTGCTGCCGGTGATTTTCTCGCTGGCGTGGCCCACCATGCTGGAACAGCTGATGCAGACGGCGGTGCAGTACATCGATACCGCCATGGTCGGTTCCCTCGGTACTCACGCCACGGCGGCCGTCGGCGCCACCACCACCATCGGCTGGCTGGTGGGCAGCTCCATCTCGGCGCTGGGCATTGGTTTTCTCACCTTCATCGCGCAGGCCTACGGCGCGGGCGAGAAGGAAAAGGCGTCGCGCTTTGCATCGCAGGCGGTGCTGACGGTGCTGGTGGTGGGCGTTTTGTTCACCGCGCTCACGCTGGGGCTCAGCGGCATGGTGCCCAGGTGGATGCAGGTGGATGAGAGCATCCGCGAAATGACGGCGCAGTACTTCTTCATCCTGTACATGCCCATGCTGCCGCGCACGGCCACCATCATCTTCGGCACGGCGCTGCGCGCAGCCAGCGATACCAAAACGCCCATGCGCGTGGGCGTGCTGATGAACCTGGTCAATCTGGTGCTCAACTTCCTGTTCATCTATCCCACCCGCACCCTGAGCCTGTTTGGCTTCAGCTTTACCATGCCGGGCGCAGGCCTTGGCGTGGTGGGCGCAGCCGCTGCCAGCGCCATCGCGTTCACGGTGGGCGGCGTGGTGATCACCGTCAAGTTCTGGACGCACCCGGTCATCTCGCCGCGCGGCAGAAGTATCCGCCCGGACTGGCAGGTGCTGCGGCCCTGTCTCCGGGTGGCCCTGCCCAACATGCTGCAGCGCTTTGGCACGTCGCTGGGCTATGTGGCCTTTGCGGCCATGATCAACGCGCTGGGCGAGGTATCCACAGCGGCGCACACCATTGCCAACACCGTGGAATCGGCCTTCTACATTCCCGGCTACGGCATGCAGACGGCGGCGGCCACGCTGGCCGGCAACGCCCTTGGCGCAAAGGACGACGAGCGCATGCGCGAGTTTGCCCGTGTGACGCTGCTGGTGGAAGTGCTGATGATGATCGTCTCCGGCGGTCTGCTGTTTCTCTTTGCACCGCAGATGATGAAGCTGTTTTCCCAGAGCCCGGAGGTCATCGCCCTGGGCGCGGCGGTGCTGCGCATGGTGGCGGTGAGCGAGCCGTTCTACGGCGTATCCATCATCATCGAAGGCATGATGATGGGCGTGGGCCGCACGGTGAGGCCGTTTGTGTTCAACATCACAGGCATGTGGGGCGTGCGCATTGTGGGCACGTTCATCTGCACGTCATTGCTCGGCATGGGGCTGGTTTCGGCCTGGGCGTGCATGATTGCGCACAACATGCTTTTGTTTGTGCTCTATGTCATCCACTATCGCAGCGGGCACTGGAACCCGCTCAACGCGTAACGCACAAAGGAGGTACGGCCCATGCTGCTTTACATCGTACGTCACGGTCAGCCCATCTACGGCCCCGATACCCTCACCGATCTTGGCCGCAAGCAGGCCGAGGCGCTGGCGGATCGCTTTGCCATTCACGGCCTTGACCGCATTTTCTCCTCGCCCATGGGCCGCGCGCGCGAAACCGCTCAGCCCACCGCCGACCGTCTGGGTCTGCCTGTCAAGATTGAGCACTGGACGAGGGAGATCTGGCCGGAGCTGACGCTGACCATGCCGGACGGCAGCCCGCACTTCTGCATGGATCTCTATCCGGATACCTACCGCAGCGCGGAGAACAAAACCCTCGGCGAAGACTGGCACACCATGCCCTGTCTGAACAGCATTGCCGGCAAGCAGGCGTGGGCGCGCGTGGTGAGGTATTCCGACAACTTCTTCATGCGCCTTGGCTACAAGCGCGAGACGGACGGCGTGTACCGCATTGTGAAGCCCAACGACGAGCGCGTGGCGCTGTTCTGCCATGCGGGTTTTTCGCTCACGTGGCTGCCGCACCTGCTGTGCATTCCGCCGCACCTGTTCTGGGCTGCGTTTGATATCACCCACACCGGCGTGACGCTTCTGGAGTTCAAAAACAACGAAAGCGGCATCTGTACCCCCAAGTGCCTCATGCTTTCGGACATGAGCCACATCCTGAACAGCGGCCTGAATTACGAATACAACAGCGAACTGCCTGTGTAAACAGAGAACCCCGGACGGAAGAAAAACATTCGTCCGGGGTTCTTTGCGTTTACATCACGTCTTTGAGGAAGCGCGCTGCCATGTCCGGCCAGCACTGGGCGTGGGGCAGCACATACTGCGGAAACACCGTGCCGCTGGTTTTTTCGGTGCACAGCGCTGTGGCGTGCGGTCCGCGGGCAAACAGGTGCAGCTCGCTCATCACGCCGCAGTCCGAAAGCTTTCGGGCCATGGCGATGCAGTTCATCACCGGCACGCACTCATCCTCGCAGGTGTGCCACAGGAAGGTGGGCGGGCAGTGTGCGCTCACCTTGTCCAGCAGCCACAGCGGCTTGTGCGCTTCGGCGTCCATCTCGCCCGTCACGTTCTGGAAGCTCTTGCAGCCGCCGTATTCGCCGGTGATGACGGCGTAGCTGAGCACCGCGCCGTTTGGTTTCACGTCCTCAGGGGTGAGGCCAAGCGGCTGCCACAGCTCTGCCTGCTGCCACATGGTGGAGATGGCAGCAGCCAGATGACCGCCTGCGGAGAATCCCATCACGGCGATGCGGTCGGGGTCGGTCAGCCATTCGCTGGCATGCTTTCGCACGCAGGCGATGGCCGCCGCTGCGTCCATCAGCTGGGCAGGCCAGCGGACGGGCTTGACGCGGTACCAGACTACGAACACGTTGAAGCCCTCGGTCAGAAACTTCGGCACGATGGGCTCGCCTTCACGCGGATTGCAGAAGAAATACCCGCCGCCGGGGAACAGCACAATGGCGGGACGGCGGATGTCGGGGTTGATGGAATCCACCTTTTCCGGCACGTACGCGTCCATGAAGATCTCCGCGCCGTCCGTGGTGGGGAGGGTGATGCGCTGCTTCACGGCTTATTCTCCCTTCATGACGTCCAGCAGGAAGCGCGCGGCCATCTGCGGCCAGCACTGGGCCTCGGGCAGCAGGTGCGCGGGCTGGCTGGCGTTGGCGGACACGCGGTTACACAGCGATGCGCCGTGCGCGCCGTGGGGGAACAGGTGCAGCTCGCACAGCACGCCGTGCCTGGCCAGCGCTTCGGCCATGATCAGGCTGTTCTGCACCGGCACGGACGCGTCCTCAAACGTGTGCCACAGGAAGGCGGGCGGACAGTTCTCCGTCACCCAGCCGTCCACGGAATAATCCTGATGCACGCTCACATCCTCCGTGCCGGTCAGCTGGTTGAAGGAGCCGCGGTGCGCATGCTCGCCTGCCGTGATGACGGCGTAGCTGAGCAGCATGGCGTTGGGTTTCACGTTCTCGGGCTTGAGCCCCATCTCCTGCCACATCTCCGCCCTGTGCCACAGCGTGCCGATGCTGCCGGCCAGATGGCCGCCTGCGGAAAAACCGGCGATGGCGATGCGGTTGGGGTCGGTGAGGAACTCCTGCGCATGGGCGCGCACATAGGCCATGGCGGCCGCCGCGTCCTGCTGGGGCAGGGGGAAGCGGTTGGGCGCGATGCGGTACCACACGATGAAGGTGTTGAAGCCCTCCATCAGAAAGCGCAGGGCGATGGGCTCGGCCTCGCGCTGGCTCAGGTGGCGGTAGCCGCCGCCGGGGCAGATGACGATGGCCGGGCGGGGCGTGGTGTCCGTATCGGCGGGCTGCACGGGCACATAGGCGTCCAGCGCAATCTCAGCGCCCTGGGAAGTGGGGATCATGATGCGCTGATGAAACATATGGATCCTCCTTATGGAACAGGGGAAGGCGCAAGCCTTCCCCGGAAAGGTTATTCATTTTCTTCGTTGAGCGCGTCCGAAAGCAGCGCTGCACAGCATTCCACATAGCGGGCGCAGGGACGGGTGCGGTAGTACTCCGGGGTGCGCGGGCTGGGCTCGGCCTTGGCCTCGACGCCGTTTTTCTCCAGCAGATCGCGGCAGATGAGCGTGCCGTGCTCGGCGAGGAACTGCTCGCCCAGACGGCGCATCTGCGCATAGAGATGCTTTTTGGCCTCGGGGTCGTCCGCCTCGTCGTAGCCGTTGATGGTGCTCAGCGCCAGGCACATGCCGCTGACGGCGCCGCAGGTGAGCCTCATGCCGCCCAGTCCGCCGCCAAAGGCGGAGGCCATGCGCAGCACGGTCTTTTCATCCAGCCCCATCTCGGGCGCAAAGGCAGCCGCCACGGACTGGGAGCAGTTGTAGCCCTGCAGGAACAGATTCCTTGCGAGCTCCACCTTCTGCTGCTTGTTGACCATATCAAATACCTCAGGCGTTCTTCACGGGCAGGTCGTAGATGGCGTCGGCGATGTTGTCCAGCCAGTCGCCGTTGAACAATTCGATCATACCCTTGTCGATGCCGCCGGCCAGCTTGGGATCGATGGGCAGCTTGGCGGTGAGGGGGATATCGTAGCGGGAGGCGATCTCCTCCAGGTGGCTCTTGCCGAAGATCTCGATCTTCTTGCCGCAGTCGGGGCAGGGCAGGTAGCTCATGTTCTCCACCAGACCCATCACGGGGATCTCCATCAGGCCGGCCATCTTCAGCGCCTTTTCAACGATCATCTCCACCAGCTCCTGAGGCGTGGTGACCAGAATCAGGCCGTCCACGGGGATGGTCTGGCACACGGTGAGCATCACATCGCCGGTTCCCGGAGGCATGTCGATGAACAGCACGTCCTTATCGCCCCAGATCACGTCGGTCCAGAACTGGCCCACAGCGCCCGCGATGACGGGGCCGCGCCACACGACGGGGTCGGAGTCGTTTTCGAGCAGCAGGTTCAGGCTCATCACGTCGATGCCGGTCCTGGTGGTGACGGGGTAGATGCCGTCATCGCTGCCGCCGGCCTTTTCCTTCAGGCCAAAAGCGCGGGGGATGGAGGGGCCGGTGATGTCGGCGTCCAGGATGCCCACCTTCAGGCCCTGACGCTGCGCAAGCACCGCCAGCAGGCTGGTGACGAGGCTCTTGCCCACGCCGCCCTTGCCGGAGCACACGCCGATGACCTTCTTGATGCGGCTGAGCTCATGGGGCTTGACCAGCAGGCTCTGCGGCTCGGTGCGGGAACCGCAGTTCTGGGAACAGGTGGAACAGTTGTGAGTGCATTCACTCATGGCGCTTTTCCTTCTTTCTATGCGTTTTGGCTGCACAGGGCTGCAGCCATGTCCGCCGCCTGACGGATGAGCCCGTCCAGCGGCTGTTTGCCAACGCCGGCGATCATCAGCCCACAGCGCTCCAGCGGAACGAGGATCTTCTGTCCCTCACTGAGGCTGACAGCTGCGGCGATGCCGGGCGAAATCTCGCCCATCATGGCGTTGGCGTGGAGGATGCCGGTGACGCCCAGGATGATATCGGCGCTCCTGCACTGGTAACGGATGGCGCTTTCGCCCGTGGCGCCTGCATCCGCGCCTGCCTTGAGCATGGCGGTGGTAGCCTGCACGTTGGTGCCAAGCGCAATCACCTGCTGGCCGGGCATGCGCGCTTTCAGCGCAGCCACAATGCTGCGTCCCACGCCGCCGCCCTGACCGTCAATCACGACCAGTTTCAATCGTCATCCTCCCTCAGCGGGCTGGTACACTTGACAATCACATCAGCCCGATCCTTTATATCATACGCCTCAAAGTATCTTTTTTCAAGGGGGATCCACGTATTGCGGAATCGTTCCGCCATATCGGGGTTGCGCTTTTGGATGCGGCGCAGCTGTTCGCCGGGGTCCACATCCACGTAAACGCGAAGGGCGTTGCGTTTGTCATAAATATCATCAAAGAAGGGATGATGGCTGTAGCTTCCCTCAATCACGCCCACCTCATCCACGCGCACCTTCTTTTCCACCAGCGTGCCGGTGGCACAGTCGTAGCGGTTGAAGGTGATCAGCCCATCATCCAGATGCATGAGCACCTCGTTGCGGAAGCGCTCGTAATGCACGTTGCCGCCGGGCTGGGCAAGGCGTTCCTCCGTGCGCAGATCAAAGGGCAGGAAGAAATCGTCCATCATGAGGGGAGCGTGCCACTCCATGCCCGCCAGCGCTCTGCCCAGCGTGCTTTTGCCGCTTCCGCAGGGGCCGTCGAGGACGATTAGGTTTTTGCCGTCGTGCAGCTTTTCGATCACCGGCAGCAGATCGACGAAGTTTTCCAGCACCACGCGGTAGTGAGGCGCATAGGCTTCGCGGTACGCATTGCTGTGGCTGACCACTGGGCGGCCCAGGTCGCGGTGAAAGCGTTCGTATGCTTTCCAATCCTCGAGAGAAAAGGCGGTCAGCCCCTGCTGAACAGCCCACTCCACATCCATGAGCGCGCCGGTGAACAGAAGGTCGCCGCTGTGGCGGTGCAGCACTTCCATTTCCGTAGCGCGCATCATGCGGGCAATCCACAGGGCGCCAAGCGCGCGCACGCGGGGAGCGGCCAGATTCAACCTGCACAGGCCGCCGCCGATGGATTCGGAAACCGGGACGGACGCATCCTCCGGGATGCCGTCCATCTCGTGCTGGATCATGCGCTGGGTATCCTCCATGCGCGGCATCAGGTGGCCGCAGCCAAACGCGTGCTGATACGCCAGCTTCACCGCGTCCACGGGCTCCATGAGCGGATGATCCTCAAAATGCTTTTTCAAAAGCGATCGGTTCATGTTGGAAAAAACCCCTCAGATCAGTTTTGCCTTTTTCAGCGCCGTCACAATCAGCGGCACCACGATGAGCTGCAGCACCATGCCCGGCCAGGCGTTCACAAATCCGCCCGCCCAGAACATGGCCAGGCTGAAGCCGTTGGGCATGAAGGCGGCGTACAGCAGCCAGCTTGCCACGCCCCAAACGAGGCGGCCGATGATCATGGCGCCCACGAGCGACACATATACATTGCAGCGGCGATAGAGCGCGCCGGCTGCCGCGCCGTAGGCGGCCATTTCAAAGGTCATGGCCAGCGCGGTGGGCATCAGCGGCGGCATGCCGAACAGGAAGCTGCGCAAAACCGGCAGCACCGCGCCCACGGCCAGCCCCCACGGCCAGCCGCACACAAAGCCGCACAAAAGCGCCGGCAGATGAAGCGGCAGCAGGCGGCTGCCCACCTCGGGGATCTGCCCGGTCAGGAAGGGCAGCACCAGGCCCAGCGCCAGAAGCAGGGCGGAGAGAACCAGTCTGTGAATTCGTTGCTTTGTCATGATACAAAAAACACCCTTTCGTACAGAAATCAGCGTACACCAAACACACCTTCCCGCTTCTTCAGAAGCAGCAAGACGCCTTCGTGACGTCCGGTTCCCATGAACAGGGTAGGGCTATTCTACCATATCGGGGATGGAAACGCAAACCATAAACAAAACGTGCACAGCGTATGGCTGCACACGTTTGACGGATGATTTACTTTTTGCGCACGTTCGTGCGGCCATCGGGCAGATGCTGGACCAGGTAATCCCACACCTCGGCGGGCGATGCATCCGCCTGGCCGTCCGGCAGGATGAACGCCTTGGTGGGCGCGGCGTAGAGATACACGGCGCTGCGCATGCGGAAGGCGGCAGGAATCTTGTCCCAGGGCAGGCGCACGTCGTTTTCCACCTTCATGTCGTTGTGAATGTTTACGCCGTCGGGCGAAAGGGTGAGGGTGTACACCTTGCGCGGCGGGTCGAGGCGCATCTTTTTGGCCTTTTCCTTCACCTGGGACAGGAACATGGACACATACACAACCGGCAGCCCCAGGCCCACAATCAGAAGCACTACGCCCAGCAGCGTGCTCTGATTTTTGCCGGAGAGAAAGCAGATGACCGCAAAGACAAGCAGGATGGCGGCAAAGCCAATGGGCTTTTTCCACTGCTTTTTGAGCAGGAAGGTATCGAACAGGGCAAATGAACGGAGCGTTTTGCGGTCCATTTTGACGCGGATGGTGATAGTGCTGGCAGGCATGGGCGTTGAAACTCCTTACAAAAATATAAAAACAGGAAGAAATCCATTTTTTTATTTTGGCACAGAAAATAGAGAAAAGCAACCGAAAGTTCTTGCGTTTCTTGGGTTTTTGGCAAAAAAAGCGCCCGAAAAGAAACTGGTATACTAGTAGACAAAACAGTAGACAAATGAGAAAAAGCGTGCTAATATGGTAGCAAGAATTCCGGATTAGACCCGAAATGAAAACCGGAATGGAAAAATGAGGAGGAGATTCCCATGAAAAAGCTTATCGCTCTGGTTCTGGCTCTGGTTCTGGCTCTGGGCTGCACCGCCGCTCTGGCCGACCCCATCACTCTGACCTACGCCGAAGTCAACCCCCTGGACACCATCGTTGGCATGACCGGCCAGTTCTTCAAGGAGAAGGTTGAAGAGCTCACCAACGGTTCCGTCATCATCGACATCCAGGCCTCTGGCGTGCTGGGCTCCGAAGCTCAGGTGCTGGACAACATCCTTTCCGGCGGCGACACCATCGACATTTCTCGTCTGTCCGCCTTCGCTCTGACCAGCTACGGCTGCCCCAAGGCCATGCTGCTGTCCATCCCCTACACCTTCGCTTCCCGCGAGCACTTCTGGAACTTCGCCAACAGCGAACTGGCCCAGGAGTTCCTGGCTGAGCCCGTCCATCTGGGTCTGCGCGGCCTGTTCTACGGCGAAGAAGGTTTCCGTCACTTCTTCTTCTCCAACAACGTGGAAGTCAACGGCATCGAGGACCTCAAGGGCCTGAAGATCCGCGTTTCCGAAGACCCCGTCATGCGCGGCATGGTGAGCGACCTGGGTGCCAACCCCACCGTGGTTCCCTTCACCGAGCTGTACAGCGCTCTGCAGACTGGCGTTGTTGATGGCGCCGAGCAGCCCATCGCCAACTACAAGTCCAACGCTTTCCCGGAAGTTGCCAACACCCTGCTGCTGGACGGCCATACCCTGGGCGCTATTCAGGCTGTGATCACCGAGAACGCCTGGAACAAGCTGGATGCTGATCAGCAGGCTGCCATCATGGAAGCCAGCCGTCTGACCCAGGCCTACAACGCCGAGTTGTCCGCTGCCAAGGAAGCCGAAGTGCTTGAGCAGCTGAAGGCTGAGGGCTGCAAGGTTGTGGAAGTGACCGATGCTGACGCCTGGTTCAACGCCTGCAAGGGCACCATCGAGAGCAACACCGCCGCTTACGCCGACCTGTACCAGACCATCGTCAACATGAAGTAATTCTCCCGCTCCTTCACAGGAGCAACGGGAGTGCGGGGGATCCCCGCACTCCCCTTTTCCGTGTTTATCACTGCGAAAGGAGCTGGAACGATCGTGCCTAAGTTCTTTCAGGTCGTGGACAAGATCAAGCCTGTTTACGACTGGACGTATAAGATCGTGCTTTTCATCTGCAAGATCCTTTTGATCGTTGATATCCTCATCACCGCCATGGCTGTGGCGGGCCGCTATATCCCCTTTATTCCCGATCCCGCGTGGAGCGAGCAGATCGTGCTGACCTGCATGGTATACCTGGCCGTGCTGTCTGCCACGCTGGCCATCCGCGATAATGCGCATATCCGCATGACCGCGCTGGACAGGTGGATCCCCAAGAACGTCCTCAAGGTGCTGGACATCGTGGCTGACGTGGCCGTGCTGGCGCTGGGCATCATCATGCTCAAGTACGGTATGGATGTGTGCAACTCTCCCATGGCCAAGTTCGGCAAGTACGAATCCATCCCCACCCTCAGCCGCGTGTGGATGTACGTGCCCATCCCGCTGGCCGGCGGCTCCATGATCATCTTTGAGCTGGAGCAGATCTATCAGCACATCAAAGCCTTTTTCATCAAGGACGAAAAGGAGGCTGAGGCGTAATGAATCCTGAAATCCTTCCCGTAGTCGTTCTGCTTGGCAGCTTCCTCGTCATGATCTTCCTGCGCTTCCCCATCGCTTATGCGGTTGGTTTGTCCACCGTGTTCTGCCTGATGAGCCAGGGCCAGAACATCGTTACCCTGCCCCAGCAGATGGTTAAGGGCATCTGGTCCTTCTCCCTGATGGCGGTTCCCTTCTTCATCACCATGGGCGTGCTGATGGGCTCCGGCGGTATTTCCGACAAGCTCATCGCGCTGGCCAACTCCGTTGTTGGCTGGATGCGCGGCGGCCTGGCAATGGTGAACATCGTGGCTTCCTACTTCTTCGGCGGTATCTCCGGCTCTGCCTCTGCCGACACCGCCTCCCTGGGCTCCATCCTGATCCCCATGATGGTGGATGAGGGTTACGACGCGGACTTCTCCACCGCCGTTACCATCACCTCCTCCTGCGAAGGTCTGCTGGTTCCTCCCAGCCATAACATGGTCATCTACGCTACCACCGCCGGCGGCATCAGCGTGGGCAGCCTGTTCATGGCCGGTTACCTGCCTGGCGCCCTGCTGGCTCTGAGCCTGATGGTTGGTTCCTACATCATCTCCGTCAAGCGCAACTACCCCAAGGGCCAGCCCTTCTCCATCATGAACTTCCTCCGTCAGCTCAAGACTTCCATCTGGGCGCTGGCGGCCATCGTCATCGTGGTGGTCGGCGTTGTGGGCGGCGTGTTCACGGCTACCGAGTCTGCCGCCATCGCGGTCATCTACTCCCTGCTGGTGAGCCTGTTCGTGTACAAGGGCCTCACCTGGAAGGGCGTCTGGAAGGCGCTGGACCAGTGCATCAGCACCCTGGCCATCGTGCTCATCCTCATCGCCACCTCCTCTGCTTTCGGCTACTGCCTGACCACCCTGCATGTGCCCACGATGGCTGCCAACCTGATCACCAGCGTATCCAGCAATCCCATCGTGATTGCGCTGCTGCTCAACGTGATCCTGCTCGTCCTCGGCTGCATCATGGACATGGCACCCATCATCCTCATCGCCACCCCCATCCTGCTGCCCGTGGCCACCAGCATCGGTATCGATCCCATCCAATTCGGCATCATGGTCATCCTCAACTGCGGCATCGGTCTGCTTACCCCGCCCGTTGGCGCGGTGCTGTTCATCGGCTCCGCTGTTGGCAAGACGCCCATGGAAAAGGTTGTCAAGGCCACCCTGCCTTTCTATCTGTGCATGCTGGTCACCCTGCTGCTGATCACCTTCATTCCCCAGATCAGCCTGTTCCTGCCCAACCTGTTCGGCGGCTGATGACAAACGTTTTTTGCGGAGACCTGCTTCGGCGGGCCTCTTTTTTCACGCAAAAAACATTTCCCAAACAAGGCCTGCAATTGACATCGCCCGTCAAATCATGGTATGCTGAATTTGATTTTGCATCTGCGCACAAAACGCCCTTTTGGCATAGAATACAGTGCGCGACGCAATTTCCACCCAACCAATGAAACGGAGGCTTCCATCATGAACTATCGTGTAGGCATCATCGGCGCAACGGGTATGGTAGGCCAGCGCTTTGCGCTGCTTTTGAAGGATCATCCCTGGTTCCACGTCACTTGTGTGGCGGCAAGCGCGCGCAGCGCCGGCAAAACCTATGCTGAAGCCGTGGAAGGCCGCTGGGCTTTCAAAGATACGCCCGTGCCGGAAAACATTGCCGGCCTGACTGTGCTGGATGCGGCGCAGGTGGACGAAATTGCCAAGCTGGTGGATTTCGTGTTCTGCGCCGTGGACATGAAGAAGGATGAAATCCGCGCGCTGGAGGAACGCTATGCCAAGGCGGAACTCCCCGTGGTGAGCAACAACAGCGCCAACCGCCACACCCCCGATGTGCCCATGCTCATCCCCGAGCTCAACGGCGATCACGCCCGGATCATCGAGGCGCAGCGCAAGCGCCTGGGCACCAAGGTGGGCTTCATTGCCGTCAAGCCCAACTGCTCCATCCAGAGCTACGTGCCCGCCCTGTGGCCCCTGCTGCCCTACGGCGTGAAGAAGGTGATGGTCTGCACCTATCAGGCCATCAGCGGCGCGGGCAAGACCTTTGACACCTGGCCTGAGATGATCGACAACGTGATTCCCTACATCGGCGGCGAGGACGAAAAGAGCGAGAAGGAGCCCCTCAAGATCTTCGGCCATATCGAAGGCGACGCCATCGTGGACGCTAAGGAACCCGTCATCAGCGCCCAGTGCCTGCGCGTGCCTGCCAGCGACGGCCACATGGCTGCCGTGAGCGTGCAGTTTGCCCAGGATCCCAGCATTGACGACATCCTGCGCAAGTGGGACCGCTTCCAGACCGCCATTGCCGATCTGGATCTGCCCTCCGCTCCCAAGAAATTCCTCAACTACTTCGAGGATCCCGCCCGTCCCCAGACCCGCCTGGACCGCGATCTGGAAGGCGGCATGGCCATTTCCATCGGCCGTCTGCGCAAGGACCCCGTCATGGGCTTCAAGTTTGTCTGCCTCAGCCACAACACCCTGCGCGGCGCTGCCGGCGGCGGCGTGCTGAGCGCTGAGTACCTGTGCAAGATGGGTTACATTCCCCAGAAGGAATGCTGAAAAATTCCGGAGGAAAGCAATGAATCAGCCTTTGTTCCGTGGCAGCGCCACCGCGCTGGTCACGCCCTTTGAAAACGGCCGGGTGGATTACGCCGCCCTGCGCCGCCTGGTGGAAATGCAGCTGGAGGGCGGCACTGCTGCCATCGTCAGCTGCGGCACCACCGGCGAACCCTCCACCCTCACCGCCGAGGAGCGCGAAAACGTCATCCGCGAAACGGTGAAGGCGGTGGATGGCCGCATCCCGGTCATCTGCGGCACCGGCAGCAACAACACGCTGGCCGTGGTGGAAAACGAGCGCCGCTTCCGCGATCTGGGCTGCGCGGCCCAGCTGGTGGTGACGCCCTATTACAACAAGACCACGCAGGAGGGCATGTACGCCCACTTCATGTACATTGCCGAGCATACCGAGCTGCCCATCATCCTCTACAACGTGCCCGGCCGCACCAATCTGGATCTGAGCGCCGCTACGCTCAAGCGCCTGGCTGCCAGCGACCGCTTCCTCGCGCTCAAGGAAAGCAGCTACAACGTGCCCGCCATTCTCGAAAAGCTGTGCGCCATCGAGGGCAAAATGAGCCTGTATAGCGGCAACGACGATATGGTGTATCCGCTGCTGGCGCTGGGCGCCGAGGGCGTGATCTCCGTGGTGAGCAACGTGGCCCCGAAGCTGATGCACGACATGGTGGACAGCTACTTCACGGGCGATCTTCAGCGCTCCCGCACCCTGCAGGTGCAGAGCCTGCCGCTGGTGCGCGCGCTGTTCAACGAGGTCAGCCCCATCCCCTGCAAGTACGCCATGGAAAAGATGGGGCTGTGCAAGGGCGATCTGCGCCTGCCCCTCATCGACGCAGGCGAGGAAACCCGCCGCATGATGGACGAGGCGCTGGCCGGGCTGCAGCTTGTGTAACAACATCAAAAGCCATGCCCCTTGCGGCATGGCTTCTTTATCAACATACGAGGTGACAAGCATATGAGAATTCTTCTGGGCGGCGCGCTGGGCCGCATGGGACGCGAAGTGACGCTGGCTGCCGAGGCAGCCGGGCTGACCATCGCCGCGGGCGTGGATGTGGCTTATGCTGGACAGGCATGCGTCTATCCCGTCTTTACCAGCTACGATCAGGTGCAGGCTGATTTTGACGTGATCATCGATTTCTCCCGTCCGGATTCCCTGCCCGAGCTGCTGAAGCTGGCGGCGGAAAACCACGCGGCTGCCGTGCTGTGCGCTACCGGCTACACCGACAAGGAACTGGCCGCGATCGACGAGGCCGCAAAGCACACCCCCATCCTGCGCAGCGCCAACATGAGCCTTGGCGTGAATGTGCTGACGGAGCTGGTGAGCATGGCTGCGCGCACGCTGGAAGGCTTTGATATCGAGATTGTCGAAAAGCACCACCGCATGAAGGTGGACAGCCCCAGCGGCACCGCCATCATGCTCTACGATGCGGCCAAACAGGAAAAAGGCCCCGAAACGGAGCCTTTGTATGGTCGTTATGGCCGCACCCAGAAGCGCACCAGCGGCGAAATTGGCATTCATGCCGTTCGCGGCGGCACGGTGACGGGTGAACATGAGGTGGGTTTCTATGGCAACGGCGAGCAGATCCTGCTCACCCACCGCGCGGAGAACCGATCGCTCTTTGCGCAGGGCGCGCTGAAGGCAGCAGCTTATGTGCTGGACAAGCCCGCAGGCCTGTATTCCATGCGCGATGTGGTGCGCGAAATGCTGGCCGATTGAGGAAAAATCACTTTTCGTCGTCCGTTTCGTCGTCCCACAGGGCAATCTGGTCATTCAGGGCATTCAGCAGATCGCGCATGGCCTTCTGGCGCTTGGTGTCGTTGCCGCGGTTCAGGCTGGCGGACAGCAGGCCGTCAATGCTCACGTCCATCACGTTGGCCAATTGCACCAGCGTTTCCAGGCTGGCCTTGCGCGTGCCGCGCTCGATGTGACCCATGAAAGAGGTGCTCACGCCCATTTCCTTTGCCAGCTGTTCCTGCGTGAGTCCCAGATGCTGACGGCGTACCCGGATGCGTCTTCCCAGATCAACGTAATCCATGATATATCCTTTCTGCGAAGCGGCTGTCAGCCGTTCCTTCGCACTCCTTCGTAGCAATAAAGCTCAGCCCCGCTCTCCCACTGAGGAAAGCGGGGTTGATTGTTTTTTACACAGGGCGCTCCTTGCCAAAGAAGCACACAGCAACCGTACCGGGGCCGCAGTGGGCGCCGATGACGGGACCGACATACCAGGTCTGCACTTCGCCCAGACCGGGAATGCGCTCATGCAGCAGCTTTTCCACGCGGGCAGCGTCTTCAGGCGCATCGGCGTGGATGATGATGGGCATGGCCTGCTCGGGATCATCGATGTTTTCGGCAGCCTTGTCGGCAATCAGGCGCAGGGCGCTCTTGCGGCCGCGCACCTTATCGGTGCTGACCAGCTTGCCTTCCCTGGTTTCGGTAATGATGGGCTTGAGGTCCAGCATGCTGCCGGCGATGGCGGCAACGGCGCTGATGCGGCCGCCGCGGCGCAGGTACTTGAGGTCATCCACGGTGAACCATGCCTGAGCGCGCAGCTTGTTGTCCTCCAGCCACTGCGCCACTTCTTCCATGGACTTGCCGGCGCGGTACATTTCGTGCGCCTTGAGGATGAGGATGGCCTGCGGAGCGGAGATGCTCAGCGTGTCCACCACAATCATTTTGCGCTCGGGGTACTTTTCCAGCAGTTCTTCGCGTGCGGCATAGATGTTGTTGATGGTGCCGGACAGCTGGCTGGAGAACGCCACGAACAGAAGGTCCTTGCCCGCCTCAAACACGGGCTCGAACAGCTCCAGATACGCGCCCATCGGCAGCAGCGATGTGCTGGGGGCGGCGCCGGAGCGCATGTTGTCGAAGTACTGTTTCTGGGTGCCTGCGCGGCCCAGATCGTCCATGTACTCCTTTCCATCCACCATGTAGGGCATGTAGGCCATGCCGAGGTCCAGTTCGTCTACATAGCGGAATGGCAGGTCAGAATCGGAATCGGTCATAAAAACATAGGGATTCATGCCATTTCCTCCTTGCAGCCGGGGCCAATAAGCAGCCCCAATCAATCAAATAAATCCGTTCACATTGTACCCGTTTCTGATCGGATTTGCAAGTAGGGGAGAGGCGTGTGATCCATCCAGCACGATTTTTTCGGTTATCACCTGGCCTGCGCCGAGATTCTGTGGGACGGCACGGATGAATCCCGCCCGCCAGATCAAAAGAGAGCTGCTGCAGATCTGGTTTCTGCAGCAGCTCTGTTGGTATGCTGAACGGTTTTGGTTGACTTTGCGCCTGCGGCTTGCCTCTCCTGTGCACGCAGGCAAAACCCCCGCGCAGCCAACGCTGCAGCGGGGGTGCATCATGTGAATCAATCCAGCAGAATCTTTACGACCACAGGCTTGTCGCTGTGCACACCGGGCGCATGCACATGCAAACCTTCCGCATCGCGCGACCAGGCAGGCGCGTCCGCATAGCCCAGAATGCGCACATCGCGGATGATGCCGTGGAATACCGGCAGCCTGGAAGCATCGGCTTCGGCCAGCGAGCGGATGGTGAGACGGCCATCCTCCGGCCATACCAGCGCCGTGGCGTACAGGCTGCTGCCCTTGACGGTGAAGCGGATGTCCTGAGAGGTGAACACCTTCTCCTTGCTATCGGTAAACTGGCCTTCCTCAATCTTCGTGGGGCCTTCGCCAAATTTGCGCCATACCTTGGTGCCGTAGATAGCTTCGCCGTTCACGGCCATCCACTCGCCAATTTCGGTGAGCACGGCGGTATCCTCCGCGCTGATGGTGCCGTCCGCCTTGGGGCCCACGTTCAGCAGCAGCGTGCCGTTCTTGCTCACGATGTCCACCAGGTCGCGGATGAGGCCGACGGCGGGCTTGAACTGGTTGCCCTCGGTGTAGCACCAGCTGTTGCGGGCGATGGCGGTATCGGTCTGCCAGAAGTAGGGCTTCATATCGGCAAACTGGCCACGCTCCACATCCGGCACGGCGGCGCCGAACATGAACGCCTCGTGCTTGTAGGTGATGGCCACCTCCACGCCCCACTCATGCGCGCGGTTGTAGTAGTACGCCGCCAGCTTCTTGAGGTAGGGCTTCACGGCCTCGTGCTGAATCCACCAGTCAAAGTACAGCAATTTGGGCTGATAGCGGTCGATGATTTCACAGGTGCGCACCAGCCAGTCCTGCAGGTACTCATCGGTGGGGTAGGGCTGGCTGTGGATGTCGTGGTGATGGCCTTCCGGCATGGCAGGCCAGTAGAAATCGCCGCGCTCGAGCGGCTCGTGGATATCGCTTTCAAACTGCTTGCCGGGGTTCATGAAGAACCAGTGCTCCACACGGTGGCTGGATGCGCCAAGGGTGAGGCCGCGCTGTTCGAAGCTGCGCTTCAGCTCGCCCAGCACATCGCGCTTCGGGCCCATCTCAAAGGCGTTCCAGTGCGAGATTTCGCTTTTGTACATCTGGAAGCCGTCGTGATGCTCCGCCACCGGCACCACGTAGCGCGCGCCGGTTTTGGCAAACAGCTCCGCCCATGCGTCGGGATCGAAGTTTTCGGCTTTGAACAGGGGAATGAAATCCTTGTAGCCAAACGCCTTCTGGGGGCCGTAGGTGTTCACGTGGTGCTCAAACTCGCGCGAGCCCTGCATGTACATGTTGCGCGAGTACCACTCGTTGCCAAAGGCGGGCACGCTGTACACGCCCCAGTGGATGAAGATGCCGAACTTGGCCTGCTGGTACCATTCAGGCGTGCGGAACGCGGAGAGAGAATCCCAGTCGTCATGAAAGGGTCCTTTGGCAATCACGCGGTCAATCTCGTCGAGATAGGGCTTCATGTCGTACATTGTGCGGCCTCCTTTATGCGGGCAGGATGGTGCGGATGGGATGGTCTTCGGGGATGTCCACCATGGGATGCGCCACCAGATAGTTCAGGATCAGCTCGCTGACCTCGGTCAGGTTTTCCTTCACCTTGGGGCAGGCGAGATAGCACTCGAAATCGCCTGCGCCGGTAGCGCGGTAGTTGCACATGACCAGCGTGAGGCGATCCTCCATGCCCACGGGTTTTCCATCCCGGGTGATGGAAACCACGCGCTCGCCCTCGGGCTTGTTCAGGTCGAACACGTAGTCCACGCCGCTGAAGTAATCGTAGTTGTAATGCGCTTCCTTGGGGCGCAGGAAGCTTTCGGCAATCTGCACCTTTCCGTTTTCATCCACGGCAAAGTAGCGCGCGCACTGCTCCAGCGCGGTCTTGAGCACCGCGCCGGTCACTTCAAACACGGTGAGCGTGTTGGAGTAGATGTAGCTGGCCACCACGTCGCGCACGGTGACGTCGGCGGAAAATCCGCGCAGCTCGTTGCCCAGCGCGGCGCAGCTCACATCCGCGCCGGTGGCCCACAGCTGCACGGTGTTGAAGAAATCCGCGATGGAGGAGCCGTGCAGCGCCATCTGCAGCTTGTCCTCCGGCCAGATATCGCGGCTGAGATGGCCGATGGGCGTATCCAGCCACGCGTTCACGTCCTGCCACAGCCGCTCCTCGGCTTCGCTCAGCACAGCCGTGTCCGGCACGCTGCATAGCTCGGAATGGAACTGGCCGTCCTCATCCATCTCCACCTTCCCATAGGAGACGGCATTGCAGGGCGTCTGCACAATGTGCGTGCCGTGCCACTCGCAGCCAGCCATGGGAATGTGCTGGTGGCCGGTGAGCAGCAGGTCGATGTCCAGCTCCTCGCACAGGCGGCAGGCGATGTTCTCGTCCGTCTGGCTCAAAAGCCTGCCGCTGTCCAGATCGCGCTCCACGCCGCCATGATAAATGCCCACGATCACATCGGCGTCCAGCTGTGCGATGGCCTTCTTCGCGGCTTCAAACGGATCGGTGATGGACAGGCCGATCAGGTTGTCCGGGTTTTCCCACACGTTCACCCAGTCGGTCACGATGCCAACCAGCCCCACGCGCAGACCGTTGCCCAGGATGTGCACGGCGCAGGGCAGAATGGGCAGGCTATGCTGATCATCCTGCACATTGGCGCACAGGCATTTGGCATGCAGCGCATCCAGATGGGCGCGCAGGTATTCCGGGCCGTTGTTGAAGTCGTGGTTGCCCAGCGTCACATAGTCGTAGCCGCGGTCGTTCATGGCCCTGGCCACAGGCAGCTCCAGGCTGTTCAGGCGGCAGAAATAGGTGAGGGGCGAGCCCTGAATGGTATCGCCGCCATCGATGACGAGGGTGTTTTCATCCTTTGGGAAATGCATAGAAAGCAGCCCCATGTGCTGGGGCTGCTTGGATGCAAAATTGTTGGGATACAGATACCCGTGGGTATCGGAGGTAAAGTAGATGGTGAGCTTGGACATGCGCTTATCCTCTCGTGAGACGGTTGCGGATCTTGGTGGAGAACAGCTCGATGAACAGCATCAGAATCACCATGCCGCACAGGTACGCGCCCACCATGCTCCAGCGGCTGGAGTTGATGCACTGGATGAGCGCCGCGCCGATGCCGCCCGCGCCCACGATGCCCAGCGTCGTGGCGTCCTTGACGTTGATGTCAAAGCGGTAGATGACCGTGGAGCTGAAGTTGGGGATGATCTGCGGCAGAATGCCGTAGCGGATCTTCTGGAAGGTGGTGCAGCCGGAGGCGTCCAGGCTTTCCAGAATGCGGGTGTCGATGTCCTCGATGGCGGTGATGTACATTTTGCTGATCATGCCGATGGAGCACACGGACTGGGTGACCACGCCGCAGAAGGCGTTGGGGCCGGTCACGCGGATCCACACCAGCGCCCACACGAGGCTGGGAATGGTGCGGATGATGAGGATGACGGCGTTAGTGATGAACGCCAGCCACTTGGGCACAATCTTGTCGCTGGCCAGGAAGCTGAACGGCACCGCCAGCACGCCGCCAATCAGCGTGCCGAGCACGGCGATGGCCACCGTCTGGAACAGCTGATAGGGCACGCCCTCGTCCGTCAGATTGAACAAGAGCTTGGTATCGGGATGGAGGAGGCCGTTGCCGACGCCCTTGGCCACTTCGATGCCCTTGGAGGCAAAGCCCTCAAATTCAACAGCCGTGCCGCTCCAGGTGAGCAGGCTGGCCACGATGAGCACGATGAGCGTGTACATCCACCACAGGCGCGGACGGCCTTCATACGCTTCCTGAATGTTTACCGGCTGGAAGGTTTTTGTTTGCTTTTTCATGGCTTCATTCCTCCTCAGCTGAGCTTCTTGCGCAGGTACTGGCTGGTGTTTTCAATGATGAATACCACCACGAACAGGGACAAAAGCACAATGCCCAGGCCCTCGTAGTCGCGCCAGCCGATGCGCTCGTTGATGAGCAGACCCAGACCGCCTGCGCCCACGTAGCCCAGAATGGCCGCGGCGCGGATGTTCATTTCCAGGCTGTAGAGGCAGTAGCTGAGGTAGGTGGGCAGAATCTGCGGGAAGCAGGCCGTGCGGAAGGACTGGAACTTGTCGCCGCCGGCGGATTCCATGGCTTCAAATGCGCCCATGTCGATGGTTTCGATGGCTTCGTACATCATCTTGGAAACCACGCCGAAGGTGAACACCGTGATGGCCACCGTGCCGGCAAAGGTGCCCAGACCGAAGATCAGCGCGGCAAACTTGGCAATGACCAGCGTGGGCAGCGTGCGCACGATGTTGAGCAGGAAACGGCAGATGGAAACCACCCAGTTGTTCTTGTTGATGTTGGTGGAGGCCACCACGGCAAAGGGCAGGGCAAGGGTGGCGCCCAGCACAGAGCCCAGAATGGACATCTTGATGGTGTCCATCAGCGGGCCAACGACCTTGGGGAAGTATTCAAAATTGGGGTGGAAAATGCGGTTGAGGATGTAGGTGAACTGATGGCCACGGCGGATGATGATGGCGATATCAAAGCCGGTGAGCAGTACGCTGGCCCAGATGACAGCCACCAGCACGCCAATGATGAGCGGCATGCGGGAGCGCGGACGGCTCACGGTGTGGCCGTTGGGCAGCGTGATGACCTCGGGCTTGAAGATGCGGTCAAACAGGGGGACGCGGTATCCCTCTTTCTTCATTCTTGCCATCTCATTCACCCGCCTGCGGAACGGCAGCGCCGTTGTAGATGGAGTCCAGCACTTCCTGCGTGACTTCGGTGGTGGGGCCGTCGTACACGATCTCACCGGCGCGGATGCCGATGACGCGGGTGGCGTACTTGAGGGCCAGGTCCACATGGTGGATGTTGATGAGCACGGAGATGTTCATCTCCTCGTTGATGCGGCGGAAGTCGCTCATGACCTGATGGGCGGTCACGGGATCCAGCGCGGCAACGGGCTCGTCCGCCAGAATGATGGAGGGCGACTGGTTGAGGGTGCGGGCCAGCGCAACGCGCTGCTGCTGACCGCCGGAGAGCTGATCGCAGCGGGTGTAGGCCTTGTCCAGAATGCCTACCTTGTCCAGCGCCTCCAGCGCCTTCATCTTCTGCTCCTTGCTGAACAGACCCAGCAGCACCTGCACAAAGCCCATGTCAGGCACCATGGAGGTGAGCACATTCTTGATGGCGGTGGAGCGGGTGACGAGGTTGAAGGACTGGAAGATCATGCCGATCTTGCGGCGGAAGCGGCGCATGGCCTTGCCGTGCAGCGTCATCACATCCACGCCGTCCACAACGAGCTGACCCTCGGTGATGTCGATCATGCGGTTGATGGTGCGGATGAGGGTGGATTTACCCGCGCCGGAGAGGCCGATGATGGCCACAAACTCACCCTGCTCAATGGTGAGGTTGACATTCTTCAAACCCTTGACCCCATTGGGGTAGGTCTTGCTGACGTTCTTGAACTCGATCAAATCCAACGACCCTTTCTGCGCATAGCAAAAGTTGTGTAGCCTAATTATACCATGCAACAGAATCCATAAGCAAGAAACCTGTCACATTTGTAAGAAAGAAGATAGAACTGCACGCAAGCGAGCCGGAGCACCCGCATGTGCTCCGGCGGTCTTAGATGCAACTACAGACAAAAAAGAAGCCCCCCGCGCCCAAAGGGCGCGGAGAGCGGGTCAAGGGGCTCAGCCCCTTGTTACTGGACGACGGTCAGAGCGGTG
>JAQXJZ010000170.1 GCA_029009515.1 bacterium
AAGAAAGATACACACAACTCACAGGGGTCCAGGGGTTCCCCCTGGTCGGAGAAAGGGTCAGGGGATCCAAGGGGTATAGGGGAAACCTCGATGTTTCCCCTGTACCCCTTGGCCGCCGGAGGCATCTCCTGTTCCTCGCCAGCTCACCCCCAAGAGAAAAAACAAAAAAAGCAGCTTGCCCGCACGAGCAACAGGCCACCTCATCAGCCCCTCCGGGGCAGCTTCTCCTCAAGGAGAAGCCAACGTGTGGCGCGGCTCATCTCCACAGCTGCACACATTCATGCCACACGGCAGCCAGGCAGCGTCAGGCCTCTGCCGTGCGCATTTCCGCACCATCGCCTCCAGGATAAAAACCAAACCACAGAAAGGCCTTTGAAGTACAAACTACCTTCTGTTTCTGGTGTTTTTGTTTTAAAACGTACAAAAACACTCTATTTTTTTATTCTGTTTTTCGTTTTTCTCTTGACAGCAGATGCGAAAATGAATATCCCATATTGGCGATGCACGAAATGGAAAAGTGCCCGCCGAAATAGAAAAAAGGAGAGATTTCCCATGAAAAAGCTTCTCGCGTTCGCTCTGGCTCTGGTTATGGTTCTGAGCATGGCTTCCTTCGCTACCGCTGAGGGCCTGAACATCGGCGTGTGCATCTACAAGTTCGATGACAACTTCATGACCCTGTACCGCACCGAGCTGGAAAGCTACCTGACCGGCATGGGCCACACCGTGACCGTCGTGGACGGCAAGAACGACCAGGCTGAGCAGACCAACCAGATCAACTCCTTCATCGCCCAGGGCGTTGACGTGATGATCGTGAACCTCGTTCAGTCCACCGCTGCCGCCACCGTCATCGACCTGGCTGCCGCCGCCGACATCCCCGTTGTGTTCATCAACCGTGAGCCCACCGCCGACGACCTGGCCATCTGGGAAAAGGTGTGCTACGTTGGCGCTGACGCCCGTCAGTCCGGCACCATGCAGGGCCAGATCGTGCTGAACACCGAAAACAAGGGCGACATCAACGGCAACGGCAAGGTTGACTACGTCATGATCATCGGCGATCCCGAGAACGTTGACGCTCAGTACCGCACCGAGTACTCCGTGAAGGCTCTGACCGACGCCGGCCTGGAAGTGAACGAGCTGTTCGCGCAGCGCGGCGACTGGGATCAGGCCAAGGGCCAGGAACTGGCTGCCACCGCTCTGGCTCAGTTCGGCAACGAAATCGACGTGATCTTCTGCAACAACGATGCTATGGCTCTGGGCGCCGTGCAGGCCATCCGTGACGCCGGCCGCGTTGTGGGCGAAGACATCTACCTGCTGGGCGTGGACGCTCTGGCTGAGGCTGTTGAACTGGTGAACGCTGGCGAAATGACCGGCACCGTGCTCAACGACCATGTGGGCCAGGCTCACACCGCTGCCGACGTGGCCGTGAAGGTTGCCGCTGGCGAGATCCCCGAGAAGAACTACACCGTTGACTACGTGATGGTTACCGGCAAGTAATGCATTCTTCCACGCAGGAAAGATAACGTGGTGCGTGTGCGCAAGCACACGCACCCTTTCTCGATTTGATCGATAAACCCAAGGAGGCCGCTTTATGAGTGAGTACCGTCTGGAGATGCGCGGCGTTGTGAAGACCTTCCCGGGGGTCAAGGCCTTGGACAACGCGCAGCTCAAACTTCGCCCCGGTACCGTGCATGCACTGATGGGCGAAAACGGCGCCGGCAAATCCACGCTGATGAAGTGCATGTTCGGCATCTACAAGATGAATGAGGGCGAGATCTTTTATGAAGGCCAAAAGGTCACGATTTCTGACCCCCTCGCCGCTCTGAAAATGGGTATTTCCATGGTTCATCAGGAATTGCAGCCCATTCCTGAGCGTTCTGTTGCGGAAAACATTTTTGTTGGCCGCTACCCCATGAAGAAGCTGTTTGGCTTCATCCCCGTTGTAGACCACAAGAAAATGTACGAAGAGACCGAGCGCGTGCTCAAAGAGGTTCGCATGAACTTCGATCCCAAGCAGAAGCTGGGAAGCCTGAGCGTGTCTCAGATGCAGTCGGTTGAAATTGCCAAGGCCGTTTCCAACGACTGCAAAGTGCTCATCCTGGACGAGCCCACCTCCTCGCTGACTGCGCACGAGGTTGAGGCCCTGTTCCGCATCATTGAAGATCTGAAAGCCAAGGGCGTGTCCATCGTGTATATCAGCCACAAGATGGACGAAATTCTTCGCATCAGCGACGAAGTAACCATCATGCGCGATGGCAAGTACATCGGCACCTGGGACGCCAAAGAGCTGACCACGGACAAGATCATCACCCAGATGGTCGGCCGTGAACTCACCAACCTCTATCCCGCGCGCGACAACGTGCCCGGCGAAGTGGTGCTTGAGGTGAAGGACTTTACCTCCATCCATCCCCGCTCCTTCCGTAACGTCAGCTTCCAGCTTCGCAAGGGCGAAATTCTGGGCGTTGGAGGCCTGGTGGGCGCACAGCGCACCGAGCTGATGGAAGGCATCTTCGGCATCCGCGCGCACAGCAAGGGCAGCGTTGTCTTTAAGGGCCAGGAGATGAAGATCTCCCGTCCGCGCGACGCCATCACCAAGGGCGTGGCGCTGCTGACCGAGGACCGCCGCGCCACCGGTATCCTGGGCGTGCTCTCCGTTGCGGATAACGTATCCATCGCCAGCCTGGACAAGTACCTGATGGGCGGCGTGATGCTCAACGACAGGCAGATTGAAAAGCTCGTGCAGGACAACGTGAAGAAGCTGTCCATCAAGACCCCGTCTTCCAAGACGCAGATTCAGTCCCTCTCCGGCGGCAACCAGCAGAAGGTGCTCATCTCCCGCTGGCTGGCCAACAATCCTGATATTCTCATTCTGGACGAGCCTACCCGCGGCATCGACGTGGGCGCCAAGTATGAGATCTACTGCATCATTGCCGAGCTGGCCAGGCAGGGCAAGTCGATCATCATGATCTCTTCCGAAATGGGCGAGCTCATCGGCATGAGCGACCGCATCATGGTCATGTGCGAAGGCCGCGTAACCGGCTTTGTGGATGGCAAGGATGCAACGCAGGAGAACATTATGGAGCTGGCCACTCAGTTTGAGACCGGCAGCACCCGTGCGGCAGCGCAGGAAAGCGCCACCGCCTGAGCATAATAGGGAGGAGCAGTGACTATGCAGACTCAGGTTGAAAACAAGAACCGTTTCTCTGCCGCGAACATCAAGAGCATGCTTCGCGACAACATCATCATTGTGGGCATCATTCTCATCTCTCTGGCGGTGGGTATTGCGCGCCCCAACTTCTTTTCCATCGGCAACATCCGTAACCTCATCAGCAACACCGCCGTGCGCTTCATCATCGCTGTGGGCGTTTCCGGCTGTCTGATCACCAAGGGCACCGACCTGTCCGCCGGCCGCGTGGCTGGCTTTGCCGCCTGCCTCAGCGCCATCTTCCTGCAGAAGGGCGACTATGCGGATAAGTTCTACCCCGGCATTGGCGAGCTGCCCATCATCGTGGTGCTGCTTGGCGTGCTGGCCGTCTGCGGCTTCATCGGCGCTGTGAACGGCAGCATCATCTCCCTGTTCAAGGTGCCCCCCTTCATCGCCACCCTGGGCATGCAGACCCTGGTGTACGGCATCTGCCTGGTTTACACCGGCGCCATGCCCATCGGCGGCCTGCGCCGCGACTACACCAAGCTGGCCACCGGCTATGTGGGCAACCGTATGTTCACCTACGTGTTCCTCATCGCGCTGGCTGTGGGCATCTTCATGTGGTTCCTGTACAACAAGACCCGTCACGGCAAGTACATGTACGCCATCGGCGGCAACGAGAGCGCTGCCGAGGTTGCGGGCGTGAACTGCAACAAGACCAAGATCCTCATCTACATGCTGGCTGGTATCCTCTACGGCCTTTGCGGCTTCCTGATGGCTGCCAAGTCTGGCGGCGCCTCTGTGAACACCGCTCAGGGCTACGAGCTGGAAGCCATCGCCGGCTGTACCATCGGCGGCGTATCCGTCAACGGCGGCGTTGGTAAGATCTCCGGCATCCTCATCGGCGTGCTGGTGTTTGAGCTGCTCAAGATCGCCATGCAGTTCATGGGCATCGAGACCAGCTACACCTACATCGTGCAGGGCCTGGTGATCATCATTGCCGTTGCGCTTGACCTGCGCAAGTACCTGACCAAGAAGTAAGAGAAGGAGGATGTGCGCAGTGGACGAGAAAAACAGGGTTGTCACCCGCGATGACAACGACGCACCCAAAGGCCCGCAGAATGCCAAGGAGCGTTTTTACGAAAAGCTGCGCATGCCCATTCCTGTGCTGGACGCCATCATTGCAGTGCTGGTCATTGCATTGATTGTGGCGCTGGTTCTGGGTCACATCAAAGGCAAAGCCTGAAAAAAGAGCCAAAGCGCTCTCTGTACCCCGTTTGCGGGTGCGGAGAGCGCTTTTTTGGTGCGGATTGTCACTTCGCCTTGCAAACTTCAACCGTCCGCGTTTCAAACCGCTGCTTCTCCCAGCACTCATAGGCGCGGATGGTGTAGCTTTCGTGCAGCTCATTGCGGCCAAGGCTTTCGGTCTGGCGGAAACGTGTGGCTGTTTCGTGATCGCCATCCAGCGGAATGACGCTGCCTGTGCCCGTCAGGCCGGACTGCAGGCGCTGGGCGTAGGGCTGATCAGCTGTGCTTTCGGGGTCGATGAATTCAAACCACAGGCCGTCATCCGTGCGGCTGTAGGCTTCGCGGTCGGTGACGGTGTATTCGATGATGGCGTGGATGTCCTGCGGCTTCACCTCAAGGCGAAGGCTGTCCACACGCACGCCGACGCTGGGGAAATAAGCTGGTTCGGTGTTGAGATAGGCGCCTTCCGATGGTGCTTCCTGCAGCAGGATAGGCTTTTCGAGCACCAGCTGTTCCTCCGGCAGACGCAGACTGTCGGAAGCAAGCGGCGTTTGCAGCGGCGTGAGATACAGCTTGAACACCGACTTGCACACAGACTGTGCGGATTCATATTCCACCTGATCGTACAGTGTGAGCGTACCGTCCTCATTCAGGTGGTAATCAGCGCTTCCACCGATGATGTCGGCGTTTTCGGGGAACAGTGCGGGCTGTACGCAGTACACGTTCTCATATCCGCCCTCACGGTACACGTCGATGGCGGTGCGGGTGTCGCTCTCGTCCCATTCGTTCAGCCGCAGCATGTTCTGCCACAGGTCATCGGGCGACATGTCCATGCCAAGCAGGAGGGTTTTGGGGTCTTTGGGGGTCACATCCACCGTCATGCGGGAAATGCGGCCATCGTAGTACAGTTGGCTGATGCGAACGCTGACGATCTCGTTTTCGGCGTGCAGCACATCGGTCTGGACGTACTGCTGTGCATCCTGCGGCACATAGCTGCCCACATAGCGACCGGCAAAATCCAGAATGCCGGCCCGCTGTGCAGCAGCGATGGCCGCGGCGCACACAGCAATGATCAGGAGCACCAATACCAGTACAGCGCAAGCCTTCTTTTTCATAATGATTTCTTCCTTTCCCTGCGCTGCGGCAAGTACTCTGTGCCGCAGCTGGGGGGACATTTCCACGGCGGTCATGCCCTCATGCAGGCGGGATGTGAATTCCGCTTTCGTCATGGCAGTACCTCCTCTCCCAGCGCCTTTTGCAGCAGGTTTCTTGCCCGGCGCAGCCTTGTGGACACGGAGTTTTGCGAGCAATGCAGACATTCCGCAATCTCCCGCGTGTTCATGTTCTGATCGTAATACAGCAGGATTACCTCGCGGTACCGCCCGGGCAGCTGAAGCACCGCGTCGCGTACTGGGGAGGGCGGCCGGGGAATGTCGCCAGAGGCGAGATTCAGCAGCGTTTCCACCGGCTGACTTCTGCGCAGCATACGCATCCAGCCGGAGCGCAGCATATCGCGGCAGACATTGACGGCAATGCTGGAAAGCCACGTTTTTTCGTTGCTTTCACCCCGGAATGAATCCATGTGCCGCCATGCGCGGATGAACGTTTCCTGACATGCATCCTCAGCCAGCGCCCTGTCGCCCAGATACACGATGCACAGGCGCAAAATGTCGTCGCCGTACCGATCGATGAGCTCCTCGATCGTCAAGCGCATCCCTCCCTTTTGCCGTATTCATCCATATAGACGGGGAAAAGGAGGAAAATTCGTTCAGGCGGAAAGAAAAAAGCCGCCGGAGGCGGAGTGAAATCCGCTGCGGCGGGTGAAATCTGCCTACGGCAGGTGAAATCCGTCCGGGGGACGGGTGAAATCTCCTGCTGAAGCAGGAGGATTGGAGTTAGAGGTCAGGAAAGAGAGCGTGTTGACTTCTATTTTCCTGTGTTCA
>JAQXJZ010000171.1 GCA_029009515.1 bacterium
CTCATAATAAACTTCTAAATTGTAAAGTGGTTTTAAACGCAATTGCCAAGTGATTAATGAACAGTTTTAATAGCCTTAGGGCAGCCTAATCTACGGGATTCTTAAGGGCGAAGCCCTTAAGCAGGGTGTGGGGCAGCGCCCCACGTTTCGTTACTCCAAAGGATTCCTCCTCAGGAACGCCGCGTCCGCCGGACAGAACTCGTACTGATCCAACTCGGAAGGCAGCACCCAGGCAGCGTCGCCGTGAACGTGGAGGTGGAGAGGGACGTCGCCCTTGACCTCGGCGCTGACGAACACCAGCCAGATGGTGCGGTCGCCGTCGCGGCGGGTGACGGAGCCGAGGGTGTCGCCTGCGGTGACGGGCAGTTCGAGCTCTTCCATCAGCTCGCGTTCCAGGCACTGCTGGAAGGTCTCGCCCTTTTCGCGCTTGCCGCCGGGAAACTCCCACAGGCCTTCCAGATCACCCTTGCGGCGGCAGATGAGGATGCGGCCTTCAGCGTTGCGGACAACGCCGGCGGAGACTTCAATGTGATCGAACATGGGCATGGCAGAATCCTCGGATTAAAAGTTTTTGGTCATGTCGTAACGCGTGTAGAACTCGTTGCGGAAGTCCAGCAGGCGATCCTCTTCGATGGCTTTGCGCACCTTCTCCATCAGGCGGATGAGGAAGCGCAGGTTGTGGATGCTGGCCAGACGCGCGCCGGTGATTTCGCCCGCCTTGAACAGGTGGCGGATGTAGGCACGGCTGAAGTTGCGGCAGGCGTAGCAGTCGCACTCGTCGTCGATGGGACCCCAGTCATGCGCATACTTGGCGTTCTTGATGACCAGTCGGCCGTCGGTGGTAAAGCAGGTGCCGTTGCGGGCAATGCGGGTGGCCAGCACGCAGTCGAACATGTCCACGCCGCGCAGCGCGCCTTCGATGAGGCAGTCGGGGGAACCGACGCCCATGAGGTAGCGGGGCTTCTCGGTGGCCATGTGGGGCATGATGGCCTCCAGCATGTCGTACATGATGGGCTTGGGCTCGCCCACGGACAATCCGCCGATGCCGTAGCCAAAGAAGTCCATATCGCGCAAGGTCTTGGCGCTTTCGATGCGCAGATCCTTGAAGAACGCGCCCTGCACGATGCCGAAGAGCACCTGCGTGTCGTCGGTGTGGTGCTTCTGGCAGCGCGCAGCCCAGCGGTGGGTGCGGTGCATGGCGTCCTCGGCCGTGGCGTGATCGCACGGATAGGCGGTGCACACGTCAAAGGCCATCATGATGTCGGAACCCAGCGCGTGCTGAATGTCCATGCTGACCTCAGGGGAGATGAAACGACGGCTGCCGTCCAGATGGCTCTGGAAGGTGACGCCCTCCTCCTTGATCTGACGGATGCCAGCCAGCGAGAACACCTGAAATCCGCCGCTGTCGGTGAGGATGGGCTTGGGCCAGGACATGAACTTGTGCAGTCCGCCGCCTTCACGCACCAGATCCTCGCCGGGACGCAGGTGCAGGTGATAGGTGTTGGAGAGCATGATCTCCGTGCCGATCTCCAGCATTTCGCGCGGAGTCATGGCCTTGACGGTAGCAAGCGTGCCCACGGGCATGTACACCGGGGTGTGGATATCGCCGTGCGGCGTGTGCAGAATGCCCAGACGCGCGCCGCTCTGCTTGCAGGTTTTCAATACCTCAAAGGAAAAATTGGGGGTACTCAATGGGTGTCTCCCTTCCCGCTCAAAAAGCGGTCGATGGTATCCGCGTAGGGCGCAAAAGCGTCGCCGCGCGGGGAGCTAAGAAAGGTCATGGGCTGCTTCTGCGTGGGATGCGAAAGCGTGAGCATCGCGCCCCAGAGGGCGATGTTCTTTCCGGGCTCGCCATGGCCGTAGCGCATGTCGTACACCAGCGGATGGCCGGAGGCGAGCATCTGCACGCGGATCTGATGCTTGCGGCCCGTCTCCAGCACTACATGTACCAAAGCCGTTCCAGACTTGCGTGCAAGTACGGTAAAGTGCAGCTTTGCCTCCTGCGCGCCGGATGTTCCGGCCTTCACGGCACGCACATTGCCGCTGGCTTCGTCTTTCAAAAGCCAGTGGTGCAGCGTGCCGGAATCCGGCATGGAATCGCCGTTTTCACAGACAGCCAGATAATCGCGGTGCATGGCGTGGCTGCGCAGCTGCTCGCTCAGGCGGGAAGCCGCCTTGCTGGTGCGCGCAAAGGCCACCAGACCGCCAACCGGGCGATCCAGACGGTGCACAAGTCCGAGAAACACTTCGCCGGGTTTGTTGTACTTCTCTTTGATGTAGCCCTTCAGCTCATCCAGCAGCGCCAGATCGCCGGTTTCATCGCCCTGCGTAAGCTGATTGGGCGGCTTGACGGCGATGATGAGGTGATTATCCTCGTAAATGATCTCAGGCATCGGGCAGCCACCGCGCCGTGGTGCCGCAGGGCAGCACGCCGCCAGAAGTCACCTTCAGGCACAGCTCGTCGGCCTCCGCCTTGCCGCCAAACTTGGGGCACAGGCAGCGCTCGGCGATGTTGCGCAAAACGCTTGCGCAGAAGCCTGTGGTGTAGCCGTTGATGACGAAGAACAGAGGCGTATCGCTCAGCACCTGAGAGCACAGCTCCACCAGCGGATACAGCTCGTTTTCCAGCTTCCA
>JAQXJZ010000172.1 GCA_029009515.1 bacterium
AAACACCGGCAGGAAGCTGCGGAAGCGCTCCGGCACAGGCGGATCGGCCTGCGCAAAGGCACGGCGCGCCCCTTCCCACAGGGCCTGTTCATCCAGACCGGCGTAGCTGATCACGCCCGTCTGACGGGTGGTAAGCCTCACAGAGACCGCCTCCTTCCACAAAGGTCAAATCTCGTAGACGAACTGCAGCTTGGGCAAAAGCCTGTCCAGCCCCAGCTTCAGGCACAGCGGCGGCACATCGCTCTCGGCGCGCAGGATGTACGCCTGCCCGTCCTCGGCCGCAATCATGAGCAGGATGGGCTCGCCCGCATCGCAGGTGGCCGCCATGCAGTAGCCCAGCGGCCACTGCGGATGCTCGCGCTGGTACAGCTGCGCCTCCTCCAGCGCACGCGCGGGCGGCGAGGAGAGGGTGTTCTTGCGGGTTTCAAACACGCGGTTATACAAAAAGCTCAGCTGGCTGGATCCCGCCGCCACCGGCAGCTTGAAACGGATTTCGAGGAACTGGCACAGGGTGAGATAATCCAGAATGCTCTGGTGAAACCCCTTGCCCGCCTTGCCGATGCGCGGCTGACCCTTGGGCCACGCGATGGGCTGCCAGAACGCGCAGCCGGGGCGCGTGCAGCCGGGCATCATGAGGTCGTCATCGATGGGCGAACGCAGGTAGGTGACCGGACGGCGGCCGGTCTGGCGGATCGCGGTCTGCTGGTACCTGACCAGCATATCGCTGAAAATGGGCGCAAGCGCCGTTTGCATACGGTGGTCACTCCTTCAAACAATCAGCGCGCGGCATACAGAATGCGCGCTTCGGCACGGCCCGTGAAGGGATCCGTGGATAAAAACATCTCCCCGAAGGGACAGGCGATGTGCACGCTGTCCAGCGTGTCCGGGCAGGGATCCTCCAGATCCAGCCGCGCAAACAGAAACGCGCGCTGCCTTTCGGCCTTGCGCATGGGGCGGCTGGCCACGGAGGAAATGGTGAGCGCCACGCTCTCCAGCGCGCCGCCGGTGACGGTACACACCGGCACCAGCCGGCCACCGGCCACGGCGTGGCTCTCCAGCCGCACGATGGCGTCCGTGCGCCCGTCCAGCCTTTGCGCCAGCTCGCCCATGGGCATGCCGGCCGACAGCCTGAGGCCGTCCATAAACGTCAGTTCGCCTGTTTCTTTATTCAGCAGTGCCATGCAGGCTCTCCTTTAAGCAATGATGGAATCCGATCATTCCCTGTCATCCAGTCTATCATCGTTGATGGGGGCTGTCAACTGCGCGAAGGGATTTGATGCAAACCTTGATAAACCAAGGACTTTCTCTTATAATGGAAAAACCGAAGACAGGAAGGTGACACGGAATGAAGAAGGACGTTTCCATCCGTTCCAGCGCTGCTGAATATCTGACCTTTATCGCCTCAACCGGCGACAGTCAGGAAAGCATCGAGATGCGTTACGAAGATGAAAACATCTGGCTGACGCAGAAAATGATGGCTACGCTGTATGATGTTGCGCTTTCCACCATCAACGAGCACATTCAAAAAATCTATCTGGACAGTGAGCTGGAAGCTGACGCAACCATTCGGAAATTCCGAATCGTTCAAACGGAAGGAACACGAAGGGTTGCGCGTTCCGTTGCTCATTACAACCTGCAGATGATCATCGCCGTCGGGTTCAAGGTCAACAACGACCGTGCCGTCCAGTTCCGCAAATGGGCCAATGCCATCGTCCGGGACTATACCATTAAAGGATGGGTGATGGACGAAGAACGCCTGAAAAACGGCGGCACCGTGCTGACGGACAAGTATTTTGAAGAACAGCTGGAAAAAATCCACGAAATCCGCCTGTCGGAGCGCAGGTTTTATCAGAAAATCACCGATATTTACGCAACTGCTCTGGACTATGACCGCACGGCATCCGCAACCAAGGACTTTTTTGCCAAGGTGCAGAACAAAATACACTTTGCCGTGCATGGGCACACCGCTGCCGAGGTCATCTACGAACGCGCAGATGCACAGAAGCCCCATATGGGTCTGACCAGCTGGAAGGCTGCTCCTGACGGCAAAATCATGAAAAGCGATGTGAGCGTGGCCAAAAACTACCTGACAGAGGATGAGCTCGCCTCCCTGCAGCGGATCGTATCTGCCTATCTGGATTTGGCCGAGGACCGTGCCCGCCGCCGCATTCCCATGACGATGGAAGACTGGGCCAAGCGCCTGGATATCTTCCTGATGGCGGACGACCGGGACATTCTGGCTGACGCTGGACGAATCACCGCAGAAATCGCCAAGGCCTATGCAGAATGCGAATTTGAAAAATACCGCATCATTCAGGATCGCCTGTACGAAAGTGACTTTGACCGTTTCCTGATGGAAAGCGGTCAGCAGGAAGGCTGATTTGTCAACCGCGCTTACATATGTTACAATACGCATTGCCGCGCCTCAAAGCGCAAGAACATGAACGGAGGACATTCCCCCTATGCTCTATCACGATTCGCACGACGCCTTCTACCGCAAGCCTCTGGGCGCCATCAAAGCCGGAGAAAGGCTGACCGTGCGCTTCTGGTGCGACGAAAGCGATACCGTCGTGCTGCGCACGTGGGACGGGAGCGAGCAGCTCACCCCCATGAAGCCCGTGGGCGACGATCATTTTGAAGCCACCGTCACCGTGCCCTCTTCCCCCATGCTGTTCTGGTACAGCTTCATCATTCCCCGCGCACACGATGTGGCGTACTACGGCGTTGGCCCGGAGCAGTTGGGCGGCGTGGGCGCATACAGCCCTGTCGAGCCTGCCAGCTATCAGGTAACGGTGTACGACCCTGCCTACCAGACCCCGGAATATCTGCAAAAGGGCGTTGTGTATCAGATCTTCCCGGACCGCTTCTTCAAGGATAAGAACGGCCAGAAGGGCCGCGTGCGCAAGATTGCCGCCGCGCATCCCGAGGCCACCTTCCACGAGAACTGGAATGAGAAACCCGCCCTCACCCCCGACCCTGAAAACGGCGATAACATGGCGCTGGACTTCTTCGGCGGCACGCTGAAGGGAATCCAGCAGAAGCTGGACTACCTGCAAGAGCTGGGCGTGAATGTGCTCTACATCAATCCCATGTTCCGCGCCCGCACCAACCACCGCTACGACACCGGCAGCTATGAGGAGATCGACCCCATCCTGGGCGATGAAGAAGCCTTCGAAGCGCTGACCGCCGCTGCAAAGAAGCGCGGCATGCACGTGATGATGGATGGCGTGTTCAGCCACACCGGCGCGGACAGCCAGTACTTCAACCGCTTTGGCCGATACGATACCGTAGGCGCCTACCAGAGCAAGGAAAGCCCCTATGCCGACTGGTACACCTTCTTTGAATTCCCGCACAAGTACAACAGCTGGTGGGGCTTCTACACCCTGCCCGCCGTGGACAAGAGCAACAAGGCCTACCGCCACTACCTGCTCAACCCCGAAAACGGCATCCTGCCCTACTGGGTGAAGAAGGGCGCGTGCGGCTGGCGTCTGGACGTGGCCGATGAGCTGCCCGCGGACCTGCTGCGCGAAATGCGCACCGCCATCAAGAACGTGCGTGAGGATTCCGTGCTGCTGGGCGAGGTGTGGGAGGACGCCAGCAACAAGGTGGCCTACGGCGTGCCGCGCTGCTACTGCCTGGGCGATATGCTGGACAGCGTGCTGAACTATCCCCTGCGCCGCGGTGTGATCGATTTCTTCAACGGCACCATCGATGCCTACCAGCTGCGCCGCATCATCCTGCACCAGCAGGAGGTCTACCCCGCCCCCTTCTACTATGCCCTCATGAACCTGCTGGGCAGCCACGACCGCGTGCGCATCCTCAACGCCATGTGCGGCTACGACCGCCCCGGCGCCATCCAGATGGAACGCACCGAGGCCGGAAAGGTCACCCTGGGCGAGCATGAGCTGGCCATGGCCAAGAAGCGCTACGTGGAGGCCGTGAAGCTGCTGTGCGCCCTGCCCGGTGCGCCCACCATCTACTACGGCGACGAGATCGGCATGACCGGCATGGCCGACCCGTGGAACCGCGCGCCCATGGCCTGGGACGATGCGGATGACGAGCTGCGCGGTGAGATTGGCGCGCTGCTCAACCACCGCAGGCAAAGCGCCGTGCTGCAGACCGGCCTGCTCAAGGTGGAGGCGCTGGACGCATGGACGCTGCGCATCACGCGCTACACGGAGGACGGCCGCGATGTGTTCGGCAACGAAATCGACGGCGCGGACGTGGACGTGGTGATCACGCAGAACCCGCGATAAGGATACAATGAATCCCCGGAGAGAAAATCCTCCGGGGATTTTTTTGTTGCTTGAGCGCACGAGAAACTGGCCACCTCATCAGGCCCTTCGGGCCAGCTTCCCCTCAAGGGGAAGCTGGAAGGCGTTCGCTCCTCTCCATCCATTCTTTCATTTGCCACAGAACCCAAAAAGTGGCGGCATCTGTTTTTTGATTCACTGCATTCCCGCAGCCGTATCCAGCAGCTGCACAATGGCCGCCGCGTTCTGGGCCGCGTTGGTCTGCGCCAGCATGGCTGCGCTCTGCAGCAGGCCGGCGGCGTTGGTGCCGCTGAGCATTTCAGCAGCGGTATTGATCAGCTGCACGATGGCCGCGCTGTTGCCAGCCGCATCGGTCTGAAGCAGCAGCTTGGCGCTTTCCAGCAATCCGCTGGCAGCGCCGGGCGCAGCAGGCGCGGCGGCAGGAGCCGGAGTGGGCTGAGCCGCAGGCGCGGGCGTGGGCGTGGCGGTGTTGCTCACCAGCAGGCCGGTGGACTTGGTGGGCTCAGGCTGCTGCGTGCCGGGACGCACGGCGGTGTCGGAGCTGAGGATGCCGCCCTGCTTCTTGCCGGACTGGGCGCTGTCCGCTTCCTGCACGCCCTTCTCCAGCGCGCTCACCAGAGCGGACAGAGAGGGCTGATCGGAAGAAGAAGCAGAAGAAGCGGGCTCCTCCTTGGTCTTGTACTCCTCGTGCGGCTCGCGCATGTCGTCGGCGTACATCTCGTACCACACTTCGGGGTAGGAAATTTCGTACATCTCGGCGTACTTGCTGTCATCGCGCTTGGCCAGCAGATACCAGCCATCGCCGGAAATGAGGAAATCGCTGTACTCGTAGGGCAGCAGCTGGTTGCCGTGCCAGTCGTACAGGGCGTAGTCGTAATCCTCGTTCACACCCAGGTAGAAGTAGCCGGAGCCGTTATCCACCACGCGGAAATACTTGTCGTACTTCACGGTGGACTTCTTGCCGTCGGCCGCCAGAATCACGGCGCTGCCTTCCTTCTTGGTGGAGAAGGCGGACGCGTGCGAGGTGGAGAACTTGCCGCCATCGAAGCTGTCGTCAAAGCTGGCGGTCAGCTCGCCATGGAAATCATAGAAGTAGAGCTTGTCGTTGCGCACTACGCTGCCGTAGCCGCCACCCACAAAGCCGGGGTGGCGGGCGGGCGTGTAGGAGGTGTACTTCAGCTGGTTGTCCTTGTGGAAGGGGATGATGACGTTGCCCGCGCCGTCCACCACGCCGGTCTTTCCATCGCGCGTGGCGCGGAAGAACCAGCCGTCGTAGGTGGACAGCTGGTCGTAGTCATCGGGAACGATGACCATGTTGCCTTCCAGATCCACCATGGTAGAGGTGCCGTCATAGAGCTTGAAGGTTTCGTAGTCCTTCACTTCCTTGGCGTCCTCATAGCCGTAGAGGCTGTCGGTGGTGTCCACCTGCTTGCCCTGCAGGTTGTACACGCGCACCTTGCCGTTGGGCTCCTCCACCAGAAGCAGCTCGCAGCCGGGAGGCGAGAAGCCGCTTTCGTACTGCTTGGGAAGCATGGTAAAGGCCAGCTTGCCGTCGCGCAGGTTCCAGAACTCCAGCTTGGCGCTGGAGCTGTGCGGCGTGCACATGACCCAGTTCTTGTTGAAGATGTAGGTCTCCTTGTAATCAAAGGGCACAAGGATTTCCAGATCGGTGTTCATCACGCCCCAGTCACCGTCGCTGTCGGTGCCGGAGATGATGCCGCGGTCCACATACACATCGGAGAAGAAGTTGTAGATGGACTGGGTGAGCTTGTTGCCGTCCTGATCGGCCAGCGCGCGCTTGCCGTAGTCGCCAACGATGATGTAATCCGTACCGGAGAGCCATTCCATCTGCTTGTCAGCCTTGCTGTCGATGAGCTTGATGCTCACTTCATCGGCCAGCGCAGCAGAGGCCGTCAGCAGCATGCAGGCGATGAGCAGTCCCAGCAGCCATTTTTTCATTGTCGTTTCATCCTTTCGCATCAGCGGATTCATAGTATTATACCATTTCAGCACACAAAGCGTCAAATCATTCCAGCCAGTCGCGGATGATTTGCGCCACGCGGCTGTCCATGCGCGCAGGAATGCTGTATTCCGCCATCACCGTGGCCACATTGGCGCTGCCGTCCGAGGGCATGAACAGATGGTTGAGGCCGGGCAGCACCTCGTATTGATACCATTCGCCCTGACCCAGCTGCTCCTGCCAGGCCTCAAACGCCTCGCGGGACACCTGCACATCGTTTTCGCCCCACAAAAAGAGCATGGGTTTTTGCAATACCTTTGCAATGGCGATCTGATCCAGCCCTTCCATGTGCCTGAGATAAACCGCGCTCATGCCAAACACCGTCGCGCCGCGCGCCTCCTCATCAGACATTTCGGCCAGAGCAAGCGCGCGCTGGCGCTCCGCCTCCACCTGCGCTTTGAGCATGCCCTGCTGCTCCGGCGGCAGAAGCGCAATGGTATCCAGATTCTGCTGATACGAAATCTCCCACAGCTTTCTGGGCGTACCAGCCAGCGCCACACCGCCCGCAAAGTCGCACTGCTCCACCAGCCACGGCATGAGCATGCCGCCCAGACTGTGCCCGATGAGATACGCTTCCTCCGCGCCCGTCTGCTCCTTCAGCACGCGCAGCGCCTCCCGGACGGGCGCAAGGTACTCCTGCTCCACCGTTTCACAGGGCAAATCAGGGTGCGCATAGGTGATCTTGTCAAAGCGGATGGAACCCACGCCCAGAGCAGCGAGATCATATGCCAGATCGCGAAACGGCCGGTTGGCGGCGATGGTTTCGTCCATGTCGCTGGGGCCGGAGCCATGCGCCAGCACCACATACGCAGCCGCCTCCTGCGGCGCAACGATCTGCGCCCGAAGCTCCTTTTCCGTACCGGCAAAGAGCAGCACATCCGTCCGGGCCGCATTTGCCGGCAGCGCGCGGTCGTCCTCCTGCGGAATCACCGCAGGCTGCAGCATCAGCCCGGCAATCTTTCCATCGCCGTCGTATGCCACAATCAGGTTCTGCGCGCCGTTTTCGTGTTTCAGCGTCAGCACCTGCGCGCCGCCCTGCTCGCTGACCTCATGCACCGCTACAAACGCGCCCAGCTGCGCAAGCTGCATCTGCCAGCCCTGCGCCAGCGCATCCGCGCCGATGGCCGCGCGCATCTCCTCATTCAGCATGCCTTCAATCTGTTTGTAGTCGCCGGAAAGAAAGGCATTGAGCACATCCGCCGCCTCCGCAAACGCAGCAAAGGGCACACACAAAACCAGCAACAAACAAATCCACTTTCTCATAAAACCCTCCTTTGAGGCCGTTTTACGGCCTCAATCCACAGGATTCTTAAGGGCGAAGCCCTTAAGCAGGATCCAAGGGCAGCGCCCTTGGCCGCCGGAGGCACCCCACGTCCCCCACGAAAAACGCCCCTGCGAAGCGCAGAGACGTTGAAAATCACAGATTGCCGGTCCTGACGGCTTCGAAGTCGTCCTCGATTTCCTTGGAGGGCGCCTTGGTGAGCAGGGAGACGACGACGATGCAGAGGCTGGAGAAGATAAAGGCGGGCAGCAGCTCGTAGATGGCGAAGGCTCCGCCCAGCTTGCTGATGACCAGTTTCCACAAAAACACCATGCCAGCGCCGCTGAGCATGCCGGCGATGGCGCCCGCGCGGTTGGTGCGCTTCCAGAACAGGCTGAAGAGCATCAGCGGGCCGAAGGTGGCGCCGAAACCGGCCCACGCGAAGGCCACAATCTGGAAGATGACGCTGTTTTCGTCCAGCGCAATCACCACGCCGATGAGCGCCAGCACCAGCAGCGTGAGGCGGGACACCAGCATGACCTGCTTGTCGGTAGCGTCCTTCTTGCACACGCCCTGATAGATGTTCTTGGCAAAGGCGGACGCGGCGATGAGCAGGTAGGAGTCGGAAGAGGAGATGGTGGCGGCCAGAATGCCGGCCATCACAAAGCCCGCCAGCAGCGGCGGCAGAGAACTGGTGGCCAGGGTGATGAAGATGTTCTCCGCGGCAGACTTGGTGAGGTGCGCGGTGGGATACACCTGACGGCCCACAATGCCGATGAACACAGCCACGCCCAGGGAGATGACGACCCAGATCATGGCGATGCGGCGGGAGCGGTTCAGCTCATCCTCGCGGCGGATGGCCATGAAGCGCAAAAGCACCTGAGGCATGCCAAAGTAGCCAAGGCCCCACGCCATCATGGAGCAAACCGTGAGCAGGCCGTAATCGCTCACCGCGCCAAACACGGGCGCGCCGTTTTCCACCAGCTGCATGCCGGCTTCATCCAGCGCAGGCGTGGCCAGACCGAAGAACTCCAGGAAACCGGGAATCTGCCTGGCGTTTTCCATCACAGCGCCGATGCCGCCAGCCTGAGCCGTGCCCAGCACCACAATCACCGTCAGCGCCACGATCATCACAATGGCCTGCATGAAGTCCGATGCACTCTCGGCCAGGAAGCCGCCCAGCAAGGTGTAGAGCAGCACGAACAGCGCGCCAAGGATCATCATGGCCACATAGGGCACGCCGAACAGGGTGGAGAACAGCTTGCCGCAGGTGACGAAGCAGCTGGACGCATAGACCGTAAAGAAGATGAGGATGAACGCCGCGGCGATCATCATGATGGCCTTTTTATTCTCGCGGAAACGGTTGGAGAAGAACTCCGGCAGGGTGATGGCGTTTCCGGCGCGCACGCTGTAGCGGCGCAGGCGCTTGCTGACGATCAGCCAGTTGAAATACGTGCCCACAGCCAGACCCAGCGCCGTCCAGAAGGCATCCGCCAGGCCGCACCAGTACGCAACGCCCGGCAGACCCATCAGCAGCCAGCCGCTCATGTCCGAGGCTTCGGCGCTCATGGCCGTTACCCACGGGCCCAGCGAACGTCCGCCAAGGAAATATTCCTCGCTGCTCTTGTTGGCACGTCTGGCATACCACAGGCCGATACCGATGACTGCCGCCATGTAAATGATCATTGCAATCAAAATCCGAATGGAACTTCCATTCATTGCAGCATCCTCCGTTCATTCTTTGAAAGTGATTATCAGTTTATCACGACAGAGCGATAAAAATCAAACGCTGCATTGTTCTTTTATCCGTACAAGATCACTGCAAATGGACAGATACCGCCAGCCTGTGTGATCAGGTGGCGGTATGAAAACATATGGGCAGGATAACCATGGCTGAGGCATTTGGGAGGAAGCCGGAAGCCCGTTGGTCATACCAGCCGCCGCAGCAGCGTCTCAGCCGCGTGCCAGACCAGCATCATCATGCACAGGCTGAGTGCAGCAGGGATGGCCAGCAGACCCAGTGCCAGAAAAGACAGCATCAGCACCAGCCTGTACACCGCGCGCTTCACAGTGCCTCCTCCCGGGTCATAAAAGCCAAGTTCCGTGTCATACCTGTCTCTCCTTCGCTCCGCTCACGATGCCATAGTAGGCATTGGAGGTCAATTTGTAAACGATCACATAGAACAGACCAAAGACCGCAAAGGAGATCAGTGTGGTAATTCCAAACAGCTTCACATTGCTCATGTTGAACATCAGCAGAAGTTTCTGCACAATCGGGAACGCAAATACCATATGAAGCCCCGAAAGCAGCAGCGGCAGGAAGAACACCACCAGCATCTGGGAGTTGATGTTCTTGCGAATGTCCCGTTTGGTCATGCCCACCTTCTGCATGATTTCAAACCGGCTCTGATCCTCGTAGCCTTCGGAGAGCTGTTTGTAGTAGATGATCAGAACCGCCGCGAACAGGAACACGATACTCAGCAGAATGCCCAGGAAGAAGAAACCGCCGAAGGTACCGTAAAAGTCATCGCGCTCATTTTCGCGGCATTCGATGCGCAGGCCGGATGTGTTCAGATCATGGCGCAGCTGCTGGTAGAGTTCCAGAATGCCGTTCTCGTCGGTCAAAGGGTCAAAGCCGTACACCCAGCGCGTATCCAGCATCAATCCGCCGTGGTCATAGGTGAGGTCAAGGAAAGGTTCCATGCTCTCGTCCAAATCAGGCACGATGAGGTAGATGGTTTCCACCACGTCCATGGCGGATACGCCGCTCACGTCAAAGGAATCCAGATGGCGCTTGATGCGGTAGGAACCCGCTGCGTTAAAGGAGATCGTGTCGTGCGGGTAGGGCTCGCGCATGGTGTACATCAGCACTTCACCGGGCGCAAGGGTTTCACTTTCGCCTGTCAGGCGGTTGTAATCTGCAAGCGGCACAAAGCAGAAATACTTGATCTGTCCCATCTGATCCAGAGAGGAAATGACGGCATTCTGGGTGTTGACCTCCACGCTGGTTCCATCCAGCAAGCCGTCGATGGAGCAGCAGCGGTAGTCCAGCGTGTTTTCCGCCGCAAGACCCTTTTCCGCCAGAACCTGCGCAACTGTCTCGCGGATGTCCTGCTGGCTCTCGGGCGTGGCCATCTGCGGTTCCTCATAGAAAACGTCCAGATTGATCTGCCTGGGATAGCGCGAATTCAGGGCGCTTTCCTCGCCGAAGTACAGGCAGGAAGTGGAGGAGATCATCACCAGCACCATGGTAAGCAGGATGCACACCGACGCCAGTCCCGCGCCAGTGCGGTTCATGCG
>JAQXJZ010000173.1 GCA_029009515.1 bacterium
CCGTGTGCATAAATGTAAATGTGATGGTGCTTGCCTTATCAAGCGGCTGTCGCCGTTTGACCCGCCTCACCTTTGCCTAAAGGCAAAGCGAGGCTACAGAATTCAAAAGCAGAAATAATAAATTGCTGTACAAGCACAAAACCCTCTGTTCCCAACCATCATCGGGAACAGAGGGTTTCCATCTTAGAACGCCAAATCCTTGTTCTTGGAGAACTTCATAAACAGCAGCAGCGAAATGGTGGTCACCACCAGCAGGATGGTCGCCACCGCCGCCGCAACGCCGTCGTTGCCCTGCACCACAGAGGTGTACACCGTCAGCGTCAGCGTCTCGGTGTTCACACTGTACAGAATGATGGCGGTGGACAGCTCGGTGATGATGGTAATCCAGCTGATAATCGCACCGGACATGATACCGTTGGCCATCATGGGCACCGTGATGGTGAAGAACGCCTTCAGCTTGGAGCAGCCAAGGCTGATGGCGGCTTCCTCGATGGACAGCGGAATCTGCTGCAGAATGGCCACGGAGGAACGGATGGTGTACGGCAGACGGCGGATGATGAGCGCAATGATCATGATGGCCGCCGTACCGGTCAGCACCAGCGGACCGCGGTTGAAGGTGATGACCAGCGCAATGCCCACCACGGCGCCGGGGATGATGTAGGGCACCATGGAAAGGGTATCGATGACGCTGTTGACGGCGTTGGAGCGGCGCACCACCAGATAGGCGATGAGAATGGCCAGGAAGATGACCATCACCAGCGCAAGCACGCCGATGATGAAGGTGTTGGGCAGGCTGCGCTTGAGGATCTTGTCAAAGGCCTCGGCATAGCTCTGCAGGCTGTAGCCCTCCTGGAACACGCCGCCCTTGCACTTGCGGAAGGACTGCCATGCCACGAAGAACTGCGGCAGCATCGCCACCAGCACGATCAAGTAGCAGTACACATGCATCACAATGCTGGCCAGAGGGCGCGGCTTGTGGGTTTCGATGGAGTGCAGGGCGTTCATGGTGAAGTTGAAACGGGCGTTGGCCATCTTCTGCACAAAGAAGATGAGGGCCGTTACCACAATGCCAACCACGCTGACCGCCGATGCAAAGTTCTGGCTTCGCGACGTCTCGCCCACAAAGCTGTTGTAGATGAGCACCGGGAAGGTCTGATAGCCCTTACCAATCAGAAGCGGGGTGGAAAAATCCGCGAAGGCGCGCATGAACACCAGGAGGCCAGCAGCCAGAATGGTGGGCATGCACAGGGGCAGGATCACCTTGAAGAAGCGCTTGAAGCTGCTGCAGCCAAGGCCGGAGGCGGCTTCAATCAGCGAGTTGTCAATGTTCTTCAGCGCGCCGTTGATGTAGAGGAACACCAGCGGGAACAGCTGGCAGGTGATCACCATCACAATGCCGCCAAAGCCGTAGATATCCGGCATGCGGAAGCCGAAGGTGGCGCGCACAAACTTGGTCACAATGCCGCCGCGGCCGAACATCTGAATCCAGCTGTAGGCGCCGATGACGGGCGGGGACATGCACGCCAGAATGGCCATCACCTGCAGGAAGGCCTTGCCCCTGAGATCAAACAGGCTGTAGAAGTAGGAAAACAGAATGCCCACGATGAGCGAGCTGGCGGTGACCGCCACGGCCACCTTGAAGGAGTTGAACAGCGTGCCGTAGTAGGTTTCGCGGCCAAAGAAGCGCTGGAAGAACTCCCAGGTGAACTGGCCTTCCTCGCTGACAACGGAGGAGCGCAGCAGCTGGAACAGCGGCAGCACCAGGAACAGGGCGTACAGGGCAAGGATCACAAAGGAGATGACCTGCCATGTATCCATTTTACGCGTTGCTTTCATGTCGTCAGGCCTCCTGCTTGGGCACGTTGTCGTTGGTCACGCCGCGCACCAGGTTGCGGCTGCCGTCCTTGCAGAAGACGTTGATCTTGCCCTGCTTCATGCGCAGGCGGATCTTTGCGCCGTCGGGCAGGCGGGAGTCCAGCTCCGCCTCCTGAATAACCTGCACGTCGGTGCCGTCCTCCAGGGTCAGGAAGTAGTGCATGTTCAGGCCCAGGAAGGTGCTGGACTTGACGGTGGCGGCAATGCCCTCGTCGTCGCCGGAAATGATGAATTCCTCAGGACGCACGGACACGGTAACGGGCTGGTTCTTTTCTTCCTCAGGCAGCAGGGTGTCGATGGCCACGGTGTAGCCGCCGGCAGTACGCAGCATGGCCTGGCCGTTTTCCATCACAATCTCGCCGTCCACCAGATTGGTGCGGCCGATGAAGCTGGCCACGAACAGGTTGGCCGGGCGCTGGTAGATGGCCTGCGGCGTGCCGATCTGCTGAATCTCGCCCAGGTTCATGACCGCAATGCGGTCGGACACGGCCATGGCCTCTTCCTGGTCATGGGTGACGTACACGGTGGTGATGCCCACATTGCGCTGGATGCTGCGGATGGTTTCGCGCATTTCCACGCGCAGCTTGGCGTCCAGGTTGGACAGGGGCTCGTCCATGAGCAGCACGTCGGGCTGAATGACCAGCGCACGGGCCAGCGCCACGCGCTGCTGCTGGCCGCCGGACAGGCGCTCGGGCTTGCGGTCGGCGTACTCTTCAATGTGCATCAGCTTCATGAAGGTTTCGGTCTGCGCAAGCATGTCCGCCTTGCTCAGCTTTTTGGGCTGGTTCTTCAGGCCGAACATCACGTTGTCGCGCACGCTCAGGTGCGGGAAGATGGCATAGTTCTGAAACACCATGCCAATGCGGCGCTTGCTGGGGTCAATATCGTTGATGCGGGTGTCATTGAAGTAAAAGTCGCCGCCCTCGATGGAGTTGAAGCCGGCGATCATGCGCAGAAGCGTGGTCTTGCCGCAGCCGGAGGGACCCAGCAGGGTGAAGAATTCGCCTTCGCGGATGTTGACAGACAGATCCTCGATAATGACATTGCTGCCGTAGCACTTGTGGGCGTGGTCGATCTTGATGGTAACGCTCATGGATTTCGCAGGCTCCTTTGCTTGTGAAAAAAATGGGGTACGGACAAGGAATGCCCGCCTCCTGCGCATCAGCCGCAAGAGGCGGGCAGAGATATCAAATCAGATTAGATTACTTGTTCCACAGGTCGTTCCAGTGGTCCAGGATGGTCTGCTTGTTGCCGGAGGTGTACTCGCTGTCTTCCTGCTTGAGGTTCAGGGTGTCGAAGGAAGGCATGTACTCGGTGGGCACGAACAGGTCGGTGCGCACGCCGCGCAGCACGGAGCCCTCAGCGGTGGCCATGTTGGTCTGGCACTCGTCGGAGATCAGCCAATCCATGAACAGCTTGGCGTTGTCCATGTTCTTGGCGCCGTTGACGATGGCAGAGCCGACGGGAGTCCAGCAAACGCCTTCGGTGGGGTACACAGCGCGCACGCCCTCAGCGCCGTTGGCAATGAAACCGGCAACGCCGACTTCGTAGGACAGGCCGGCAACGTATTCGCCGTTGGCAACGCCCTTGTACACGGCGGAGGAACCGCTGGTCAGGGAGCCGTCCAGCTGCTCGATCAGAGCGGCAACGTAGTTCCAGGCAGCCTCGGATTCATAGGGATTCTCGCCATCGCCGCGGGCCAGCAGGATGTTGGACAGGTGAGCGAAGGAAGAGGAGGAAGCGTTGGGGTCAGCAGAAGCGATCATGCCCTTCAGAGCGGGGTTGAGCAGATCTTCGTAGCTGTTGATGGTCACGCCCAGTTCCTTTTCGAGCTCTTCGTTGACGATGATCACGCAGGAGCCGCCCAGGATGTAGTTGGTGATCATGCCGTCGGGATTCTGGTACTCGGCGGGCAGCTTGTCATCGCCGTTGGCAACGTAGGTGGCGAACAGGTCGGGATAGTCATGGGTCCAGGTGGATTCCACGCCGCCGAACATCACGTCGGCAATGGGAGCATCCTGCTCAGCCAGCAGACGGGTGTAGCACTCGCCGGTGCCCATGCTCAGCATTTCCACTTCGATGCCGTACTTCTCGATGAAGGGATTGAGGATGTACTGGATCTCAGCATCGGGGTTGGGGGTATAAATAACCAGGTTGCCTTCGGCCACGGCGGCCACGGCAGTCAGGCAGAGGATCAGAGTCAGGGCCAGAGCGATCAGTTTGTGCATGATAGATAACCTCCAGAAATTCTTCGGTACTCGAAAAACAACCTTTATCATTATAATGCATTTCCCGGCAAACGCAATAGGAGAAATGGAATTTTTTCGTTTTTTATAAAAAAACGTTCGGTTTTTTCGATTTCCATGTTGACTTGCATCAGAATAACGTTGTATGATGAACCAGAAAAACGTGCCAGGAGGGTAAAAAGCGAATGAAGACGCTGTACGTGTCCGATCTGGACGGCACCCTGCTGAGAAGCACCGAATCAACGTCCGACTACACCAACCGCACCATCAACACGCTGGTGGAGAAGGGCATGCTGTTTTCCTACGCCACGGCGCGGTCGTATTCCACTTCGGCCAAAGTAACCCGGGGCCTCAGCGCCCGCATCCCGCTGATTGTATACAACGGCGCGCTGGTGATTGACAACGCAACAGGCGAAATCCTGCTGAGCAATTTCTTTGGCGATGAGGCCAGAGACGTGCTGCGCGATCTGATCGCCCACGGTGTTTACCCCATCGTCTACACCTTTGCAAACGGCGTGGAGCAGTTCCGCTATTTTCCCGAACATTCCACGCGCGGCGTGATGGAGTTTGTGGCCACGCGCAAGGGCGACCGGCGCGATCATCCCGTGCAAACGGAAGAAGAGCTGTTTGAAGGCGAGATTTTCTACTTCGCCTGCATCGGCGATCCGGACAGGCTGGCCCCGCTGTACGAGAAATACAGGAAGCAGTACCACGCTGTGTATCAGCGCGATTTCTATTCCGGCGAGCAGTGGCTGGAGCTGATGCCGCTGGCTGCCTCCAAGTCCAACGCCATCCGCCAGCTGAAAGAGCACCTCGGCTGCGGCAGGCTGGTGGTGTTCGGCGATGGAAAAAACGACATTGACATGTTCCAGCTGGCCGACGAAAGCTACGCCGTTGAAAACGCGGTGGACGAGCTGAAGGCTGTGGCCACCGGCGTGATCGCCTCCAACGACGAGGACGGCGTGGCGAAGTGGCTGGCCGAACACGCGGAAATCTGATACAGCAAAAAAGCCTTTGCACACGCAAAGGCTCAGACCGTTGACAAAGTAAGTCAACGGTCTGAAGCCTGATTCCTCACGAATCAGGCTTTCTTGTGCGCTTTATGAAGCGTCCAGTTGATGATCACCGCGCCGATGGCCGCAAAGGCCGTTACCAGCAGGAGCATGGCGTTGAGCCCTGCAAATTCGATGGCCGCGCCGCCCACGGAATTGCCCATGCCGCCGCCCAGCGTGTACAGCGCCGAGGACAGCATCTGCCCCTTGGCCAGATCCGCAGGCTCCACGCGTCTGAGCACCAGGTAATACAGCAGCGGCGAGGAAAAACCATAGGTGACCGTCTGCATCATATAGATGAAATAAACAGACGGAATGGAACGTGCAAAAATGAGCAGGACAGCCTTCAGCATGAAAAACAGGCCGGACAGGCGCAGGAGCACCTCCACATCCACGCGGCGCTGCACCTTTTCCACCGAAAGCAGAAACGGCGCAGACGACACGCCCGCCCAGAACAGCGCCACGCCCACCTGCTGGCTGCCTCCGCCGATGCGGCCGAAGATCTGGATGAGGAAGTTTTCCAGCATGGAATGGCAGGCCGCCAGGAACATGGCGCCTGCGATGGTGGTCATCAGCAGCCGGTAGCGGCGACAGAAGGCCGGGATGGACAGGCTCTGCACGTCGCCATCCTGCTTCATGCGCGCGACCACCTCATCCTCCGGGCGCAGCCGCGGATAGCACAGGATGAGCACCATATCCAGCGCCGTCAGCGCCAGCGCGCTGATGATGGCCCAGCTGGCGCCCAGTCTTCCCACCAGATAGCCGATGCCCAGCGATCCCAGCGAGAACGAAAACGCGCCCACGCCTGCGCCCATACCGTAATCGATGCGGTAGCCGTTGCGCGAATAGTGCGCGCAGAGCGAATTGTTGAGCGAAAGCGCCATCAGATAGCTCAGGTAGCCAGCCGTGAACAGCACGCCCACCAGCAGTCTGGGCAGAACCAATACCTCCACCGCAGCCAGGCACACAAACACCGCCGCCTGAAACCCGAGGATCATGCCGGGCAGGATGGTCATGGATCGCCGGTCCACATAGCTGCCGATGAGCGGCTGCAGCACGCAGGACAGGGTGCTGGTAGCGGCCAGAAGCACGCCGATGAGCGCCGTATCGAACCCCTTGCTCATCAGGTAGGCCACGGCAAAGCTGGCAATGCCCGCATACGCAAACGAAACAGCGCCCTGATGCAGGCAGTACAGGGGCGTGAGATTACGCGCTGATGGCTTCATCCGGCGGACAACTCCTTGAGAAAAATCTGCCAGCATAAAATACCATTTTTTGCGATTGAATGCAATGCACAATCCAAAGGAAAAAACCGACCTGTTTACACAAGTCGGTTTTATTCGGGCACCGGAAGGCCATGGGTGCGCAGAGCGTCGCGGCTCATGTCATCGCCAGGAATCCAGCCTGCTTCAAGCAGTTCTTTGATGTAGATCTTGTTGTAGATGAAGGGGAGCCCTCCCACTTCCAGCGAGCGCTTCGTTTGTGGTATAATCAGAAAAAACGTAAGGGAGACGAATCCCCCATGATTCTGAACGATATCATCCGCACTCTGGAAGAAAAGCATGGCTGCACCGTGGGCGCCGCCACATGCTGGACTACGAAGCCGCCCGTCAGGGCAACGAAAACCGCACCAGCGCCGCCGACATGCTGCGCCTGTACACGCTGCTTCACAAGGGCGAGATCTTTACGCCCTTCCAGTGTCAAACGGCGCTGCCCATCCTGCTCAGACAGCATGACAAGGAGCTTCTGATGTTTGCCAACCCGGCGCAGAAAGCCGCCCACAAGACCGGCGGCCTGAGCGACATCGCCCACGATGCGGGCATCCTGTACGGCGAAAACCGCACGCTGATCTTTGCCGTGCTGGTCACCGCGCCCAGCGACGCGCAGTGCATCGCCCTCCTGCAGGAGCTGAGCCCGCAGGTGATGGCGCTGCTGTGATGAAGTCAAAACAGTAAAAAAAACAAGGAACGCTTCTGTGTTCCTTGTTTCGGATTGCAATTGTCGGGTACAATATTGTATGATAGGCAACCAAAGGAGGGATCAGGTTGGATCAACTGTCGAAGGATTACAAAAAGCTGGTACGCAATGCGTGGCGGCTGTTCTACCTGTCCCACAAGGCATGGGCGGCTCCCATTGAAGCGGCCGGGCTGACCACCGCCAGCTTTCCTGTGCTGGAGATGATTGTGCAGAACCCGGGCGTGACGCAGCAGGAGATCACCGAGCAGGTGAGTCTGGACAAGAGCTGCACCTCCCGTGCCTGCAAGGCGCTGGAGGCCGCAGGCTTCATCCGCCGCGAAAAGAGCCTGCAGTCCGCGCACGCCTTCCGCTGCTTTCCCACGGAGAAAGCGCCGGAAGCGGTGGAGCGCATCACCGGGCAGGAAGCCCGGCACATTCACGCCCTGTTTGAAAACCAGAATCCGGAGAGCTTTGCCCGTGTGAATGCTTTTCTGACCGAACTGGCCGAGAAACTGCAAAAGGAATAATTCCAGCCGCCGTCAGCAACGTGTGAGATGAAGCACCATGCTGGCGGCGTCGCTTTGCTCAAATTCGGGCAGGATGCCCACGTGCTTCAGCACGCCGCCATGCCACACGCGGCCTTCGTCGTCCGTGTAGCAGGCGTGCTCGTCCACGTCCGGAACGCGGATGTACACATGCTCCGGATTGGCCGATGCATACCGCCGGAAGAGGCACACCAGCAGTTCTCCCTGATCCTCGCTGGCAAACTGCCATGCGGCAAAGGGGCTGTCAAAGGGAGAGCACAGGCGGGTGAAGCGTCCGCGAAGCGTGAGATGGCGCAGCTGCTTCATCCGGGCAACCTGCTGCGCAATCTCCTGCATCTCGCTTTCGGGCAGCATGGTCAGGTCCAGCTCGTAGCCGAATGCGCCCATCAGCGCCACATCGCCGCGCATTTTCAGCGTGGTTTTGCGACCCACCTGATGATTGGGCACAGCGCTCACATGCGCGCCCATGGCGCAGGGAGGATAGGCCATCGACGTGCCGTACTGGATGAACAGGCGCTCCACGGCGTCGGTATCGTCGCTGGTCCAGGTCTGGGGCATGTAGTGCAGCATGCCCAGATCAAACCGTCCGCCACCGCCGGAGCAGCTTTCAAACAGCACATGCGGGAAGCGGGAGGTGATCTCCTCCAGCACGCGGTAAAGGCCCAGCATGTAGCGGTGATGCACCTCGCCCTGCCTGTCAGCAGGCAGAAGCGCGCTGCCGGCCTCGGCAAAGTTGCGGTTCATGTCCCACTTCACGTATTCGATGCGGGCGCTGCCCAGCGCGCGGGTGACGGCGTCGATCACATAATCCTGCACGTCCGCGCGGCTCATGTCCAGCACCAGCTGATTTCTGCGCGTGCTGCGCGGACGGCCGGGCACATGCAGGCACCAGTCCGGATGCGCGCGGTAGAGATCGGAATCCGGCGAGATCATCTCCGGCTCCATCCACAGGCCAAACTGCATGCCCAGCGCATGAATGCTGTCCGAAAGCGGAGCCAGTCCGCCAGGCAGCTTTTCTTCATTCACATACCAGTCGCCAAGAGAGCAGTCATCGCTGTTGCGGCGGCCAAACCAGCCGTCGTCCAGCACAAAGAGCTCCACGCCGGCCGAGGCGGCTTTTTCAGCGATGGCCAGCAGCTTTTCAGCATTGAAATCAAAGTAGGTGCCTTCCCAGTTGTTGATCAGCACCGGGCGCTCGCGGTCGCGCCACTCGCCGCGGCACAGGCGGGTGCGCACGGCCGCGTGCAGCAGATGGGAAAGGCCGTTGAAGCCCTGATCCGAGAAGGACAGGAGCATTTCCGGCGTCTGGAAGCTTTCGCCCTTTTCCAGATGCCACGCGCATTCGCTCACGCCGCCGATGACGCGCAGATAGCCGTAGGCGTTTTCATCCGCCAGCATGCGGTGGCTGCCACTGTAGACCAGGCTGAGCCCGTAGCACAGGCCGCTGTTTTCATCCGTCTGCGAAGGCGCGAAGATGGCAAAGGGGTTGTGCTCGTGTCCGCTGGCGCCGCGGCAGGAGCGGATTTCGCGGATGCCGTGCATGGACGCCACGCGCTCCACGCTGCGCTCTTTGGCCCACTTGCCGTGCAGGTGGATCATGTCGTACGCGCCGGGCAGCGTGATGCAGCAGCTGGCAGGATCGTGCAGCACGATCTCCTCCTGCGATTCGTTGCAGAGCAGCACGCTCTGGGTGAGCACATGCAGGCGGTTCATCACCGTGAAGCAAAGCGTCGCCTTCAGAGCGGTTTTGGGATCGCGCATGTGAAGCAAAAGCGTATCGGCCTCGTCGTCGCTTTCCGCATAGAAGGCGGGCAGACCCTGCAGCCTGCGCTTGCCAGGCAGGATTTCATACCCCTCGTACTGCAGCAGGGCGCAGTCGCATCCGTCCGCGCCCACCGCGCGCAGCGCTGCCGGGCGGAAATCTCCGCGGCCGCTGGTGGGGTAGGCAAAGGGCGGAAACTGCGTGCCTTCGTCAAAGGAAGCCAGGGGCACCGCATGCAGGCTGGGCAGATACTCCGCCGCCTCATCCGCAAGGGCCTTTCCCCAGTAGGTGTGATACAGCGTATCGCCTGTGGCAGGATCGGGCGCGACCTGCAGAACGAAGCTGAAATGGGTGTGATCCGTCAGATGGAAAATGCGTTTTTGTTCATGAAAAACAATGGCCATGGCGATCCGTCCTTTCCGTACAGTACAGGATAGGGTCATTGTACCATTCCGCCCGATGCAGCACAAGGGACGGAATTTCCTTTTTATCGTCTGCAGCATTGCCGCCGGGGCTGCCCGTGTAGTACAATAGATCCATCAAAAACGCTTTCTCAAAGGAGAATCATAATGGGTATCTGCAAAAAATGCGGCTGGATCCTTCCTGAAAACGCGCGCTTCTGCCCGGGATGCGGCGTGGCGCTTGCGCAGCCGAAGCAGCACAGCGCACACGTGCTTCGCTCTCTCAAACGCGGCACCAGGCCTTCCTGCGCGAACATGTCGTTTGACATGAAAAAGCTGACCCAGCTTGGCGACGAATTCTTCGCCACGCTTGCGCAGCCTCTGCGCCATTTTGACGGCAGCGCCCAGCAGGCCCGCACCGAAGCCATGCTCAGGATTGCCCGTCTGGCGACGGAGCTGGTCTGGATGGATGAAAAGCCGTTCTCTTTCGATCGCAATTGTGAAGTGCTGCCCTGTGTGCAGATCGATTATCACTACGGCTGCATCGAAAACGACTGTTATGACGGCGGAAACATGAGCAGTTACATGGCGCCTAAAAGCTGCAGCATTTCCCGTATGTCCTGCGAGGAATACGAAAAGAAAGTGGCAAAGCTCCGTGCAGATGAGCATTATGACCACTTGGTGGCAGATGGGAAGAAAGTGTGGGCCTACACCAGCACGTATCCCGATGAGGATCGTACGGAAATCTGTGTGTACGGCCGCTCGCTGCTGCTCCGGGAGCCCCTGGGCCTGAACTGTTGTCTGCAGCTCAGTCTCTATATCCTTTGATTGGGGAACGGTATGCTTCACTGGTCTGTATATGATCATCCCCTCAGCCGGGACGGCGTGCATCTGCTCTGGAACAGCCGGACGGATCAGCTGATCCGCCTGAGCGATGCGGAGCAGCAGGCCTTCCTGCGCAGCGAAATGCCCGAAATGACCGGGGAGCGCCTTGCACAGCTCAGCCGCGGCGGCTTTCTGACCGAATGCGCGGATGAACCCGCGGAAGTGATGCGCAGCCTGATGCGGATGCGCAGGCTCCTTACGCCGCATTTCCGCATTCTGCTCACCACCGCATGCAACGCCCGCTGCGCCTACTGCTATCAGCAGGATGCACCCGTGATGCGCATGACGGCCGAGACGGCGCAGGAAACGGCTGCGTTCATCATGCAGCAGGCCCGGGAATGCCAGTCGCAGCGCGCAATGCTGGAATGGTTTGGCGGCGAGCCCACGCTGGAAGCGCGCACTGCCGAAATCATCTGCCGCAAGCTGCAGGAGAGCGGCCTTTCGTACATCTCCTCGCTGGTGACCAACGGCCTGCTGCTGGACAGCACCTTTCTGCCGCTGCGCGAAGCGCTGTGCCTGAAGCATGTGCAGATCACGCTGGACGGTATGGAGGGCGAGCACGAGCGCATCAAGGGATTCCCATCAGGCAGCTTTCAGCGCGTGATCCGCAGTGCGGAGCAATGCCTGCGCGAAGGACTGCGCGTGACGCTGCGGCTGAACATGGCGCAGGATGCGCAGGCGCTTGTACCGCTGCTGGATGCGCTGGCAGAGCGGTTTTCGCCATTGCCGGACGGGCTTGCCATCCAGCCTGTGCCTCTTTATGAGCCCTGCAAAGAGATCCCTGCCGCCGTAATGAGCGAGGTGCTGAAGGCACAGGAGCTGATCCGCGTGCGCGGACTGAGCCGCGCTCCGCAGCCCGGGCGGATTCCTAAGCGGATGGGCTGCTTTGCCTGCAGCCCGGGCGGCTTCACCATCCGCCCTGATGGCAGGCTGCTCCACTGCTCGCACGATCTGAGCGACGCCAGCTCCCCCGGCACGCTTTCTTCCTTCCGCGCGGATGACCCGCTGCGCCTCCTTTTTCTGCAAAACGGCCTGCACGGCGAATGCCGCAGCTGCCCCTTCCTGCCGGTCTGCGGCGGAGGCTGCGCCGCTGCTGCCGTGCTGAACCTTCCCGTGCACCGCTGCTTTGCGCTCAAAACGGTACTGGATGAGGTGCTGTGGAGGAGATACGCAGAGGATGCCTGAATGGCCACCGGCCAGGCCGGTGGTTTTCTTTATATACACAGCAAAAAACCGACTTGCATTCACAAGTCGGTTTCTATGGAGCTGATGACCGGATTTGAACCGGTGACCTCATCCTTACCAAAAATCTTGATTTGGCGGTTGGAGATTTCCGAAAACCGTAGGTTTTGCAGACGAGCATGGTCATTTTGAGGCGGAAAAGTTATGGAGAATATAACGCGAGCTAATGTGATCTTGCTTTCCAGCAGATCTTTGAGCGCTATGAGTTTGTGCTTCTCGAAATGCTTTTCAAGAAAGGAAACGCCTTCTTCATCGATCACAAAATCTGGCACTTTTCCTGCAGTTCCTGTGCGAGACGGTAAGCGAACTGCTTGATATCCAACAGGCTGGGGTCAGCCTGTTTGCGCCATGCGCTGATACGGGCGGTCGGCGGAATCTGCATGGCGGTTAGCTGGCCACATTCCAGCAGATTGGCCATTTGTTCGCATATATCCAGAATTTCTGCCGTACGCGGTCCCTGATAGGCAAACACATCGGTATGGTTGTCGGCCAGCAAAGGCTTCAGTTTTTCCAGCAAGGCCACAGCCAAGCCCTCACGGTTGGGCTTTTCAGGCACGATCGTTTGCAGATCGCGATTTCGGAAGCAGCCCACGATGGCCGAAGCGATGGCAGGATCACGCACGGTGCCGTCGGCATAAAAAATACCGTGCACATCATTCCAGTAGCCTTGAATCATCAGGTTGAACACATACCACGGAATACCGTATTCATTCAACACCTGAATGACCTGATCATAAGGATTGGCGCGTGCGATACAGCAGGTCTCATTGTTAATGACAGGCTTGTCATATTTGCGGGCCACGCTGAGCGCCAGCTCAGCCATTTCCCTCACGCCTGCGATGGTTGGCGAATAATCGTGATAGGACAGCACATCCACCAAATCAGCGCTGCTTTCCAAATCGACCGCCAGCCAGTTGCCGACCGTGATGGCGTTCTCTGCGTCGGCTTGCTTGACATAGCCGCAGAAGTGACGCACAAACTTCCAGATCTTCTCATACCAGCCGTTTTTCACCTCGTCGTTCGGCGCGTCAAGGATGAGGTGGTTGCAGGGCGGCTCGTTCATGATGTCGTACATGATCAGGCCCGGCTCGTCCTTCAGCGCATCCACCACGGCGGCGGCAAAGGCTTCGCCGCGGGGCAGGAAATCCTCCTCCAGCATGGCGGGGTCCAGCCCGTTTCCGTTGAACAGGATGGGCATGACGCTGACGCCAACGCTATGGCAAGTGTGCACGAACCCGACCAGCCGGGCAATATAGTTTTCAGGCTGCTCCTCGTACTTCTGATAGCTCAGCCAGATGCGCACGCTGTTGATGCCCACCCTTTTGGCATAGCCCAGCTCGCGCAAAGTGATCTCGTCGTTCTCCGGCATGCGGTAGTTGACGCCCTTGATGAATGAATAATCCTTTAGTGGTTTCATGCGGATCCCTCCTTTTGCTGCCTCCATTATAAACAAAGACGGGAGATGCGTCCAGCTCTCCCGTTGGGATGGATCAGGCAATGTGGTCAGCGCCATTCGGCGGGAACACCCAGGCGCTCCATCTCGCTGAGAATGTAGCGGCAGGTGCCCTGAATGGTCTGCTTCTGCTCCTCGGTGACATGCGCCGTGGACATGGATGTGTAAGGCTCGCACACGTCCAGCAGGCTGCCCAGATATTTCATCTTCGCCACGCCGTTTCCGCCGGGGCAGCGCATGGCGCGCTCAAGGTTCATGATGCCCTCGAAGGCGCGGTACACACCCTGCACGTCGTTTTCACGGGCGGCCTTCAGCACATCCACGTAGTACTCGGGCATAAAGTTGGCCAGCGCAGTCACGATGCCGTCAGCGCCGGATAAGAGGCTGGAGGCGATCATGGCCTCGATCACGCAGGCGATGCCCATCTTGGTATCCTTGAGCAGCTTCAGGTTTTCCAGATGGCTGGGCCAGTCCGCGCGCGTGTCCTTCACACCGATCATCCGGTCCATCTGCGAAATTTCATACAACGTCTGCGGGCGGATGTCCACATGGGTGGTAAAGGCGATGGAATACACGATCAGCTTGATCTGCGTGGCCGCAACGATGCGTTCATAGTGGCGCAGCACCTGCTCCTGCGTGCCGTCGGTGTTGTAAAAGGTGGGCGTGGCAAAGGCGTACTCCGCGCCCATGTCCTGCAGACGATGAATGTGGGCGATGGTGTCGGCCGTGCCGGGAAACACCGCGCCGCAGTAGACCTTGGTCCGGCTTCCGGCCGCCTCACGAAGGGCCACGCGATTGGCGGCCTCCCATGTCGGATCGGCGAGCTGGGCGGCTTCGCCGGTGGTGCCGGTCACGAACAGACCGTCCACGCCGCGCGCCATCAGCCTGTGCAAAAGCTTCACATAGTGCTTCTCATCCAGCCTGCCCTGCTCGTCCACTGGGGTCAGCACTGGTACGATCAATCCGGAAAAATCGCTCTTCATTGCGTTTGCCCCTCCTGATAGGAATCATTCCTTGATTTTGAACACGATCTTGTTGGAAAATCCCTCGCCGATGCCGGGCATGTGTGCATCCTGCGGGAAAAAGACGGCAAAATGCTCCTTCTTCAGCTCAAGGACAACACCCGGCTCACAGGCGGGTGCAAAACGGATATCCCCCTGCCATTCGCCCCAATCCGGAAGCTGCAAAGCAGGCAGATAACGGATGCTCTCGCCGCTTTCAACACCGATCTGCAGATCAATGTATTTGCCGTGGCTTTCGAACCGCAGCTTGCTTGGCGCATGCAGCGGACGGTTGCTTCGGCTGAAGTACACGCTGTCGCCGTCCACCTCTGTACGCTCAGAGGGCAGCTCCTTCAGGGAATGGGCTGAAAGAAATTCGATCGCCTTGTCCAGTCCTGGGTGCATGCCACGGTATTTGAAGAGATTTTCCATGCGGTCATAGATCATCTGTCATCCCTCCACGAACCGTGAATGATCTCCACGCCCTTCTCTTCAAGAACGGGGTCGATGAAGCAGGGGCCGATGGGCTTAAGCTCGGGCGAATACGGCGGGCGCACGGGTACAGGCTTGCTCAGGGAGGCTTGCTCGTCCTCGAACTTTTTGCGGGCACGCTTGGCCAGTTCGGCCGCATCTTTTGGTTTGATGACCACCACGCCGTCGTAGTCGCCCACGATGATATCGCCGGGTTCTACGGTCACACCGCCTACGCTGACGGGTACGTTGATTTCACCAGGGCCGTTTTTATATGGTCCCTTGGGCTGCACGCCGCGTGCATAGACAGAGAAATCCATGTTTTCCAGCGCCTCACAGTCGCGGATGGCACCGTCTACGATGAAGCCCTCCACACCGCGGCTCAGCGCGCCGCGATACATAAACTCGCCGCACATGGAATGCTGCAGGCTGCCCTCGCCGTCTACTACGATCACGTCTCCGCACTGCGCCATGGAAATGGCCTTGTGGAAGAGCAGGTTATCGTTAGCAACAGACTTGACCGTGAGCGCAACGCCCAGCATCGGCCTGTGATTATAGGGACGCATACCAGCATCGAGGCAGGAGAGGCGATTCATCTCATCGGCAATATTGGCTACCGGGATCCCCTCAAAAGCCATCACCAGCTCACGCGGTGGCCTTTCGAAAGTTTCATATACGCGATTGTTAACCACAAGGAGTCCTCCTTTACTGATTTTTTTCTGACGGCTGATCCAGGTCTGACGCATTGGACATGCGATATTTGCCCGGGGTTGTTTTTTCAAACTTTTTGAATACGCGGATCAGGGTATGGCTGTTGGTGAAGCCGATCTTTTCGGCCACTTCTGCAATGGAAAGCGACGTATCCAGCAGATAGGGCAAGCTACGCACCACGCGCGCATGGTTGATGTAATCGTTCATGCCCATCTGGAACTCGCGCTTGAACATGCGCGACAGACTGGACTGGGACACCTGGAAATGCTCGGCAATTCTGGCCTGGCTGAGCATTGGATCTGTGATATGTTCTTCGATGTACACACTCACCTGCTCTGGCTGCACGCCCGCAGGACTGACGCCTGTGCTGGACTCTGCCGCACTGCACAGTTGCATACTCTGATACACCAATTGTGCCACATGTTCAGGCGTCTGCTCTGAAGGGTCGTTCATGTTCAGCAGCAGATGCTTCCACTGTTCCATCTGTGCAGTGCAAACTGTGTTCTGCTCATCCGTCGTTTCCCACTGGCGGATGAATACGCGGGCGATCATGTAGATGAGGCTGTTCTTCTCATAAGCCGATAGCTCTGCATCGCCCAGCAGGCTCTTCAGATCCTCTACCACCTGATGCAGCTGGGCGCCTTCGGGCGCATTCTCCAGCATGCTAAGCAGCTCCTCGCAGCGCCAGCGGTAGTCGTAGGACTGACTGTCCTTTTTTGCGTTGGCGTAGTCGCTGTTTATGGCCTCCTGATAGGACAGCGCAATGCCGTTGAGCTCCTGATGGATGCCGCCGCAGGCCAGCGAACAGCGCAGTGCAAACCGTTCTTTGATCATCTCTACAGTCTGTTCCAGCTGCAGCGCAGCGCGTTCCAGCACCTTTCCTTCGTTGGCATTCATCACCATCACGGTGCGGCCAAGGCTGACGGTATGCACGCTGCACACCATCATCTCCGCCAGATCACGGGTGATACCTTCCCGAAGAAGATCGCACACGAGCGTTTCGTTCTCGGGTGCATCTGTGAAGAAGAGGATAGCGACCTGAAACTGCTGATAGGGAAATACCAAGCCGTAGAAGGAAAGGAGCGAGCGCATTTCATTCTGGCTGTGGATGGCGCCGTGCGCAAGGCTGACGATGAGGCTGGCCTGAATGTGCTTGCGGCTTTTGGCGATCTGGCCAATCATGACGCTGCGCTCGTTGTCGCTGGCCCGCACCTTGTTTTCCAGCTGCTTTTTCTGCTCTGCAAGGGTGTTGATGGAACCACGGATGTACTCGTACTCATTGCGCACAGCAGGGGTCATTCCCATGCCGTGGATGTTGTCCACGATACGTGCGATGGGCGTGTACTGATGATAGGACATCATCAGCACCAGCAGCACGCCCAGAACGATACAGATTCCATATACGATATAGAACACATGCTGCGTCTGATACAGTTTGTGCAGGAATACATCATCTGCTACGGCGCAGGCCACGGTCCATCCGTATTTGGGAATCTTGACATAGGAAATCTGGTAGTTCTGACCATTGTCCGCTGCTGAAAAGCTGCCGCTATTTTCGGGAAAAGCATGCTGCTCCAGCACGGCGGGGTATGCGTCGCTGGCGGCCAGCAGGCTGCCGGTATTGTCCGTGAGCAGGAACTTGGCGCTGGAATAACCCGCCTCCAGACTGGAGATGATCCTGTCCTGAGAAATAGAGGCGATTAACACGCCCAGCCCGTTGCGCACGCTGTCGCGCGGAATGCTGGAGAGCATCAGGATGTTAGGACTGGAATTGGGGACCGATGGGTTTTCCAGATTGGCTACTTGGATCTCGAAGTAACGATTGAACTCATCCAGATACCGAGCGTACGCGGCGGCGTTTTCCACAGGGGTGTGCGGATAGTACTGCCAGTACAATTCAAAGGGAATCAGCGCGGTATCGGAGATAAAGCTCATGTTGTTCTTGCAGTAGAGGATACATTCATCGATCATGGAAAAACGGTTGAACAGCGATTTGAAATCCTGAATGATATCAAAAGCCAGAAATCGCTCCTCTGCTCTGTGAGGTAGTTCGCTGGAGAGATACTTTTTGATGTTGTGGTTTTGGGAGATATACAGGCTCACGTCCTGCAGCGTGTTCAAATCGCTTTCGATAGCGTCGCACGAGCGCTGCAGGAGCATCAGATTGTTCTCGATCACCTCCGAGGTCAGCACACCCTTGGTATTGATGTAAAACACCTGCCCCGCAATGAGGGGCAGCAGAAATACAACAATGTATGTGATGACCATCAACAGGAAAACTTTTGACTTTCTGATGCGCTGAGCCAAGGCTTCCGCCTCCTTGTGAATTATCCTTTAATGGCGCCCACCATAACACCCTTGCCAAAGAACTTCTGGATGAAGGGATAGACGATCAGGATGGGAAGTGTGGAGATGACGATGGTGCAGTATTTGAACGTTTCGGCTCTGTATACCTCCGCAGCGTTGGCGCCATCCTTCATGGTGCCAGTATTGTCCTCAATGAGGATCTCGCGCAGGATGATCTGTAGCGGGAGTAGCTGACGGTTGCGGATGTAGATGTAGGCCGAGAACCAGGCGTTCCAGCGGGTGACCGCGTAGTACATGATCAGCGTGGTCACGGTGGAAGCCGTCACCGGCAGCGCAATTTTGGTTAAAGTGGTAAAGTCGCTCGCACCGTCAATCTTGGCCGATTCCTCCAGATCCGCAGGAACCGCAGCAAAACCAGTGCGCATAATAACCAGATTCATCGTGTTGATCGCTGACGGGAGGACGATCGCCCAAATGGTATTATACATGTTCAGCTGCCGGACGAGAATATAGTTGGGAATCAAGCCACCCTTGAAAATCATGGTAAAGACGATGCCCAGCATTACCACATTGCGGATCTTAAGCTGCTTGCGCGACAGCGCATAGCCGCCCAGAATCGTCAGCGTGATGTTGATGCTCACGCCCACGATGACATACATCACGGAGTTGCGAAAGCCCGTCCAGATGTCCTTAGTGTCCAGCACATCCAGATAGGTTTCCACTGTAAAGCCCTTAAACCAGAACATAGGGCCTGCTTCGGTCACAACGCGGTAGGGATCGCTGAACGAGGCAAACACAACGTAAAGGAAGGGATAGAGTGTGACCACCAGAATGACCGCCAGCAGGACGCTCACAAACAGCTCGAACAGGACGTCGCCGGTTGTTTTCCTTTTCATGATGGAAAAACGCATTTATGTGTCGCCTCCTAAAACAAGCTGGTATCGGTCACACGTTTGCTGATCATGTTCACAAGAACGATCATTGTGAAGTTGATGACGGAGTTGAACAGGTCCACCGCCACGGAGTAACTGTAGTTCATCTCTTCCAAGCCCTTACGGTAGACGTAGCTGGCGATGATGTCGCCGGTTTCGTAGGTGCTGGCATTATACAAAAGCAGTGTCTTTTCGGAACCCAGATCCATGATATAGCCAACACGGATGATCAGCATGATGATGATCGTAGGGGCGATGGAGGGCAGTGTGATGCTCCAGATCTGGCGCAGCCTACCCGCGCCGTCCAGCTTGGCTACCTCATATAGGCACGGGTCCACAGCTGCCAGTGCTGCGAAGAATACGATAGAATCCCATCCGGCATTCTGCCAGATGCCAGACAGCACATAGATGCTGCGGTACGCACTTTGATCCAGCATGTAGTTGTGTGCGGGAAAGCCGACATAGGACAAAAGCGCAGTCAGCAGACCGTTGGTTGCAAAAAAGCTCTTGATGAGAGAGCAGACCACTACCAGCGAGATAAAGTGGGGCAGATAGGTACAGGTCTGCACAACCGTCTGCATTTTCCTGCTGCGCACCTCGTTGAAAAGAAGCGCCAGCAGAATAGGCACGGGGAAGCCAAAAATCAGGTTGTACATGCTGATGAGCAGGGTGTTGCGGATGAGCCGGGGGAAGTAGATGGAGCTGAAGAAATCCTCAAAATACTTCAAACCGACCCACCGGCTGCCTGTGATGCCTGCCGTGAAGCTGAACTTGCGGAAGGCAATCTGTGCGCCGTACAGTGGGCCGTACTGGAAAATGAGATAATAGGCAAGCACCGGCAGCAGCATCAGATAGATCTGCCAGCAGTTGACGAAGTGGTTCTTCGCCCGGTGCAGCAGCTTTGCTTGATTAGGCATGATGTACACCTGCTTTCCAGAAGTGGAGGGGGCACAGGCAAAGCCTGTGCCTCCTCATGGGTGTTGCGGGTATGGAATCAGATGGAACGATCGTAGGCAGCCTGCTTGATCTCGATGAGCTCTTCGATGTGCAGGTCCTTCAGGGTCTCGCGGTAGGCAGCGAAGGTTTCCTCATTCAGGGGCTCGATGCCCATGATGAACTTGTTGATGGACTCGATGCAGTAGGTCTGGATGTCGCCCCAGTACTCACCGATGGTCTCGCTCTCTTCGCTGTTATGGTTGATGTTGAGCAGGTTCATGGCCTTGCTGCTGGAGAAGGTCTCATAAGCGGCAACCTGCTGCGGCCAGCGGGTGGTCTTGGTGAACACGGCGTCGATCTGCATGCCGGGGAAGTCGCCCAGACCCATGTTGTACTTGTACAGCGCGCTGGAAGCGGCCAGGCCCTGCGGGTTGTTGGTGATCTCAGCAGTATACTGAGGCTCGCCGTCGACCATCGTGTAGGACTCGCCTTCGACGCCGTAGTTGTACAGCAGCAGGCCTTCGTCGGAGAAGAGGTAGTCAAACCACTGGACGGTCTCCTTGGGATGCTTGTTGGCGGAGGTGACCACCAGGGACACAACGCCGACCTGGGAGATGGCCACGTTGCTGTAGATGGTGCCGTCAGGCGCAACGGGATAGGGAGCGCCAACGATGCTGTATTCGGGATGACCGGCGCTCTGCCAGGCAGCCAGGAACTTGGCCATGCCGTGGTTGAGGTGGTGAGCGGTGGAACCGACCTGGTTGTTGGTGGCCTTGGCACCCAGCACGTCGGCGTCGTTGGACAGGTAGTCGGGATCAATGTAGCCGGCTTCGTACCAGCTGTTCAGGGTCTTGAGCACGTCGTAGAACTTCTCGTCATAGGGACCGAAGCTGACCTTGTTGTCGATCTGATAGAAGGTGTCGCTGGTGCCGAAACCCAGAGCGAACATACCCACGAAGCTGCGCTCCTGCCCCAGGGCAGAGAATGCGATGCCACTGAAGGGAATCTCGTCGTTTACATCGCCGTTGCCGTTGGCATCCTGCTCTTTGAAAGCCTTGAGCACGGCGGTCCACTCATCGATGGTGGTGGGCACTTCCAGACCCACGCGCTCCAGCCAGTCGGAACGAACCTGCAGGCCCTGAGTGTTGAGCAGGATGGGGTCGCGCTTGATCTTCGGAATGGCGTAGATGGTGCCGTCTTCCAGAGACATCTTTTCCTTCCACTCGGGATGTTCTTCGAACATACGGCGAATGTTGGGCGCGTACTGCTCGATCAGGTCGTTCAGGCCGATGATCATGCCATCCTCAACATAGGAGGCCACGCCGCCAGGCAGCTCGATGGCCTTGAGGAACGCCATATCAGGCAGATCGCCGGAAGCGCACATGAGGTTGAATTCAGTTACGCAGTCACCAGCGATGAGGTGATCAATGTTGATGTTGGTGCGCTTCTCCATCTCCTGGAACAGGCCCATCTCGTCAAACGAGCTGATCAGACCGTTGGAGGAGTTGAAGGGAAGAAGGAAGGACAGAGTGATGGGTTCTTCCGTCAGGGGCAGGGTGAGCTCTTCCACGCGCTCCTCAGCAAAGGAAACGCTGGTGCACGAAAGCAGCAGAGCAAGGGCAAGAAGGAAACTCCAAATTCTCTTCATTGGTTTCGTACTCCTTATCACGTTTTTTGAGCGGCCTCTCAATGTGACCTCATTGTAGAGGTTGTTGAATCATAATGTCAATGTCGAAAATATGCCAAAGTTCACCACAAGATCAGCAAAAACATGCATCAGCAGCCCCTGGTTGTATGGCAAGGTCAATTTTTGTACATTTCAGACTTGTGTCTCTCTGCTCAGAACGGCAGTTTCCTGTGTGCAGCCCAACTCGATGCTGACCCAAATGACGAATCTTGTACATTGTCTCAGCAAAAATGAGACATTGGTCATGAAACCTAAGAATCTAACGTTCTCAATGGAGCTTCCGTTTCCGCGCAGCGAACCAACCACTCCCAGGAAGATCTTTTCTTTGACTTTTTAAGCTCCCGACCATAGGGAGCTCGCCGCCGATGGTAAAACTCTCTAAATCCTTGACCAACACCCAGCCTTTGGGAAGATAGTCAGGTTTGGTTGTGCGGAAAACTTCCTCGTGGCCGGTGGCAGTTTCCCGGATGAGCTTGACATAGAGCGTGGTCATGGTATTTCCTCCTATATCATTTGTTGCGCTTTTTACGTTCGTCATGCCTGCTGGAGCAGCTTCAGGTACTTGTACACCGTCGGTCGGCTCAGCCTGCACAGCCGTGCCAGTTCTGTGAGATTGATCTTGTCGGCCATGAAAGCGGGATAGTGCCTGTAGAATACTGCGGGGATATCCTCCTTCGTCGTGTGAGGTCTGCCGATCTTCCTGCCCTTCGCTTTAGCGTTCTCCATGCCGCTCCTAACTCTTGCGCGGATCATAGCAAGCTCCAGCTGACTGAATACACCCGCCATCTGCAAAAATGCCTCGCTCATGGGATCAGCCTGACCGTTTCGGCAATCCAGCGTGATGCTGCCCACGATGATCAGTCGCAGGTGTTTTTCTCTCACATGGTCGATGATCTCGCACAGCTGCTGGGTGCTTCTGGCCAGACGGGACACCTCCAGCACAATGATGGTGTCGCCTGCCTGTGCCTGTTCCAACATGGCCTCCTGCTGTTTCTTCACCTTGCTGTCACCGTGCTCATATTCAAAGATGATCTCTTCCGCACCAGCCGCCTTCAGCTCTCTGATCTGGCGGTTGATGTCTTGCTTATCCTCATTCGTACTGCAGCGCGCATATCCGTATATCATGATGGTTCCTCCCGTGTTAGCGAAAGGGGGCGGCGGGTTTCTTTGACGGAAACGCCGCCTTTTTCACCCCTTTCAGCTCTGTTTTGCACTCTGAAAAGTTGTCAGCGATAACAGCTGTTTGTTTTTACGCTTCGTCATCCGTTGTAATCTGCCGCATGACCTCTTTGATATGGGCTTCATGCAGTGTGCGTATGTGCTGGCGGAGGCTGTAAAGTGCTTCGCCGATGGTGTTGAAGGCGTTGGATGCAATCCACTCCTGATGCTCCTTCGCCAGCCTTTGCACGGGAAGCGCGTCCTCTTCAAAAAGGACGACAGCGCCTTCCACGATCAGCCGCATTTCATCAAGCACATTGCCAGTGTTCCACATGTATTCGCCCTTCATCTGTTCTCCCTCCGTATGGGGAGCGGGATTAACCCGCCGCCCCAAGAATGAGATCGACTGCCTTTTCGGCCTTGCCGGCTGCATTGACGATGAAGCGCTTGTCATTCTTCAGCACCTGCAGCCAATTCTGAATGTAGGCCGTGCTGTTGCGGAAGCTGCTGACCGTTTCTAATCCTGCGTGATTCACCAGCGCTGCCGCACCGATCTCTGCGACAAGTTCTTCCTTACTGTAGGCTTCTGTGCCAAAGAAGGCCGTTTTGTCGAGGCGGTTCAGTCGGCTTGCATGGCCTGTGCTGTGCGTCAGTTCATGGAATGCGGTGCTGTAATACTCAGCATTCTGGCTGAACTGCTTCAGTAAGGGAAGTGTCACGGTGTCGGCGGAGGGAGTGTAGGAAGCGCGGTTACCTGCCTGATGGATCAGTTTGACGCCGCTTTGCTGGACATAACTGGCGATCATGGATTCGGCCTTCTCGTCGGCGTTGGCAGTCGCAGGCAGGCGGAATGTGTGTTTTGCGGTCAGTCCCTCGCACTGGTCGATGTGAAACACATTGTAGTACCGCAGGAAGGGAACCTCTTTGACCTCGTCTGTCTCCTCGACCTTCTGCTCGATCCACTTCCAGAAAACAACCATGCTGGCCTTCTCGCCTTTCTTCACCTTGCCGCCTTCCTGCTGGCACTGCTTGAAGGTGACATACTCGCCAGCTTTGCCCAGCATCATCTGATTAAGCAAGGAATAGGGCTTTCCTGTTGCGTGGCTGATGCAGCTTCCTGCGGCAACCCACGGTTTTTGCCAGGGGATGATTCCGTTTTCCATCTGGGCAATGATTCGGTCGGTGACTTCCTTGTAGATATCCATTCTGTACTTCCTTTCTGTTGCGGGAAACACAGCCAGTGTGGTAGAATGACGGTGCTCCCCGTTTCTTTAGCGAGTGCGTGGAGTGTTGCCGGAGTGCTGTGGTAGGTGCTCCGGCTTTTAATTTATGGAGAAGCGGCGGGCAGTGTTCTGCTTCATGTAAGCCGCAGCCAGATCGGCATGATCTTTCCTGAAGCGTACACTGTCGAAGCGGCTGCTGGTATAGGGCTTCCAGCTTACCTTGAACGCTCCGGCAAAGAGGGTTTCTTCATCGCCCATAGCTTGCTTGATTTCGTCTTCCATTGCGTTGATCTCAGCTTCCAGCTCTTCCTTCATGCGCTTGAGTTCCAAAAGCTCTTTGATTTTGGGTTCCAAGGTGGGGTTGCTCATGGTTTTCATCCTTTCTTGTTTTCTGGTGAGCATATGTTCACCGGTTTTGCTTACGCAAATGATAATAATATATCTGTACAGATATTGAAATATAAAAAGAGGAAAAATATCTGTCCAGATATTCTATCTGTACAAATATAAAATTTGCTATATAATGAAGCAAGGAGGAGGAATGCGTATGCCTGCCACAAAAGCACAGCAAAAAGCTGTAAACAAATATATGAAGAACAACTATGATAATCTTCGGATCGTCATTCCCAAAGGCCAGAAGGCCACCGTGGAAGCAGCTGCCAAGGCAGCAGGCGAAAGCATCAACCAATACACACAAAAAGCGTTGCTGGCTCGTATGGGACTGACAGAATGGCCGCAGCTGAAAGAAACGGAAGCAGATCAATAAAATATCATTTTCTATGGCGCTGGAGCTTATGCTCTGGCGCTTTTTTGATGTCCGTCCCATTGTGAATTATTAAATTTTTATTAAGCTGAAATTAAATTAGGAAAAATGTTCCCATTGGGTATGTAGGCTTGAGGTTTACGTCTGAAAGTTGCGCTTCATTCGGGAAACACACATACCTGCCTCACAACAATGTCTGTTTCAATCGCTGCCGAATCGTCATCAGTTCCGGCTGAGGCTACATCTTCACAGAGCGGTCTGACCACGCGTCTCCGCCCATGGGGCTTTGACATACATCTACCGAAGCCGATCGGCGCAAAGCTCACGAATTCCCTCAAAATCCTGATTAACTGCAAGAAAGGAGAGATGACATGCTGCCTTGTCGTCCAACGCGTATTCGTCTGATTCTGTACCTTCCTGCCGCCTATACGCAAAGAGCGCCTCCGCATGCCAGTGGATATCCTCAAATCTCATTCTTAAAGAAAGGTCGCTTATGATCAAAATCATCGATTCAATCATGGGAAGCGGAAAAACCACCTGGGCAATCTCCTATATGAATGCCCATCCGGAAGAACGCTTTCTGTACGTAACCCCATATCTCGCAGAGGCAGAGCGTATCCAAACCGCATGTCCGGCGCTGGACTTTGTGCAGCCAACGGAAGAAATCAGCAAGAGCGCAAGTCTGAACATGCTGATGCAGGACGGACGCAACATTGCCATCACTCATGAGCTTTTCAGCCGTATGCAGATGCCGCCGACCATACAAAAGACAATTACAGACTACGGCTATACATTGATTTTGGATGAAGTTCTGGAAGTGCTGATGCCGATTCCGGTTTCGAAGCAGGACACCAAAATGATCTTTGACACAGAAAAGATTGCCGTGGATGAAGAAGGACAGGTGACCTGGCTTGACCGCGATTACAAAGGCGAATTTGTTCACCTGAAGAGACGGGCGGACAGCCACACACTTCAGTGGTACAAGGAAAGCATCTTCCTCTGGAGCTTCCCGGTCAAAATCCTCAAGGCCTTCTCCAATGTTTTTGTACTTACCTTCCTGTTCTCCGGCAGTCACATGAAGAGCTTTCTGGATGTCCACAGCTTGCCTTATGAAATCTATCATATTCAGGACGGGGAACTTGCCGAGGGTGAGCAGGATCTTGCACCTGCCAAAGCAAGGATCCGACAGTTGTAGACCGTTTACGAGGGCAAACTCAATGATGTGGGTGAGGACGATACTGCTCTGAGCGCCAGCTGGTACCGCCGTCAGACGCCGAAGACTGGTAAGAACAGGGTTGTGATGAACAACGCCCGGAACTACCTGGAACGTAAGCAGTATTCTCCGGCAGCAGATGCCCTGTGGTCAAGCTTTGCCAGTTCCAAACGGAAGTACACCGTCAAGAACTATACCAGCGCCTTCTGTCCCTGTAATGCCCGGGCAACGAATGAATACAGCAACCGCCATCACCTGGCCTATCTCATCAACGTCTACGACAATCCGTTGGTCGTCCAGTGGTTCCAGGAACACGGCGTTTCCGTTGATCAGGATGCCTTTGCGCTGTCCCAGCTTCTGCAATGGGTCTGGAGAAGCGCGATCCGCAATGATGAGCCGGTGGATCTGTATCTTCCTTCCAGACGGATGCGCAGGCTGCTGAACGACTGGCTTGGGGAATCCGGCTCCCACAAAGCGAGCTGAAACCTTTATAAATCAAGGGCTCTAGAGGAAAATCCTTAAAAGGAAAAGAGAGTATACTGAGGGGACAGACTGGATCACTACCCCTGTCCCTTCCACCCTTCCCAAATGAAAAAATACAAACATGGCGGCATCTGTTCGGAGAGGTTGAACTTCACACATCATGCCAGATGCGGTAAAGAACACAAGCAGCATGCCGCTCTACAAAAAGGAGATTACAATATGAATACCGTTGCCGCCGACTACATCGATCGTTTTGCTTGTATTACCGAAGAAGAATTCCACGACGAGGAGCTACGCCAGCACTTCATTAACGTACGCACTCGAATGCTCAATATTGTCTCTATGGCAAAAGAGTTGATTCTCACAAATCCGATGAACCTTTTGACCGTAGAGGACGCAGCATACATCCTCGAGGAAGATCCTGATGATATTCGCAGTTTGATTGAGGAGAATCAAGAGCTGTTCACGTTGGACGGATGGAAGGAGCCTTGCCTGACAATCCGTGCGTTTTTCCGTCTGGCCGGGCTCCTCCCGAACAATCCTCTCGCTCAGGAATGCGTCAGCCAGCTGCTGAACATCGCACTGAAATGATTTCCCCTGTCAGCAAAATACACCCTTCCCTTGACAAAATAATGATCACAAAAGGAGATTCAGACCGTGTCCCGAATTGAATAGACCGAAGACCGTCTTTCCCAGCTTTTGGATGAGGCGGTTGCCAAAGGCGCAGCCTCTGTGCTGGCTGTACTGCAGCTTGATAACAGCATACCCTCCAAGGAATCCCAATCGCCATGTATGAAAGGAGCATTCAACATGGCGAAACGACAGAGGTTCCATGTAGATGTCCCCGAAGGAGATCTGTGGCTTACGGGCAATACTGTCAGCGAGGCTTTTCTCAATGGTTTTCAACGATACCAGCAGATGAAGGAGAGTCCCGCCGCAAAGCCCTCTCCACTGTTTCGGGATGTCTTTGCCGAGTATCAGGAAACCTTTTGGAAGAAGCTCCGCGCGAGCACCCGAACCAACTACCAGCATCAGGCCAACAAGCGCATCCTGCCCGTTTTCGGCCATATCCCCATTGCCCAAATCACCGTTGCGGATATTCAAACGCTGTACAACCGCATGGAAGCAGAGGGACTGAAACGTAGCACCATCGACATGGTAAAAAAGATCATGAATCCCGTGATGGAGTATGCGCTGGAATTGGGAATCATCCACAAGAATCCCTTCCAGGCAAAGAAGTTGCTCACAGTTGGCGGGCGGAAGGAAAACTCGCACAAGCCCATCTCTCCCGAGGACATGCAGATCATCCGCAAGGCGCTGCCGGATTTGCCCGAGCAGGAGCGCCTGCTGATCACTCTGCTTGCCTATACCGGCGAACGCAGCGGTGAAGTATGCGGCTTCAAGTGGGAAGACATCGACTACGCTAACCGCCAGTTGAAAATCCAGCGCGGGGTCAGCTGGGTGACACGCAATCAGCCAACGGTTGGCCTTCCCAAAACGGAGAACAGCCTGCGTAGTATCCCGCTCACCCGCACCTTTCTGGACGCACTTCAGCCTGATGGACAGAGCGGGTTTATTCTTCACAGGCCGGACGGCAGTCCTCTTTCCTACACGATGTTCACCAAAATGCTCAAACGCGCCCTCAAACGTATCGGCTTTGAGGAAGGGCGGTACACAGCCCACGACTTTCGCGCCACCTGCGCAACAGAATGGCTGGAGGCAGGTATTCCGCTGAAAACCATTTCGGCCATGCTTGGTCACCGCGATACACGAACCACCGAGCGGTACTATGCGCGTCTCAGACCTGAAGTGGCTTTTGAAGGCGTGGCTGACCAAATCGACGCACACCTTCGTCAACAACAGCAGCAAATTGACACATCCATTGCATCATGAAAGAACCCCCAAACCCGCTCTGCACAAGCGGTTGGGGGCTCTCTTTTCCTTTAAAAATTGACCAGATTATTGACAAATCAACTGCCAAATCATCTCCGCTCATATTTCCACACATAACAAAAAAACGCTCAATCCATACGGATCAAGCGTTTTTCTATGGAGCTGATGACCGGATTTGAACCGGTGACCTCATCCTTACCAAGGATGCGCTCTACCTGCTGAGCTACATCAGCATTCCCCTCAAACGGGCAACACATATATTATACACAACATCGGCCTGTTTGCCAAGAGGTATTTGAAAATTTTTTTGCGTTTTTTGAAAAATGAAGCCTTAAAGCCGCTCAGCTATTGATTATCCACCCCTTTCCAGCGTATAATATCATTGGTTGAATCTGCAAATGATTTGACCGTACCAACTGGAAATGGGTGAAAAACATGTCCGTACCCCATATTCGTGATTATCAGGGCAAGCACATCCACATGATCGGCATCGGCGGAAGCAGCATGAGCGGCCTGGCGCAGATGCTCAAGGAGAAGGGCTACGTCATTACCGGTTCGGATAATCTGGAAACCTATGCCACCCGCCACCTGCGCGATGACCTGGGCATCCCGGTCACCATCGGCCACAAGCCGGAGAACATCCACGGCGCGGATCTGGTGGTGTATACCGTGGCCATCCTGCCGGACAACCCCGAGCGCGTGGAAATTGAGCGGCTTGGCCTGCCCAATATCGAGCGTGCAACGCTGCTGGGCCAGCTGATGGAAGGCTTTGAAACGGCCATCGGCGTGTGCGGCGCGCACGGCAAAACCACCACCACCTCCATGCTTTCCCAGATTCTCATGCAGTGCGAGATGGACCCCTCCATCCACATCGGCGGCAATCTGGATTTCATCGGCGGCAGCACGCGCATCGGCAAGAGCGGCACCTTCCTGGCCGAAGCGTGCGAGTTCAACGCCAGCTTCCTGCACCTGCGTCCCACCGTGGCCGTGGTGCTCAACATCGACGCGGATCATCTGGACTTCTACCGCGATATCGACCACATTCAGGAAACCTTCGGCCGCTTCCTCGGCCTGCTGCCGCAAAACGGCACGGCCATCGGCAACGGCGATGACAAGCGCATCATGGAAGAGCTGGGCAAGCTCTCCTGCCAGACCCTCACCTTTGGTCTGGAAAACCAGTGCGACTACATGCCGCAGAACCTGGCCTTTGACGAATGCGGCCATGCGATGTTCGATCTTGCCTTCCACGGCGAAGTGATCGGCCATGTGAAGCTGCAGGTGCCCGGCGCCTTCCAGGTGTACAACGCGCTGGCCGCGCTGAGCTGCGCGCACCATCTGGGTGCGGACGTGGCGGAAATGTGCCGCGCCATGAGCGATTTCAAGGGCGCGCACCGTCGCTTTGAATTGACCAGCATCATCGACGGCGTAAAGCTCTACCACGACTACGGCCACAACCCCGCCGAGATGCGCAATGCGGTGGGCGTGGCGGTCATGCAGCCGCACAACCGCGTGTGGGCCGTCATGCAGCCCCACACCTACAGCCGCGTCAAGCGCCTGTTTGACGATTACCTCACCTGCACCGAGGCGGCGGATATCACCCTTGTGACCGATATCTACGCCGCGCGCGAAAAGGATCCCGGCGATATCAAGGCCGAGATGGTAGTGGAGGGCATGCGCGCCCACGGCGTCAACGCCATTCACACCCCCACCTTTGACGATACCGAGGCGTATCTGCGCGCCCACTGGCAGCCGGGCGACCTGGTGCTCACCCTTGGCTGCGGCAACATCAACCAGCTCAACGACCAAATCTACGCACACGAAGAAAAGGAGTAAACCATGCTTCAGCTCAACGACATCAGCCTTCAGTTTGCCGGCGACCTGCTCTACAAGCACGTCGATCTCATCTTCCAGCCCGATCACTGCTACGGCATCATCGGCGCCAACGGCGCGGGCAAATCCACCCTGCTGCGCATCATCTCCGGCGAGCTGCCGCCCACCACCGGCACCGTCACCATGCGCAAGGAAGACCGCATGAGCGTGCTGGAGCAGAACCACTTCAAGTACGACGAGTATTCCGTCATGGATACCGTCATCATGGGCAACAAGCGCCTGTATGAAATCATGCAGGAAAAGGACGCCCTGTACGCCAAGGAAGACTTCAGCGATGAAGACGGCGAGCGCGCTGCGCAGCTGGAAGGCGAATTTGCCGAGCTGGGCGGCTGGGACGCTGAGACCGAGGCCGCGCAGCTGCTCAACGGCATCGGCATTCCCACCGAGCTGCACTACAACCAGATGGAAAGCCTCGACGGCCGTCAGAAGCTGAAGGTGCTGCTGGCGCAGGCCCTGTTCGGCCATCCCTCCATCATCCTGCTGGACGAGCCCACCAACGGTCTGGACGTGGAAAGCACCGTCTGGCTGGAGGACTTCCTGGTGGACTGCAACGCCATCGTCATCGTCGTCAGCCACGACCGTCACTTCCTCAACGCCGTGTGCACCAACATCGTGGACGTGGACCATCAGGCCTGCAAGATGTACGCCGGCAACTACGACTTCTGGTATGAGACCTCTGCCATGATGCAGTCCCTCATGCGCAACCAGAACAAGAAGCGCGAAGAAAAGATCCGCGAACTGCAGGAGTTCATCCGCCGCTTCGCCGCCAACAAGTCCAAGTCCCGTCAGGCCACCAGCCGCAAGAAGGTGCTGGACAGCCTGCAGCTGGAGCAGATTCCCGCCTCCAGCCGCAAGTATCCCTTCGTTGGCTTCGAGCCTGAGCGCGAGGCCGGCAAGGATATTCTGACCGTGGAGGGCCTGAGCAAGACCATCGACGGCGTGAAGGTGCTGGACAACGTGTCCTTCGTGGTGAAGAAGGGCGACAAGATCGCCTTCGTGGGCGACAACGAGGCCGGCATCACCGCCCTCATGCGCATCCTTGTGGGCGAGATGAACCCCGACGAGGGCAACTTCAAGTGGGGCGTGACCATCTCCCAGAGCTACTTCCCCAAGGACAACACCCGCTTCTTCGAGGGCTACGAGGGCAACCTGATCGAGTGGCTCAGCCAGTTCTCCTTCGACACCACCGAGGCCTATCTGCGCGGCTTCCTGGGCCGCATGCTCTTCAGCGGCGACGACGTGTACAAGCCCGCCAAGGTCCTCTCCGGCGGCGAGAAGGTGCGCTGCATGCTCAGCCGCCTCATGCTCTCCAAGGCCAACGCCCTGCTGCTCGACCAGCCCACCGACCACCTCGACCTGGAAAGCATCACCGCGCTGTCCAACGGTCTGCAGGCCTACCCCGGCAACCTGTTCTTCTCCGTGCACGACCACCAGTTCATCGATGAAGTGTCCAACCGCATCATCGAGTTCCCGCTGGGCAAGGGCGGCTGCCTGGACTACGAAGGCAGCTACGACGACTTTGTGCAGTGGAAGAAGGAGCGCGTATGACGGAACTGAAGCCCGGCGTCTACCGCCATTTCAAGGGCAACCGTTACGAACTCTTATATGTAGCAAAACACTCCGAGACCCTCGAGCCCATGGTGGTCTACCGCGCCCTCTACGGCGACGGCGGCATCTGGGTGCGCCCCGCCTCCATGTGGGACGAGCACGTGGACAAGGACGGATATTCCGGCCCGAGGTTTGCGTGGGTTGGGGAGACGGAGGCGTGACGGGGAGCGTGAGGCTCTGCCTCCCTGCACCCACCGCCAAAGGGTTTCACCCTTTGGAATCCCGTGGATTGAGGCCGCCTTCGGGCGGCCTCAAGGTGTTTTGGACTGTCGCTTTGTGAAGCGGCAGTTTTTTTGATACGCAGGATAATACGCAAGATAATACGCAAGATGTTGATGAAATCCAGCAGATCAGATATAATGCAATCAGAGAGGGAGGGAGTCAGATGTCTGTCTATCAGCCGCCGTTCACCATTAACAGCCATATGCTGATGCTTGTGGCGCAGATTGCCGAAAAAGTTGGCCGTATCAGCAGCTACCGTTCCTTTGACTCAAAACCACACTTGCGCCGCAGCAACCGCATTCGCTCCATTCATTCTTCATTGGCCATTGAGGCCAATTCTCTTTCGCTGGATGAAGTGCGCGGCGTCATCAGCGGAAAGACCGTCGTTGGGCCCCAAAAGGAAATTCAGGAGGTTCTCAACGCTTATCAGGCCTATGAGGCCATCGGCTCGTTTGATCCCTTTTCTATTGAAGAGCTGAAAAAGCTGCACGGAATGCTGACTTGTCAGACCGTAGCCGAATCAGGCATGTTCCGTAGCGGAAATGAGGGTGTCTTCCACGATGGCGTCTGTATCTTCATGGCTCCGCCTCCGCAGATGGTGCCGCAGCTGATGGAGCAGCTGTTTGCCTGGATGAAATCTTCTCGTGAACAGGTGCATCCTCTGATTCTTTCCAGCGTTTTTCATTATGAATTCGTTTTTATTCATCCCTTTTCCGATGGAAACGGACGTATGGCGCGCCTTTGGCAGACGGCATTGCTGAACGCATGGAATCCCGTGTTTCAGTACGTGCCGCTGGAAAGCATGATCCACGAATGGCAGGAGGATTACTACCAGTCCATCGCCGCGTGTCATGGCGCTGGAAACAGCGATTTCTTCATCGAGTTCATGCTCCGGCAGATTGACCACACCATGGAGCGCGTGCTGGAACAAATCGGTTCCGAAGACGCCACTCTGTCGGAATATGTACGCCGGCTGCTGGATGCAATGGAATACGATGTGCCTTACACTGCTGTGCAGCTCATGACGGCTCTGCATCTCAAATCCAAGGAGACACTGCGCAGACATTATCTGGGGCCGGCAATCGAAAAAGGACTGATTGTGATGGGGCTGCCCGACAAGCCAACCAGCAGAAATCAAACCTATATACGGAAATGAACCCCTCCTGTTTTCCAGTCATTTCGTTTGAAACATGTTGACGGATTCGCGGCTTTTCGATATACTGTCTGTAATCGACTGGCCGTAAATTCATATGCTTATACGCGTTGTTTTTGTGCGCATTGCAGGCTGAAAGCCTGTAGCGATACGTTGTCCCCAAAATCATACGGAGGTGTACTGACATGACTGGTATTCCCCTTCTGATCACGTTCGTGCTCGCCATCGTCATCATGATTGTGGCCATCGCGAAGTGGAAGATCCATCCCTTCCTCTCCATCATGGGCGTTTCTCTCATTCTCGCACTCATCGCCGGCATCAAGCTGACCGAGATCCCCGGCGTCATCGGCGCTGGCTTCTCCGGCACGTTCTCCTCCATCGGTATCGTCATCATTCTGGGCGCGCTGGTGGGCGTGATCCTGGAAAAGACCGGTGCTGCCCTCAAGATGGCTGACGTGGTTGTCAAGCTGGTGGGCAAGAAGCACCCCGAAGCTGCCATGATCATCATGGGCTGGATCGTTTCCATCCCCGTGTTCTGTGACAGCGGCTTCGTAATCCTGAACCCCATCCGCAAGGCTCTGGTCAAGCGCACCGGCGCTTCCAGCGTTGCCTGCTCCGTGGCTCTGGCGCTGGGTCTGTACATCACCCACTGCTTCATTCCGCCCACACCCGGCCCCATCGCTGCTGCCAACACCCTGTACGGCGGCATCGGCATGGAGACCAACCTCCTGCTGGTCATGGGCATCGGCGCTGCCTGCTCCATCCTGCCCCTGATCGCCGGTTACTTCTTCGCCCTGTTCATCGGTAAGCGCGTGAAGTCCAGGGACGAACTGGCTGCCAACAAAGAGACTGTGCAGACCTACGAAGAGCTGGTGGCCAGCTACGGCAAGCTGCCCAGCGCTTTCATGAGCTTCGCTCCCATCGTGCTGCCCATCATCCTGATGGGTCTGGCCAGCGCCGTGAGCATGGCCGGCGCCAGCGTGGGCATCATCGCCTTCCTGGGCACCCCCATCATCGCTCTGACCGCCGGCGTCATCGTTGGCATCATCCTGCTGGCCCAGTCCGGCAAGATCGCTGAGTTCTATGAAATGACCAACGACACCCTCAAGACCGTTGGCCCCATCC
>JAQXJZ010000174.1 GCA_029009515.1 bacterium
GTGAGCACCCTCTGCCGGAAGGTGGGCGAGGCAGCCGGGGGACGGGTGGGATCGATCCACCCGAGGCAGCCGTCCTGCCAAGTGAGATACGGCGGCTGTACGCCCATGGTGGCAAGCATGGAGGCCGCGTACCGCTTGGAAAGCGTCTGTCTGGGCGACTGCAGCAGCACCTCGCGCAGCAGCGCCTCCAGCGGCTCCTTTTCCAGATTCGGCGCAACGGAAGAAAGCAGCGCGGCGGGCCAGTCCATGGGCAGCGTCTGCGCATAGAGGAAGCGGCGGCGCAGGTGATCGTCCTGCATGATGGCCTGCGCCAGCTGCGATGCATCATCGGTCAGCAGCTCCATCAGCGGCGCGAGCGAATCCGTCAGCTCGGCCTGCGACATGGCTCCGTAGTAGGAAAAGCCCGGGGCGGCGCGGCGCACGTCCTCCGCCGTGGGCTCGGCCTCGGAAAGCCGGGTCAGGCGGGTGAAGAACACCTCGATGGCCACGTCGTCCGGGTCGATTTCGCGGGCCAGATGCGCGTAGCGCAGCGCCTCTTCCAGCTGACCCATGCGCAAAAGGCAGGCGCTCATATCCACACAGGCGGGCGCGCGGTGCGGGCTGTATTTCAGCGTGCGGCGCAGCATAGCGTGCGCGGCTTCGGGGGCGGAAAGCTGATCGGCGATGAGGCACACGGTCAGCTCATCCGCCGGGGTATGCGCCGCAAGGGCGGATTGCCACAGCGCGGTGCGCGCCTCGCGGCGAAGGCCTGCCGACCAGAGCAGGCTTGCGCAGGAGGCAGCCAGCTGGGCATTGGCCGGGCGCAGCTGAAGGGCGCGGCGCACGTGCTGCACGCATTGCGCCTTGTCGCCGCTCTGCTCCGCCACCATAGCGCGGATCAGCTCGCGCCGGGCATTGGGCTGGCCAAAGGGTTTGCGGCCAGCGCGGTGCAGGGCGCGGTTTGCGCCTTCCAGATCACCCGTCACGGCGCGCCGGGCGGCGATGTGCAAAAGCCCTTCCAGTCTGGCCTTGCGGCGCGGCAGCTCGTCGCGCTCGCATTCGTCCATGCGGTCGTAGGCCTCGTCCTGCCACACGGGCGGGATATCCGGCGGGTTGGACAGGTACAGGTTCATGGCGTCCAGCCCTTCCTGCCGCAGGCCCAGATCCAGCATGTTCTGGCCAATCAGTCCGCACAGCGCGGTGCGGTCCGGGTTTTGCGCGAGGGCATGAAACGCCTCGCGGCTGCTGGCCTCGTAGCAGCACAGCTGGCGCAGTGTGAACGCATAGCCCATACAGGCCGCGTCGCTTGCGGGATCTGCGCGCAGGGCGTGCCGCTGCAGAACACCGGCGCGGATGAGATCGCCGCTCTGCTTGATCTTTTCGGCGCGCCGCAGCCAGTAGTTCGCGGGGCGTTGGAATGTTTCGTTCATGTGGTCTCCAGTTGAGGTGGAATTGATGGCGGATTGACGGCCGATTCACGCCTTGGTTCTCTTGTTAGTTGACGCCGTCGGGGCCCGCAGCATTGGCTTCTCCTTGAGGAGAAGCTCCCGCGTAGCGGGTGATGAGGTGGCCAGTTGCTCGCGCAGACAAGTGGCGGATTGACGGCCGATTCTGGCCTTGCGGCCTTTGTTAGGCGCGCACGTCGGGGCCCGCAGCATTGGCTTCCCCTTGAGGGGAAGCTCCCGCGTAGCGGGTGATGAGGTGGCCAGTTGCTCGTAAGCGAAAGCCGCGGCTTGACGGCCGATTCACGCTCTGCGACCTTTGTTAGTTGCCGCCGTCGGGGCCCGCTCCGCTAGGGCCAGAGGATCAGGGGGGATTTCGATTTCCCCCCTTATATCCTCTGGACTCCTTTATCCCCCTTTAAACGACCAGGGGTAAACCCCTGGACCCCCGTGTGCGGGAAGGGTAATTATTTCGGAACAGGTCTTATCAAGCGGCAGTCGCCGTTTGACCCGCCTCACCTTTTCCCAAGGGCAAAGCGAGGCTACAGCTCGGGTGCATAGGTAATGAACTAAGTTACCTGTCGCCATCGGGCGCACACGCAGGTGCGCCCGTGCACGAACGTACCGGCAGTACCTTTCTTTCTCAACCCCACAAGCAGCTAAAATCTCATCAACTGTCAGCCGTCAAGCTGGTGTTGATGGGATTTTAGCGTCTTAGAAGGCGCTCAACAAACAAAAGCAACCCGAAAGAAAGATACACTCAACTCGCAGGGGTCCAGGGGTATCCCCTGGTCGGAGAAAGGGTCAGGGGATCCAAGGGGTATAGGGGAAACCTCGATGTTTCCCCTGTACCCCTTGGCCGCCGGAGGCATCTCCTGTTCCTCGTCGGCTCTACCGACAAGAGAACCAACCTCACGCGCAGCGCAACCTGCGCACAAAACAATCAATGGTGATGATGCTGATGCGCCACCGGCTGCATCCTCTTGAACGCCTTGAACGTAGGATCGTTGCTCCAATCCTTCACAGGCGCTTCGCTGCCAAGCCTCTCAATGGCAGAACGGATCTCGATGAAATCCATGTAGCTCACGTCGTCGCTCTCCGCCACATCCAGCAAATGCTCCAGCGCACGGTCATCATCCAGCTTGGCCAGATAACCGGCAAACAGGCCGCGCTTGTCCTTCTGGGTCTTGAACTGCTCCAGCGCAAACTGGAACACGTCCTCGTCGCCGGGATAGTCGGCCAGCACGTCCAGCAGGGCTTCCTTGCCCTCGGCATCGGCAGCGTTGAAGGCGATCTTGGCGGGCTTGCACACGGCGGGGCCCATTTGGCGCAGGCTTTCCAAAGCGTTGTCCAGAATGTCCGCATCGTCGTCGCGCTCCACCTGCCAGCGGATGAAATCCACCATGGGCAGCGTGGAGTCAATCTGACGGAGCAGCTCAATGCAGTCCATGCGCGCTTCGTCGGGCGCGGACTTGTCCTTCGCCACGCTGAGCAGCGCCTCAGCGTCGGCCAGATCGGCCAGACGATCCAGCAGGGGATCCGGCACGGAAACGCCCTCGGCGATGTACTGCTTCAGCAGTTCGCACAGCTCGGCGCTGTTGTCAAACTGGTCAAAGTAGCTGCCGGGGGCGGCGCCATCCAGCCAGTCGGCAGGGGTGTTGAGCCAGCGCAGGTACACGTCCGGCACCTCGTTTTCCATGTCGTCGGGCTTGCGGAAGCGGTGCTGGTTCTTTTCGATCCAGTCGTTGAGCACGTCGGAGAAATAGGCGTCAAAATCGATGATCTTCATGGATGGTTCCCTCCTGATGAATCGATGCGTTCAATGATGTCCAGCGCGACGGCCAGACCCTGCTGGTGCAAGGGCGTGGGCGGATGCAGCCTGAGCGGGGGGTGGCCTGCGATGTGGCGGTAGTAGATGGCCAGCGCCGCCGGCCAGATGTGCAGCGAATCGTTGATGAGCTGCCGTCGCTCGGCGGCATTCATGCAGGTTACGATGCGCAGGCAGAACGGCATGATGCCGCTGTCGATGGGGCAAAGCCTTGCGGCCTGACGGATGCGCATGGTGAGCACCCTCTGCCGGAAGGTGGGCGAGGCAGCCGGGGGACGGGTGGGATCGATCCACCCGAGGCAGCCGTCCTGCCAAGTGAGATACGGCGGCTGTACGCCCATGGTGGCAAGCATGGAGGCCGCGTACCGCTTGGAA
>JAQXJZ010000175.1 GCA_029009515.1 bacterium
CTCCATCATACCACATCCGACAGGAACTTACAAGCCTGTGCACCGGCAATTGCCCCATCGGAAACGGCGGTGACGATCTGCCGCAGCTCCTTCCTCCGCACATCCCCCGCCGCGAACACCCCGGGGACACTGGTTTGCAGCTGCTCGTCCGTGAGCAGATACCCGTTTTCATCCATTTCCAGCTTCCCGGCGAAAAGCGCAGCTGCGGGACGGTAGCCGATGAAGATGAACACCCCGCAGCCCGCCGCCGGAACCTGGGTCAATTCCCCGGTTTCGGAATCCCGAAGCAGAAGCGTCTCCACCCTTTCTTCTCCCCGGATTTCCGCCAGCTCCCGATGGTAATACACTTCGATTTTCTGATGCCGGAGCAGACGCTCCCGGATGGCCTGGTCACATTTCAGGGCATTTTTCCGCACCAGCAGACGCACCCTGCTCCCAAGCTCCGCCAGGTGCAGCGCTTCCTCCGCCGCACTGTTGCCGCCGCCCACCACGTAGATGTCCTTTCCCCGGTAGAAAAAGCCGTCACAGGCGGCGCAGTAGCTCACCCCACGGCCCCGGAATTCCGCCTCCCCGGGGATGCCCAGCTCCCTGGGTACCGCGCCGGTGGCGAGGATCAGGGCATCGCCGGTCACAGAGCCCCGGTCCGTTTCCACGGTTTTTGAAGCCGGATCCACGGATCGGACCCCGGTGCAAAGAAGCTCCGCGCCGCAGCTTCTCGCCTGCTGCTCCATTTGCTGCATCAATGTCACCCCGTCAATACCGGGCAGGCCGGGATAATTGTCAATTTCCGCCGTCAGCGCCGCCTGGCCTCCGGGAAGCGCATGCTCCAGGATCAGCACCTGCTTCCCCGCCCGGGCGGCATAGATCCCCGCCGTCAACCCGGCACAGCCAGCCCCCAGTATCAGAACCTGTACATGCCTTTCCATGCAGATTTCCTCGTTTCCTTTTTCATATTCCCACAACCGGACAAGCTGAGAAATTGGCGGGGAGGGCTTTGGCCCCGCCAATTTCCAGTTTTTCTGTTATATTGTAACCCCAACCTCCGGATTTGATTCTCCCAAGACGCGGTGAAACCCCCGAAGCCTAAGCAACGGGGGTTCCACTCGCAAAAGGGGTTAGAAAGAAGAGAGGTAGAAAAGAGGATCTACAGAGAGAAAGGAGGCGGCTCACGGCTTCCGCA